>JADCGX010000249.1 GCA_020248785.1 Burkholderiales bacterium | reverse complement strand
TGCGCAAGCTGCGCGGCTGCTCGCAGATGCGCAGCCTGCTCAAGGCTCTGGATGCGCGTCGTCCTGAGGCCGACAGCGGCGTGATCCGGAAGGCCGCGTAGCATCAACCCATTGGAGCCGTCACCGGCCACGGTTCAACAGTGGTCGGGACAACGCCCAGCTGCGCGCCGAACTCGGTAGCGACGATCCCGCGGTGTGGATTGAGCCCTTGCTGCAGCGCGTGCGCGCTCGCAAGCGGGGGGCCGCGCAAGCTCCTAAGCTAGGTTAACGATTATCTGATGGAGTCAAACATGGTTCGAACCTCTGCCCTTTGTTGCACAGTTCTTCTTGGTTGTGTCTCGCTTGGTGGATGCGGTCAGAGGCAGTCGGACGCCGATGTTGCGGCGATTCGCAAGATGATGGAGGACGATCGCGCCAAGAAAGACGACCTCGATAGGCGAGGAGCGGCCGCTCGTGAACAGATTGAGCGTGAGCGCAAGGAAGCGCTGAGCAAGATGTTCGACAGCAAAGCGGCTGAACCGGCTAAGAAGTAGGATCGCGTCATGAGCTTTCTTTCTGATTTTGAAACGCAGATAGGAGCGGCGTTCGGTCTGACGAGTGGTCCAATTGCGACGGCGTCGCAGTCACTTTTCAGCATCTTCAAGCCGGCGTTTCTAGTCGGCCCGACCGGCGACACTCTTTGCTGGTGCTATCACATTAAAGGGGGTCGCCATGCCGAGCCGTCGCCAGTTCAACCATGCGCTGCCGGCGCTGCTGGCGGCCGTGCCGCCTCTGGCCGGATGCACCCAGGGCGTCGGCGTCGGGTCGCAGGCCTACGAGAGCGCGGTGCAGGAGATCTGGCGGCACGGCCCGTTGACCGGCTTGCAGGGCGCCGCGCTGGGTACCGAGCTGGTGCGCTATGCGACGCTCGCCCCATCGAGCCACAACACGCAGTGCTGGAAGTTCGCACTGCAGCCCGACGCGGTGACGATCCTGCCGGACTTCGCGCGGCGCTGTCCGGCGGTCGATCCGGACGACCATCACCTGTTCGTCTCGCTCGGCTGCGCCGCCGAGAACCTGGCCCAGGCCGCGCTGGCGCACGGCTTACACGCGCAGGCGGCGTTCGATGACGCGCGCGGCGCGCTGCGCCTCGCGCTGGCACCGACCGCGCCGCGCACGTCGCCGCTGTTCCAGGCGATCCCGCGGCGCCAGAGCACGCGCGCCGAGTACGACGGCAAGCCGCTGGCGCGTGACGAGTTGCGCGCCCTGGAGCAGGCGGCTGCCGGCGGGGGCGTGCGGCTGGTTCTGCTGACCGACAAGGCAGCGCTGGAACAGGTGCTGGAGTTCGTGCTCCAGGGCAACAGCGCGCAGATGCGCGATGCCGCCTTCGTCGAAGAGCTGAAGGCCTGGATTCGCTTTTCCGCCAGCGACGCGGTGCGGCTCGGCGATGGTCTGTATGGCGCGTCAGCGGGCAACCCGTCGGTACCCGTCTGGCTCGGCCGCCTGCTGTTCGGCGTGCTCTTCACCGAGAAGAGCGAGAACGACAAGTACGCGCGGCAGTTGCGCAGTTCGGCCGGCATCGCGGTGTTCGTGGGCGCGAGCAACGACCGCGCGAGCTGGGTCGAGGTCGGCCGCGCCTACCAGCGGTTTGCGCTGCAGGCCGCCGCGCTGGACCTGCGCACCGCGCATTTGAACCAGCCGGTGGAGGTCGCGGCGCTGCGGCCCGAGTTTGCGCGTTTCGTTGGCGTGCCGGGCGAGCGGCCAGACCTGGTGCTGCGCTTCGGACGCGGGCCGACGCTGCCCGCCTCCCTCCGGCGGCCGGTCACGGCCGTATTGACGGCGGCGTAGTGGCCATGCTGACGCGCCGGCGCCGGTGGACCGTCGCAGCGGCCGTCCTGGCCGCGGCGGCGCTGGCGCCGGCACTGGCGTTGCACGCGGCGTTCCGGCACGACCTGACGCAGGCCGCAGCCCGCGCCGCCAGCGGCAGCCGTGTGCTGGACACGCGCTGCGGCCCGATCGAGGTGCAGGAGGCCGGCGCCGGTCTGCCGCTGCTGATGATCCACGGCAGCGGCGGCGGTCACGACCAGGGCATGGACTTCGCGCGACCGCTTACGCAGCACGGCATCCGCGTGATTGCCGTGTCGCGCTTCGGCTACCTGCGCACGCCGCGGCCGGCCGACGCCTCGCCCGAGGCGCAGGCCGACGCGCACGTCTGCGTGCTCGACGCGCTCGGCCTACCCCGGGCCGCGGTGCTGGGGGCCTCCGCCGGCGCCCCGTCGGCGCTGCAGGCTGCGATCGGCCATCCGGAGCGGGTCAGCGCGCTGGTGCTGGTGGTGCCGATCGTCCACAAGCCCGGCGCGGTGGCCGGCAGCGCGCCTCCAGTGTCGGACGCGCAGGACGCCAGACTGCTGCGCCTGCTCGGCTCCGACCTGCTGGTGTGGAGCGCGCTGCACCTGGCGCGCGATGCGTTCTTTGCGCAGGTGCTCGCCACACCACCGGCGCTGATCCACGCGGCCGATGCGCGCGAGCGGGCGCGGGCGCACGCGATGGCCGAGCATGTGCTGCCGGTGTCGCTGCGCGCCGCCGGGCTGGCGGACGACACGCGGCTCGGCAAGGGGCTGCAGCCGTACCCGCTGGAGCGTATCCGCGCACCCACCCTGGCGATCAGCGCACGCGACGACGGCTTTGGCACCTTTGCCGGCGCGCAGTACATCGCCAGCCGCATACCCGCAGCCAGGTTCATCGACTACGACACCGGCGGTCACCTGCTGATCGGGCACGGCGAGAAGGTGCGCGCTGCGATCGTCGCATGGTTGCGCGCGCACGATGGGCAGTGAGCGGGGGCGCGAGCGCGAGCGTGCCGCTACCGCGAACCTGCCGCAGTACCGGCCAGCGTGCTCAAGCGGCGCAGCGCGATCCGACAGACCGGCAGGTACAGCGGCGCCCAGATCGGAACCGTGAACGTCACGCAGCACGACGCTGGCGCAAGCGGCTCGACGCGGTGGCCCGTGGCCGGCAGACCGGCCACCCGCCACACCCACAGCCGCCCTTCGTCCCACTCGCTGATCTGGAACGGCAGCCACAGGCCAGCCGGCGTCTGCACCCGCCCGCGCATGCTGGGCCCGATGCAGCGCGCCGGCACGTCCACGGCGCGCACGCTTGGCCCCCAACGCGGCCACAGCGTCGTGTCGATCAGCAGGTGCCAGGCAGCGGCAGCGGGTACGGGAATGACGAGCTGGGTCTGCAGAGACATCGGGGTTTCAACTGGCAGCGCGCACGCCGGCGGAAACCGGCGAACCAGGATGCGGTCCGAGATGGGCGAGATGAGTAGAGTGCAGGGAGGTGAGCCGGGCTCGAGCTTTCCCGCCCGCTCGCCCAAAACTCCAACTCCCGCCTTAACCCGCAAGCGTAGCCCTCGGATGGCTCCGAGGCGAACCATGCGGCCGCGCAGCGCGTCGCGCAACCAGGCTGCGCCCAAGCAATCCCGGCGCTCGTCAGTCGAAAACCGGAGAGACTGGGCTGCCGGTCACTTAACCGACGGGTCAGCCCGCGGTTTGCCCTGACTCGCCGAGTACGCCATGGATCGTGCTCCAGCATTGCGCGCTTTCCCATGCGTGGGATTCAGTCAGCCCGGCGGCCACGATCAGTGCCTTCCAGAGAGCCCAAGCCTGCGCGCGAACCCAAAGTCCGTCGTCGGGTTCGATGACCGAGCGGAAGATCGGCCGTGTCCTGGCGTTGAACAGCGTCCACGCAATGGCCAGGTCGCAGGCGGGATCCCCGACACAACACTGGCCGAAGTCGATGACGCCGCAAAGGCGTCCGTCGCCGACCAGGAGGTTGCCGACGGCAATGTCTCCATGCACCCAGACGGGCCGCGCGGGCGGCTTGCTTTCCACTGCGCGAGTCCATCGCTTGTCGATGGCAATGCGGGATTGACGGCCCAGCCGGGCAGCAAGAATCTCGACGGCCCGCCGCAACTGCCCATCGTAGACAGCCAGCGCGCCGCCACGATGAAACGTATCGGGTCCGGGCGATGGACCGCCAGCCGGCGACACGGCCTGTAGCGAACGAAGAAAGACCGCCAGGTCGCGCGCAAACCGTTCGAGACTGGAAATGCGTTCCGGCCGGGCGGCTGTGCCGTCCAACCACCGGTAGACGGACCACTTCCAGGGAAAGCCACAGCCCGGGAGTCCCAACGCGATCGGCAGCGGGATCGGTTGTGACAGCGCCGGCGACAGAACCGGCAGCCAACGCTGCTCACGCTCGACTGCCGCCGCATACTCCGCCGCGCTCGGCAGGCGCACCAGCATGCCTTGGCCGAGGCGAAAGCTTCGATTGTCATGCCCGCCGGGGTCCACCGCCGTGACCGATAGCTTCGCCCATTGCGGAAACTGGCCCCGGATGAGTCGCGCGACCAGATCGGCCGTGATCTCGGGTGGCCTGTCAGTCGAAGCATTCATGCGGGCAACGGCACTATCGGGACCCAGCGGCCCAAGCTGCTTGCTCCGGCCGAGGAGGGCTACGGGCGCGCAGGCGGCCCCAGAACCTCGGTTCGTCGCGGCGTGATGTACAGGTGAAGGCTTTCCCGGACGCTTGCATCACGAGTCTCGATGCTGATGAGCGCACGCTCCCCATCGCCGGTGATCAAGCGCGGCCGGGACACCGTTTCCAGTTGATCGGCACGCTTCATCTTGATCTCGGCAGCGATCGAGACGGCACCACCGCCGGACTCACGAGGCGTCACATCAATGACGACCGGCCCGGGTTTCTGCGGCGTGCCGCCGAGGATGATCTTCGCGGGCTTGCCGGCTTCGGTCACGACGCGCGGCTGGCTTTGCAGGGTCAAGGACTGCGCATCCGTGAACGACAGGTCCATCAGCAGGTCGTAGAACACCGGTTTGTCGACCGACCCGCCCTGAAGCGCATGAACCGTGCCGATCCCCGCGAAGGCCAGGAGGCACAGAAGCGCCAGGCCGGCTCGGGGATAGCGATTGAACCGTCGATGGTGCTTGAGCATGTCGATCCTTTCGACAAGAGGATGAACGGAGGACCAGGTCGACCAGGGCAAGGGTGCATGCAAGCCGCCCGGCGTCGCTTGCGCCTTCATGAGTGCGCGTCCGTAGACCGCCTCCTGACCCGGATACAGAGTCATCACGGCCGCGTCGCAGGCCAGTTCCTGGTCGGCCCGCATGCGCTGCGCGGCCAGCCACGCCAGCGGATTGAACCAATGCAGTACGCACAGGCCCGCCGCGATGGCATTCCACAGGTTGTCCGCGCGCCGTCGGTGGACTTGCTCGTGCGCCAGGACGAGACGCTGCTGCTGCGGGTCGAAGCGCGTCTCAAAGTCGGCGGGCAGCGCCAGCCGGGCGCGCCACAGCCCCACCAGAGCCGGCGCGCTGCCGGCCGTGCCGCGCAAGCAGTGCGGTCCCGCCGGTTGCAGGCCGCGCAGGTAGCGGCGCTGCAGCAGCAGGAAGCGCAGGGCAGTCATCAACACACCGACCACCCACAGCCCGGCCAACCACCACGGCCAAGCCGGCTGCACCCGCGCAGGGGCCGGCGCAGGGGCAGGGGCAGGCGGCAGGGCCGGGCTGAGAAGGGCCAAGACCTCGGCCCTGATCTGGCGGCCCGGCGGGCTGCTGGGCATGATCGCGGCAAGCATGAGAAGCGGAACCAGAATCCAGACGGCATACACGAACCTTGCACCCCAGCAGCACCGCAGGGGCCGCCGCAGGACCAGCAACAGCGCCACGGCGGCTCCCAGGACCAGCGTCTGGTAGCCGAGTTGCTGCAGTCCGTCGATCAGGTAGGGGGTCATGGCTTTGGACGCCGTCGACCCGCGATCTCCGGGCTTTGCGGCGCGCCTTCCTGCTCGTAGCTCTCCAGCAGCCGCCGCAGCGCCTCCACCTCATCGGCTCGCAGCGGACGCTGGTTGCCAAAGTGGGCGACCAACGGCGCCAGGCTGCCTCCGAACAGGCGATCGAGCAGCCCCGAGGCCTGCGCACCCACCCAGCGCTCACGCCGCAGCCGCGGGCTGTAAAGGTAGCGACGGCCGTCCTTCCTGGCGCGGATGGCGCCCTTGTTGAGCAGCCGGTTCACCAGCGTCTTGATCGTAGCCAGTTGCCAGCGCTGCGGACCGCGCAAGCCGGCGGCAACCTCCTCGGCGCTCAGCGGCGCACCCGCCGCCCACAGCACCTCCATGACCCGGGCCTCGGCGTCGGTGATCTGCAGCATCTCTATTGATTACGTTTGTAAATGTTTGACGATGTTTACACGTGTAATTGCAGAAGTCAAGCAAGTGCAGTGACTTGGCTCTATCGCCGGCAGCCCCGTCGTGGCTTTGGGAAGAACGGGATCGACCAGGATCGAGAGGTCTTGTCGCGCAGAGGTGCGGCTGCCCCCCCCCGACTTGCTGCCTCGAACCCCGGTATGACCGGCCTGTGCCGCCCAGGCCGCACTGCGGATGGCTGCGCCGGTAGCCTGACCAGCACAGGGCGCACGGCGCTAATCTCACAGGCGTCATGCCCTCTGTCGCCCTTTATCGCCCGCGCAGCAGCACGGCGGCGGTCCACGCCGCCGTGCTGGCCGCCCTCGGCGCCTTGCTCGCCGCGCTCCTGCTCGGCCCGCCGCCCGCGCGCGGCATCGAGCCGCAACCGGTGGAGATCATCCTGGCGCAGCGGCCGGTCATGCTCGATCTGTATCCGCCCACCGGCGACGCACCGCCGCGCGGTGCGGTGGTGCTGGCGCATGGCTTCACGCGCACGCGCGCCACGATGGCCGAACATCCGGCCGCGCTGGCCGCGCTGGGCTTGATCGCCGCAGTGCCGGAACTGCCCTACGTCACCGACTCGCGCGCCAATGCGCGGGTGCTGGCCGACCTGGTGCAGTGGCTGCGCGCCGGCACGCAGACGCCAGCATCGATAAGGGGTCCGGCTCGAATTTTCTCCATTGAGGACACACGCCAGAACTGGATCTTTGATCGAATGAAGAAGGTCGAACCTGACCCCATTAGCTTTTCCTGTACGTCAATCCTTCGTAGGTGTTGACAGCCGAGGCGTTGACCATCAGCACAGCAGAGTGCTGCTCCTGCAAGCCATCGACCAGCCAGTACCATTTGGAGGTCGATCCTGCGGCCACCGCTTTCAACTCGCCTCGATACGGCGTCAATGCCGACACGACTTCCTCCAACCGGTTCGGCAGCCGTCGCTGCGGCAAGACGCGGTCGTGCTCGTCGAGCATGACCGCCACGCCGTTGTTCGCATTCAGATCGATCGCGGCATACCCTATCATCGCCGCTCTTCTGGGCCGACTCCCGTTGCACTTCGCACAACGAACATACGCCCGGTCGGAAAGTCGGCTAGATGATCCTCACGTTCGCGTCTTTGTTTCGAATCTGACCAAGGGCTTCGCCGCGCGAGCGGGCTATTCGCGGTCCATGGTTTGTTGCGCCTGTGGATCTTCTCGAATGACCATGGCGCCTCGCCTCGTTCTTCTCGATTCCGTTGCCAATGTCGACCCGGCGCATGCGCACGCGCTCGTCGTCACCGGCTCGCACGGGGGCGCGAGCGCCGCGCGGTTCGCGTTGGCGGTGCCGGCCTGGTGCTATGTCTTCAACGACGCCGGCGGCGGCAAGGACGGCGCGGGCACGAGCGGGCTCGCGCTGCTCGCGCAGCACGGGCAGGCGGCGGTGGCGGTGTCGCATACGAGCGCGCGCATCGGCGAGGCGACCGACAGTTGGGCCAGCGGCGTCGTCAGCGCCGTCAATGCGCCAGCGGCGGCGTTGGGTCTGCGGGCGGGGCAGCGGCTGGACTCGGTGGCGGTGCGTCCGTCTTGAGCTGCCAGAGCGCAACGCACTCCAGCGTGCCGGCCGCGACTGCCGCCAGCGCCTGGCGCGCGATGCGATAGACATCGGCATCGAAGCGGCGCGGCAGATCGTCACGCGCCAGGGCGAGTGCGGCGTCCAGCGTGCGCACGCTGCCCAGATAGCACCAGCGGTCGAACACGTGCACGTCCTCGCGCAAGCGCTCGTTGTTGCGCTCGATCAGGGCGATCGCCCCCTCAAACGGCCAGGACGCGATGCGTGCCGGCGCCAGCGCATCGAGCAGGCGCGCGGTGTGCGCCTGCGGCGGTTCCTCGCCGACGCAGGCTCCATGGCAGCGATGCAACTGCAACGCGAAGCAGCCGCGGCCGGCGGCGGCGCGGCCATCGCCATCCGTGCTCTTGGGCACGCGCTCCCAGCCGAGCGTTTTGAGGCACAGCGCGTGTTCGCGGGCCAGCGCCAACAACCACTGACGCGCACTGGCGCGCGATGAAAACGGGCCGAAGTGCTCTTGCGCGCCGTCGAGCGGCAGGCTGCTCGCCGGTGCCACCTTGGGCCGGCTCCGCGCATCGAGATACAGCGTGACCGCATTCAGACGCCGACGCAGCGCGATGTTGTGCGAGGGCAGCCGAGTCTTCACCAGCTCGGCCTCGCGCAGCAGCGCGCCGATCTCGCCGGCAGTCTCCTCCCACTCGATGCGACAGACCTCTTGCGCCAGCTTGGCGTCCTGCGCGTTGCTGCTGTCGGCCGCAAAATGGCCCTGCACGCGCGCCCGCAGATCCACGCTCTTGCCGATGTAGATCGGATGCGCGTTCAGCCCGAAAAACAGATACACGCCCGGCGCGGCCGGCACGTCGTCGAGCGCGTTAGGCGCGAGCATCGGAGGCGTCGCCGAGCGCGCCAGCAGCAGGCGAATCGTCTCGTCCACTTCCGCGCGCGGGCGCCGCTCGTACAGGCGCTGGATGAAGCGCCACAGGATCTTGGCGTCGCCCAGCGCCCGGTGCCGCGTCTCGCCGGCGAGGTCAAAGCGAGCGACGATCGCATCGAGCGAATGCGGCGAGCGGTCCGGATACAGCGCGCGCGACAGGCGCACCGTGCACAGCGTGGTCGCGCGCCACGGGATGCCGAGCCGCGCAAACTCCGCGCGCAAGAAGCCGTAGTCGAAGCGTGCGTTGTGCGCGACGAAATTGGCGTCGCGCAGCCGCTCGAGCAGTTCGTCGGCGATTTCGGCGAAGCGCGGCGCGCCGCGCACCATGTCGTTGGTGATGCCGGTGAGCCACTGGATCTCGGCGGGGATCGACCGCTGGGGGTTCACGAGCGACGCCCACTCCGACACCCGTAGCGCCTCGCCGTCGATGTCGACGGTGACGATGCCCACCTCGGTGATGCGCTCGCGCGCCGCCGCCGAGCCGGTCGTCTCGAGATCGACAAAGCACCAACGGCGCGCGCCGTCGCTCAGGCCAGCCAAGGGGAGCACGAAAGACGTCGTAGTCGGACGGCGGACAGAATCAAGAGTGTCGAGCGGCAAGCCCGCCTGCGTGGACACCGGCGGCCATCATAGGCCGGGCCGCGAGTCCTGGCGCAGCATGCGCGCCCGCGCGTGCTCACGTAGCGGTCGCGACCACTTGACCCGCACGCTCTCGGACGCGTCCTGCGCGGCGTCGTGTTGCAGGGCGCTGCGTATGGGCAGCGCAGGCGCGGCTTAAGGCAGTTGCCTTGCACGACGCTGGCGCGTCCGCGCGCGTCCACGCACACGCGCCGCCTGGCCTCGCCGAAACTCAGTCGCACGTTGCCGTCGGCGAAGGTCGTGCCATTGAGTGCGCGCGGCTGACCAAAGGCGTTGAAGCTCACGAACTGCCCACCACCGAGCGCAAAGCCGGCGCTGCCCTCGGCCCCCATGTCTTGACAGAGCGCGCGGCCAAATCCGCGCCTTCGGGCACCGGATTGCCGATGCAGTCGGTGACGGCCCCGTCGGCCACACCGATCGCCGGGCCCGAGCCGTGGAAGCGCACCGTCAGGCTGTCGGAAAACCGCGTTTTTTGCGCTCTCGCCATCGCCGCCACTGACCGCGGGATCGCCGGGCACCGAGATAGCCAGGCGGCGAACTTTGCGGGCCGCCCCAGTTGCGATAGCCAGCCAACTGCACCACCCGCGTAATGGTGTCGAGCGCGAAGCGGCCGTTGTCGTCCATCTGCGCGACGGCATCCTGGGTCTGGCTGCTGCGATTGGTGGCGACGAACACCGACAGCACCAGCGCGACCAGCAGCATGCCGATGGTCATCGATACCATCAGCCCGATCAGCGCCAGACCGCCTTGCGTGGAGCGTTGCGGGCTGCGCTGACTGCCGCACCTCGAAACGCGATGGCGGGCGCAGACCGGCAGATGCGGGGCCGCGCTCACGGCAGCACCACCATCGAGAAGCGCAGTGCCAAGCCGCCGTTGTTGGCCGCGCCGCTCTCGTTGCTGCGGCCGTGCCAGAACACCTTGACCACGAGCGGATCAGTTGCCGCGCCGGTGCACTCTGGCGCGCCTTGCGCGCTGCCATCCAGGGGCGTTGCGTCTCGGCAGACGATGCCTTCGCCGCCGGGCAGCCGCAGGGCGAGCTGGCGTTGCCACTCACCCACCGCGGCGTTCACGCGCGTTGCCCCGCTGCAACCAGACGCGCCGTAGCAGGCGCTGCTGTCGATCGTGCTGTGATCGGCCGCGGCCGCACTGACATAGGCGGCAAGCTGTCGGGGCTCGAGGCGCAGCCGCTCGGCCATGTCGTTGGCCAGCCGCACCGCCATGCCACGGCTGCCGCTTTCGACCGTGGAGCGCAATGCGCTCGCCTGCAGCCCGGCAACGCCGAGCAGCCCGAAGGCCAGAATGACCAGAGTGACAAGCACTTCAATGAGGCCAATGCCTCGCTCACGACGAGGCACGTCACGACGAGTGGCGAAAGTGGTTGGGATGCACATGGCGGACTGCCGGATCTCTGCCTCGTCATCAGCCGCGGGAGCAGCCTGCTTGATCCGACATGACCCGGACGGCGCGCTTGCGCCGACGAGCGGCGATGAAGCATTGAATTGCGGGACAATAGAGAGCTACTTCGTGCCCGGCGCTGCCGCTGATTTGCGCCGGGCATACTCCAGTGGCTCAAATCACATGTGGCTGGTGCCATGCTGCACGGACTCGGCCTCAGTTGACCTGTCGGCCGCAGGCAGCCTCGCAACAACGTCGCGAAACCACGCCGCGACAAATCAAGGGACAAAGGAGACACACCATGGACAGCACGCAAGCCGACGTGCGGATGGACGCCATCGCAGGGCGCGTGCTCGCGCATGCGACCCCCGCGCAAACGGCACTGCTTTCCACGCTGGCCGCTCAGACCTTCAGTGACGTCGACCCCGACGATCTGGCTGCCCGCAGCGCCGACGAGATGGCCGGGGCCGCACTCTCGCTGTGGCAGCTCGGCCACTCGCGCGGTGCCGGGCAGGCGCGCGTGCGGGTGCTCAGCCCCACACAGGATGCGGACGGCTGGACCAGCCGCCATACCGTGATCCAGATCGTCAATGACGACATGCCCTTTTTGGTCGACTCGACCTCCATGGAAGTCAATCGTCAGGGACTGAGCGCGCATCTGACCATTCACCCCGTGCTCGCCGTGCAGCGCGACGCGCAGGGGCGCCTGACGGCGCTGGCGTCGCGGCGCGAGGAGCCCGAGTGGCCGCGCGAGTCGTGGATGCACATCGAGGTCGATCGCCAGGGCGACGCCGCCAGCAGACAGCGTCTGGCCGAGGGCATCGAGCGCGTGCTCGCCGATGTGCGCGCGGTGACGGCCGACTGGCAGCCGATGCTCGCGCAGTTGGCGAGCGTCATCGACGAAGTCGAGCGCCAACTGCCACCGGGCGCCAACGAGGAGCAGCGCGAGCCGCTCGCGTTCTTGCAGTGGCTGGCCAATGGCCACATGCTGCTGCTGGGCTATCGCCGCCATGATCTCGTGCTGCACGAGGGCGAAGATGCGCTAAAGCTCGTGCCCGGCAGCGGCCTGGGGCTGCTGCGCGAAACGGGCGCCGAGGCGCTGAGCCCGAGCTTCGCGCGCTTGCCGCAACAGGCACGCGCGCTTGCGCGCGCCCCGTCGCCCCTTCTGGTGGTGACCAAGGCCAATGCGCGCGCCACCATCCATCGGCCGGGCTATGTCGACTATGTCGGCGTCAAGCGCTTTGATGCTGCGGGCAACGTCGTAGGCGAGCACCGCTTCCTGGGGCTGTACACCTCCACCGCCTACAGCGCGCGCGTCGCGGAGATTCCGCTGTTGCGCGGCAAGATCTCGGCGGTCGTCACTCGCGCCGGGCTGGCGCCGGACAGCCACTCGGGCAAGGCGCTGACGCACATTCTGGAGACCTACCCGCGCGATGAGCTGTTCCAGATCTCAGACGAGGAGTTGCACGAGACCGCGATGGGCATCCTGCGGTTGGGCGAGCGGCAGCGGCTGCGCCTGTTCCTGCGGCGCGACCCCTTTGACCGCTTCATCTCCTGCCTCATCTACGTGCCGCGCGAGAACTACGGCACCGAGCTGCGTATCAAGTTTCAAGAGATCCTGATGCGCGCGTTCGCGGGCCAGGGCACGGACTTCGACGTGCTGCTCACGGACGCCATCCTCGCGCGGGTGCACATGACGGTGCGCACGACCCCGGGTGCCGTGCCGCCCTTCGACGGCAAGGCCATCGAGGCCGAGCTGGCGGCCGCGGCGCGGCGCTGGATCGATGAGCTGCGCGACGCGCTGATCGACACCGAGGGCGAGGCGCGCGGCGCGCAACTGTTTCGACGCTGGCAGCGCGCGTTTCCGGCCGCGTTTCGCGAGCGCAGCAACCCCGCGGGCGCGGTGGCCGACATCCGCAAGATGGAGACGCTCGGCAGCGGACATGGCACCGCCTACGCGCTGTATCGGCCTCTGGGTGCGCCGGGCAACCGGCTCGGCTTCAAGGTGTACCGGCAGGGCGGGCCGGTGGTGCTGTCCTCCAGCCTGCCGATGCTCGAAAAAATGGGGCTCACGGTGCTCACCGAGAACCCGGCGCGCATGAGCCCGACGGGCCGCCCCGAGGGCGAATCGCCGAGCGCGCAGCGCGAAGGTCGTCTCACTGGCCCGACGGGCCGCCCCGAGGGCGAATCGCCGAGCGCGCGGCGCGAAGGTCGTCTCACTGGCCCGACGGGCCGCCCCGAGGGCGAATCGCTGAGCGCGCAGCGCGAGCCTAGCCTCGCGCGCCCCACGGGCGGCGAATCGACCTGGGTGCACGATTTCGAGCTCGAGCTCGCCGTCGGCCCGGAGATCGATCTGGAGCCCGTGCGGCCGCTGTTCGAAGACGCGTTTGCGCGCGTGTTCGAAGGCCAGATCGAAAACGACGACTTCAACCGCCTGGTGCTGCGCGCCAGCCTGTCGGCCCAAGAGATCGTCATCTTGCGCGCCTACGCCAAGTACATGCGGCAGATTGGCTTTGCGCTGTCGCAGAGCTTCATTGAAAGCACGCTGGCCGCGCACCCGATGATCGCGCGCCAGCTGGTGCATCTGTTCAAACTGCGTTTCGAGCCGGCGCAGCAAGAGACAGGCGCCGAGCAGGCGCAGCAGCTGGCGATCGAGGCCGCACTCGAGAAAGTCAGCAATCTCAGCGAGGATCGCGTGCTGCGCCAGTATGTGGCGCTGATCCGCGCCACGCTGCGCACCAGTTATTGGCGCACCAACAAGGACGGAGAGCGCCGCACGTACCTGAGCTTCAAGTTTGATCCGGCGCAGATTCCGGGTCTGCCCGAGCCGCGACCCATGTTCGAGATCTTCGTGTACTCCACGCGCTTCGAGGGCATTCATCTGCGCGGCGGCAAGGTCGCGCGCGGCGGGCTACGTTGGTCGGATCGGCCCGAGGACTTCCGCACCGAGGTGCTGGGCCTGGTCAAGGCGCAGATGGTGAAGAACACCGTCATCGTGCCCGTCGGCTCCAAGGGCGGCTTTGTCCTGAAGAAAGCACCGCCTGCGAGCGAGCGCGAGGCCTACCTGGCCGAGGGCGTGGCTTGCTACAAGGATTTCCTGCGCGGCCTGCTCGACCTCACCGACAACCTGGTGGGCGGCAAGGTCGTGCCGCCGCCGCAGACCGTGCGGCACGATGGCGACGATCCCTATCTGGTGGTGGCGGCCGACAAGGGCACCGCCAGTTTTTCGGATTACGCCAACGCGGTCAGCGCCGAATACGGCCACTGGCTCGGCGATGCCTTCGCCTCCGGCGGCAGCGTGGGCTACGACCACAAGAAAATGGGCATCACCGCGCGCGGCGCGTGGGAGAGCGTGAAGCGGCACTTTCGCGAGATGGGCGTCGACACGCAGACGACCGACTTTACGGTCGTGGGCATCGGCGACATGTCGGGCGACGTGTTCGGCAACGGCATGCTGCTGTCCACGCACATCAAGCTGGTGGCCGCCTTCGACCATCGGCACGTGTTCATTGATCCGTCGCCGGATCCGGCCCGCTCCTTCGCGGAGCGCGAGCGGCTGTTCGCGCTGCCGCGCTCGTCGTGGGCCGATTACAACGCCGAGCTCATCTCCAAGGGTGGTGGCGTGTGGCCGCGCAGCGCCAAGAGCGTGCCGATCTCGCCCGAGGCGCGCGCCGCGCTCGGCATCGATGGCGCGGCGCAGGCGATGACGCCGGCCGAGCTGATCCACGCCGTCCTCAAGGCACCGGTCGATCTGCTCTACAACGGCGGCATCGGCACCTACGTCAAGGCGTCCAGCGAGAGCCACGCGCAGGTGGGCGACCGGGCCAACGATGCGATCCGAGTCAACGGCAGCCAGCTGCGCTGCAAGGTCGTCGCCGAAGGCGGCAACCTGGGCTGCACGCAGCTCGGCCGCATCGAGTACGCGCTCAATGGCGGCAATGGCGCCGGCGGGCGCATCAACACCGACGCGATCGACAACTCCGCCGGCGTGGACACCTCGGACCACGAGGTCAACATCAAGATTCTGTTGTCTTTGGTGCAGGCCGATGGCGAACTCACCGACAAGCAGCGCAACGCTCTGCTGGCGGAGATGACCGACGAGGTCGCCGCGCTGGTGCTGCGCGACAACTACTTCCAGACGCAGGCGCTGTCGGTCACGAAGCGCCGTGGCGTGCAGTTGCTGGAGCAGCAGCAGCGTTTCGTCCGCTACCTGGAAAAGCAAGGCAAGCTCAATCGCGCCATTGAATACCTGCCCAGAGATGAGGAGATCGCCGAGCGCCAGAGCAAGGGCATCGGGCTCACGCAGCCCGAGCTCGCGGTGCTCCTCGCGTACTCAAAGATCTGGCTGTCGGACGAGCTGATCGCCTCCGACTTGCCCGAGGACCCGTGGATCGCCAGCGCGCTCGAGCGCTACTTCCCCACGCCGCTGCGCGCCCGCTATGCGGCGGTGATGCCGCGCCATCCGCTCAAGCGCGAGATCGTGGCCACGCACGTGCTCAACAGCATGATCAACCGCGTCGGCCCGACCTTCGCGCATCGGCTGATGGAGGCCACCGGCGCCAGCGCGCCGCAGGTGGTGCGTGCGTATCTCCTCACGCGCGAGTGCTTTGGCCTGGTGCCCGTGTGGCGGGCGATCGAGGCGCTCGACAACACCGTGCCCGATGCCGTGCAGGGCGAGATGCTGCTCGAGCTTGGTCGCCTGACGGTCCGCGCGACGAGTTGGTTTCTGCGCTCGCGGCGGCTGAACGGACCGATGGCCGCGACCATCGACGCCTTCCGCCCGGCGGTCGAGGCGCTGGCGCAGCGTGAAGTCGCGCGTCTCGCTCACTTGCAAACCGAGGGCGGCGGCGGGCTGTCGCACGCGCTCACCAAGGGCTGGTTCGATCTTGGCGTGCCCAACGATCTGGCGCGCCGGGTGGCCAGCAGCGGCGCGCTGCAGGCCGCGCTCGACATTGTCGAGATCGCCGAGGGCGTCCAGCAGCCGATCGAGACGGTGGCCGAGGTCCACACCGCGCTGGGCGAGAAGCTCAATCTGCCGCGCCTGCGCCAGCTCGTGGCCAAGCTGCCGTCGGAGGGGTACTGGCAGGGGCTCGCCAAGGGCGCCCTGCTCGACGACCTGGCCGCGCTGCAGCGCTCGCTGGCCGCCGATGCGATGCGCGAGCCCACGCATACGGGCGCCGGTCCACTCGACGCGTGGGCCCAGCGCAACGGCGTCGCGCTCGAACGTGCACAGCGCTTGCTGGGCGAACTCGCGGACGCCCGCCCGGCCGACCTGGCAATGCTGTCGGTCGCCTTGCGGGAGTTGCGCAACCTAAAGTGATCGCTGGGCGAGGCCGCAAGATCTGCCGCCTCGCGCGCGTGCAAGGTGGTCTGGTCAGCTTGGGCATCGCTGGCCTTCCGGCAGCGCGCTGACGCGTGCTGTGCCTCAGCGTCGCTGACATGCGCCCGCATCGAAGCGCGCAGCACGGTGGCGGCGCCGCGCGGTGTCGAACCGGCGACTCGCCGGTGCGTTGCGTCTTGAACGCGCGGGACGCGGGCGGCAGCGGCGCCGCGCGCTGGTGGAGGTGTTCGAGATCGTGATGCCCTGGTCGAAGCTCAAGCACCACTTGACGCCCACGGCGACGATGCTCGTCTCGCGCGCCTGGGTGATGCGCGAGGTCGAGCAGGTGCCCGATCTGAGCGGGGCCGAGCGCCAGCGACTCGTGGACCTGCTGTGCGCCTGGGAGCCGCCACGGAACAACGGCCTGCGCACCAACATCATCGCGTGGGTCTGCATGCTCGGCATGGCGATGCTGTTCGGCGCGCTCGGCCTGCCCGGCTGGCTTGGCTTCCTCGTCGCCATGGGCGGGCTCGCTGCCGTGGCGCGAGTGCTTGTGATGCGACAGCTGCGCTGGAAGCTCGCGCAGCTGCTGCGTGAGCGTGCGGCGCGTGCGAACGCTCGGGCTGCGACATAGCCGCACCCGATCACAGCCGTGTCGCACGGACGGCGCCGGCTCGCAGGGACCGTCGCCGCGCTCCGGCGGCCAAGCGTGGCGCGGGCGCCTGGCGTCAATGCGATCCCCGCTTGCCGGCGCGGCCGAGTCGCTCGGGCATGCGGCGCGATGCGCCCGGACCAGTATGCCGGCCCATCGCGCCAGCCGATGGCCCTGGCTTGCATGCCAAGCGCCCGGTAGCAGTGCACGCACTGGAGCAGCTCGCGATTTGGCGTCCAAACGCCCCGCAGTTCGCGTGATCGATCGACTCAAGAGCGCAGCAGGATCGAGGGAGCCAGCTCTCAGTCCGGATGGGCCCAATAGCTCCGGGAGGGCCGTGGTATGGAACGAACCTCAGGCGGCCGCACTTGCGCGACGGGCTATGTATACGCGAGGTTGGCCGGCGCACCTGGTCGTCCAGGAACGTAGTGCCGCAGTGGTTGCGTCGGGTCGATGCGACCGAGCCGAAGTATCCCAGGCGCGCCGAGACGATCGTGCTCGATCCCTGAGTCGGACAGCTCAAGGCGGCGTTACGGGCCGATGCGCATCGCGCCGTGCGCGCGCGGCGCGTCGCCGTGGCCCTGTATGAGCGGATCCGCGCGGACGCGCTTCGCGTCGTTCGCCCAGCCTGCGCGCGATGGAAGCGAGAAAGCGTGCGTTTCCCGCCGGTTGATTCTGGTTCAGTGCCTGGCGTATGTCATCGATCGCCGGCTCGTCGAGTTGCGCCCGAAACAAGCCACGGTACACCGCCTGCCGCTGCGTCGGCTCAGCCCCCAGCGCAAGTTAGAGCGGGTGCGGCGTGAGAGTCGCGCTGGCGTGGCCCAGCGAATGGCTGCGGTCGCTGCTCCAGCGATCGTGCGCTGGATCGTCCACCATCGCTGCCGGCAGCGTCCGGCGTGCTTGCGCTGGCCGCCGGCGGTGCCTCGCCGATGACCGCCGCGACCACGACGCCGGCTGTCAACGAGCGCCGCGTGACCACTCCGGCCGGCGAGCTCGTGGTGCGCGAAACTGGCCGTGGGCGAACCTCATTGGTGCTGTGGCACGCCCTGTATGCCGACCGGTCGATGTTTGATCCGCTTGTCGAGCAGCTTGCTCCGGACTATCGGCTGCTGATCGTTGATGCGCCGGGCCACGGACCGAGCGGTCTGCCGAGCGGGCCGCTCACCAGCGCCGCCGCCGTGCTGGCGATCCTCGACGCGTTCAGAATCGAACGAGCAGCGGTGGTTGGCCATTCCTGGGGCGGCATTGCCGGCATTCAGGCGGTGGCGCAGGCGCCGCGGCGGATCGTTGCGGTGGCTGCGTTCAACACGCCGTTTAGCCCCGGACCCGACGACTTTGGCACGCAGGCGATCGTCTGGATGACCGGCTGGATGGGCGCCACCGAGTTCTTCGGGCGTCGGGTCGCGGCCGGCTTCCTCAGCCCGCAGACGCATGAACAGCGCCCGCAGATCGTCGACCGGTTTGTCGCCGCTCTCCCGACGCGCGATCCGGACAAGCTGCAAGGCGCCGCGCGCGCCGTGCTGATGGAGCGCGAATCGCTGCCGCCGCTGCTGTCGCAAGTGCAGCCACCCGTTCTGGTGGTCGCGGGCGCCGATGACAAGCGCTACCCCGCTTCCGATGCCGAGGCGGCGTCCCGGCAGTTGCTCGACGCACGATTCGTGCTGGTGGACAAGTCAGAGGGTGAGAGGCAATCCGGCGTGCCCGAGGGGGCTGCCCAAAGCGCTCCAATCTAGGCGCAAAGCGCAGCCGTAGCTCGGGCTACGGCGAGCATTTGCAACGACGAGTGGGGCGCTTTGGGCAGTCACAGCGGGC
>JADCGX010000248.1 GCA_020248785.1 Burkholderiales bacterium | reverse complement strand
AGACCCCGCCAAACCCTTCAAACACCATCGAACAACGCTCCGATAGACCCGAATACCGCCAAACCATCGCTCCTGCGCAAAATTTCGACACCCCGCCGCGCTCTTCCTGAAAAAGAGCAGCGAAATTCAACAGACTGCTAGTTAGAATTCGCGGCTTTCTCGGAGGATCCTTCCATGCAACTGCGTCGTCTGCTGCTCGCTGCAGCGGCCGCTTCGGTGTTGGCAGCCTGCGGCAAGCAGGAAGCGCCGGCTCCGAAGGTCGAGGCCAAGAAAGAAGAACCCAAGAAGGCCGAGCCGACCAAGGTCGCCTTTGTGTACGTGAGCCCGGTGGGCGATGCGGGCTGGACCAGCCAGCACAATCGCGGTCGCGAAGAGATGGCGAAGAGCCTCGGCGACAAGGTCAGCACGAGCTTCGTCGAAAAGGTGGGCGAGGGCGCTGACGCCGAGCGTGTGATCCGCGATCTGGCCAGCCAGGGCAACAAGCTCATTTTCACCACCAGCTTCGGCTTCATGAACCCAACGCTGAAGGTGGCCGAGGAGTTCCCGGATGTGAAATTCGAGCACGCAACCGGCTACAAGACGGCCAAGAACATGGCCACCTACAACGCGCGCTTCTACGAAGGCCGCTATCTGG
Organism: Burkholderiales bacterium; assembly: GCA_020248785.1. Lineage (GTDB taxonomy): Bacteria > Pseudomonadota > Gammaproteobacteria > Burkholderiales > Burkholderiaceae_F > JALHMQ01. The sequence goes on along the minus strand of JADCGX010000248.1, from coordinate 16,695 downwards.
CCGGCATGATCGCGGGCAAGAGCACCAAGACCAACACGCTGGGTTACGTGGCCGCGTTCCCGATTCCGGAAGTGCTGCAGGGGATCAACGCCTTCACCCTCGGCGCGCGCAGCGTCAACCCCAAGGCGCAGGTCCGGGTCGTGTGGGTCAACACCTGGTTCGATCCGGGCAAGGAGCGTGACGCTGCCAACGCGCTGATCGGCCAGGGTGCCGACGTGCTCACGCACCACACCGACTCGACCGCGATCGTCGCCACGGCGGAAGAAAAGGGCAAGATGGCCGTGGCCTATCACTCCGACATGAGCAAATTTGGTCCCAAGGCCCAGTTGGCTGCCGTGACGCATCACTGGGGCGCGTACTACACCCAGCGCGCTCTGGACGTGCTCAATGGCACGTGGCAAACCGGCAGCGTGTGGATGGGCATGGCGCAGGGCGCCATCTCGCTGGAAGCGGTCAATCCCTCGGTGCCCAAGGACGTCGCCGACATGGTGATTGCGCGCGCCGAAGAGATCACGGCTGGCAAGTTCCATCCATTCACCGGCCCCATTAAGACCAACGAAGGCAAGGAGGTCGTCGCCAAGGGAGCGGTGCTGAGCGACGAACAACTCGGCCAGATGAGCTACTACGTGCAGGGGGTTGTCGGCACGGTGCCGGCAGGCAACAAGTAGTCGCGGCCAGGGCGGCGGTTCGCGCCCTGCCGTGCGTTCAGCGGGCGCGGCGATGCGCCCGTTGTTGCTTATCCGGCCGTGGTCGTCGGCGACTGCAGCGTGAACGTGGCGCCGAAGGTGTCGTGGAGGATGTTGAAGGCCCAGCCGAAGGCGTGGACCGCTTCGGTCGTGTTGGGCTGCTTGGACAGCCCGCCGGCACCTTGCACGGGCACCATGGTGCGCTTGCCGCCGTCGTAGCGGAACACGCCCGCCACATGCATCGCCTCGGTGTTGCTGATGAAGCTGTAGCAGGTGTTGGCAATCACGGGCTGCTGCGGTGGCGGCTGCCCCGCGAAACGCGCCGCAATCGCCGCCGCGCAGACCTTGCCGGCCTGATTGGCCATGTGGCCGGACTTGGGTAGGCCGGGAGCGTTCTGGATCGAATCGCCAATCACGTGGATGCCCGGGATCACGGTCGACTCATACGAGAGAAAGTCCACCGGCGCCCAGTTGCCGTCCGCCGGCACCAAGCCGACGCGGCGCACCAGCTCGGCGGCGCGCTGCGGCGGCACCACGTTGACTACATCCGCGATCACTGGACTGCCGACCGCGAACTCGAGGCGGCGCCCGCCGTCGCTCACGGCGGCTAGATCCGCATTGGGCACGTACTCGACGATGCTCGGATACCGGCTCTTCCACAGGTTCATGAACAGGTCGCGCTTGGCCAGGATGTCCGGATTGGCATCGAACAGCAGCAACTTGGCCTTCGGGTTGTTGCGCGACAGGTAGTGCGCGATCAGGCTCACGCGCTCGTACGGCCCGGGCGGGCAGCGGAACGGCGCCTTGGGCACATGCAGCGCCACAACGCCGCCCTGCTTCATCTCGGCGATGCGGTTGCGCAGTTCCGTCACCTGGCGCGCGCCGCCGCGCCATGCATGCAGCACGGCTTGGGAGGCGAGTGCATCACGCAGCCCGCCAATGCGTTCAGGCGCGAAGTCCACGCCCGGTGCGAGCACCAGACGGTCATACGGCACGCTCGTGCCGTTGGACAGCGCCACCGTCCGCTTTGCCGGGTCCACCGAGTTCGCGCTAGCACGGATGACACGGATGTTGTAATCGGCCGCAAGAAAGCCGTAGTCGCGCGTGATGTCGCGCAGGTCGAAGGTGCCGGCGAGCACCCGATTGCTCATGGGGCAGGCCACGTAGACCGGCTGTGGCTCGACCAGCGTGACGTCGAGCGTTGGCCGCCAGACTTTGAGATAGCGCGCACAGGTGGCGCCGCCGAAGCCACCGCCGACGACCACCACGCGGCCGCCTTCCTGCGCGCGGCCATTGCCGGCAATGGCACCCAGCCCCAGTGCGCTAGCGAGCGCGAGAAAGGCACGACGATCTTGTTTCATCGGCGGGCCCTCGGCTTTTGCTGCGCGAAATACGTGGCAATATCTCGCAGCTCCTGGTCGGAGTACCCCTTGGCGTGGTGGTGCATGACGTAGGCTGCCCGCTGTCCGTTGGCAAATCCCTTGAGGCTCGTGAACATGTCGTCGGCGCTGCGCCCCTCGAGCGTCGGAATGCCGGCCTGGGACTGGCCATAAGGTCCATGACAGGCATTGCACGACGCGGCCTTCGCCGCCACGTCGAGATTGCTGGTCTGCGCGGTGGCCAGTCCCGACTGCAGCAACAGCACCGCGCCCGCGAGCACGAGGCCCACACTTCGCTCATGACGATTGTTCTTCATCGACTTACGCCTGTTGGCGCCATGCACAAGACGCTCGAGGGTCGTGCTCGCGTCATCGACCAGACGATCGAAGGTTGTCTGTGCTGCTGGCGCATTGGAAATATCCCGTGAGTTTACTTCGGCATGCTCTGCGCGGCACGCTCATCGACTTCGTTGCCGATCCGTCCGCTCACGCGCAAGCGCTACGGCATGTGGAGGATGGCCTGCTGGTGATCGAGGACGGCCGCGTGCTGGCGTGCGGCGAGTACAACGTCCTGGCCGGGCAGTGGCTTGATGCCGCCACCTCGCTCGACGACCATCGCGGCGCGCTCATCACGCCCGGCTTCATCGATACGCATATTCATCTGCCGCAGATTGATGTCATCGCCTCGCCCGCGCGAGGCCTGCTCGACTGGCTCGAGCGCCACGCCTTTCCGGCCGAAGCTGGCTACGCGGACCCTGCGCGCTGCGCCGAGTCGGCCGCACACTTCCTCGATGAACTCGCGCGGCATGGCACGACGAGCGCCTGCGTGTACGGCACCGTGCATGCGCAGTCGGTGGACGCCCTGTTCGAGGCCGCACTGCACGGTGGCTGGCGCATGGCCGCCGGCAAGTGCCTGATGGACGTCAACTGCCCCGAGGCGCTGCGCGACACCGCCGAAGGCGGCGTGGCCGAAAGCGCCGCGCTGGCCGACCGGTGGCACGGCCGAGGCAGGCTCGCCTACGCCATTACGCCGCGCTTTGCCGGCACGTCATCGCGCGCGCAGTTGCAGGCCGCGGGGGCACTGGCGCGCGCGCGGCCGGAGCTGCTGGTGCAAAGTCACGTGGCCGAGAACCTGACGGAGTGCCGCTGGATCGCGGGCCTGTTCCCGGAGGCGCGCAGCTACCTCGATGTCTACGAGCGCTTCGGTCTGCTCACGCCACGTTCGGTCTACGCGCACTGCATCCACCTCGACGCCGCCGACCGTGCGCGCATGGCCGCGCAAGGCGCCGTCGCGGCCGTGTGCCCGACCTCGAACCTGTTCCTTGGCAGCGGCCTGTTCGACTTCGACGCGGCACTGGCGGCCGGCATGGGCTTGTCGCTGGCGACCGATGTCGGTGGCGGGCAGTCCTTCTCGATGTTCTCCGCAATGCGCTCGGCGCACGAGATCGCGCGCCTGAACGGCCATGGCCTGAGCGCGCTGCAGCTTTGGTATTGGGCCACGCGGGGCGCCGCGCTGGCGCTGGGGTGGACCCGGGTCGGCACGCTGGAACCTGGCGCCGAGGCCGATGTCATTGTGCTCGACCCCAAGGCCACGCCACTGCTGGCGCGGCGGACCGCGCGGGCTGCGTCGATCGAGGAGCTGCTGTTCGCGCTGCTCGTGCTTGGCGACGATCGCGTGGTGACCCAGACCTACATCGCCGGCGTGCCGGCCAAGCTGCACTGACCCCAGTTTCCGTCCTCAATCTCCTCATGACACTGAACCGATTGCTCCGACAGGCCCTGCGCATGACCTTGCGCGACTGGCGCGCCGGCGAGTTACGCCTGCTTGCCTCCGCCCTTGTGATCGCCGTCGCGGCGGTCACCAGCGTGGGCTTCTTCGTCGACCGTATCCGGCTCGGGTTGGAGCGCGATGCAGCTCAACTGCTCGGCGCCGACGCGGTGGTGTCGGCCGATGCGCCGATCAGCGCCGCGCTGCGTGAGCGCGCGCAGACGGCCGGGCTGACGCAGGCTGAAACGGTCGTCTTTCCCAGCATGGCGCTTAACCCCACCAATGCGGACTTCACAGCGCTGTCGGCGGTCAAGGCCGTCTCCGAGGGTTACCCGCTGCGCGGGCGGCTGCGCGTGCGCGACGGCGTCGGTGCGCCTGACGTGGAGACGCGCGCGGTGCCGGCCCCCGGCACGGTTTGGGTCGATCCACAGGCCGTGCAGGCGCTCCAGCTGAAGGTCGGCGAGCAGTTGAAGCTCGGAGAGAAGCTGTTCCGGGTGGACAAGCTGATCGCCATCGAGCCCGATCGCGGCGGGCAGTTCATCAACTTCGCGCCGCGCGTGATGCTCAACATCGCCGACCTTCCGGCGACCGAACTCATCCAGCCCGGCAGCCGCGTCACGTACCGCCTGCTGCTGGCCGGCGAACGGCAACAGGTGGAGTCCTACGTCAACGCCACCCGACCCACGCTCGGCCGCGGCCGGCAAATCGAGTCGCTGGAGGGCGGCCGCCCCGAGATGCAGCGCACGCTCGAACGTGCCGAGCGCTTCCTCGCCCTGGTCGCGCTGTTGGCCGCGATGGTGGCCGCGGTGGCCGTGGCCGCAGCCGCACGCCGCTTCTCGCTGCGGCACCTCGACTCCTGCGCCATGATGCGCTGCCTTGGACTGGCGCAGACCGACATCTTTCGCCTGTTTGCACTTGAGTTCCTGTACATCGGCGTGGTGGCCTGCGCCGCCGGCATGCTGCTCGGCTACGCCTTTCACTTCGTGTTGCTCTCGGTGCTGGGCTCGCTGATCCAGACCGCTTTGCCGCAGCCGTCGGTGTGGCCCGCGCTGCAGGGCGGAGCGGTCGGACTGGTGCTGCTGCTTGGCTTTGCCCTGCCGCCGTTGGCGCAACTGCGCCGCGTGCCACCGCTGCGCGTGCTGCGCAAGGATCTGGGCCCGCCGTCGGGTCGCGCGGCGCTCGGCTACCTCGTCGGCTTTGCCGGCTTCTTCGGCCTGCTGCTGTGGACCAGCAATGACCTGCGCATCGGCAGCATGACGGCGGGTGGCTTTGCGATTGGTGTCGTAGTGTTCGCGCTGGTGGCCTGGGGCGCGCTGCAGCTCTTGGCGCCGCTGCGTGCCTTTACCGGGCAACTGGGCATCAGCTGGCGCTTTGCGGTAGCCGCCGTGCAGCGCCGGCCGGTGGCCACCATCGTGCAACTGGTGTCGCTGGCCGTGGGCCTGATGGCGCTGCTGCTGCTCACCGTCACGCGCACTGATCTCGTCAACGCCTGGCGCACCAGTGCGCCGGCCGATGCGCCCAATCGCTTCGTCATCAATATCCAGCCCGACCAGGTGCAACCGGTGCAGGCGCGCCTGCAGGCGGCCGGGCTGGGCGACGCGATCCTGTATCCGATGATCCGTGGGCGACTGATCGCGAAGAACGGCCAGCCGGTCGGCCCCGAGGACTTTGCCAGCGAGCGTGCGCAGCGGCTGGTCGACCGCGAGTTCAACCTGTCGTACACGGCCGATGCGCCGGGGCACAACCGCATCGTCGCCGGCCAGTGGTTCCGCGACGGCAGCGACGAGCTGTCGATCGAGGACGGCATTGCCAAGACGCTCGGCGTCGCGCTCGGCGACGTGCTGACCTTCGACATCGCCGGCCGCCAGGTGACCGCGCGCGTGACCTCGCTGCGCAAGGTCAACTGGGACAGCATGCGCGCCAACTTCTTCGTGATCATGCCGCCGTCGCTGCTCGGCGATCAGCCCAAGAGCTTCATCACGGCGTTTCACCTGCCTGATGCGCGCGCGGCCGTCACCAGCGATCTGGTTCGCGAGTTTCCGAACCTGACCGTGGTCGACACCAGTGCGGTGTTCCGCCAGGTGCAGGCCGTGCTGGATCAGGTCATTGCCGCGGTCGAGTTCCTTTTCGTGTTCACGCTCGCCGCGGGCGTTCTGGTGCTGTACGCGGCGCTGGCCAGCTCGCGCGACGAGCGCGTGCGCGAAGCCGGCCTGCTGCGCGCACTGGGCGCCAGCCGCAAGCAATTGTCCAACGCGCAGATGGCAGAGATGCTTTGCCTCGGTGGCCTCGCGGGCTTGCTCGCCGCGACGGGTGCGGCGGCGATCGGCTGGGCGTTGGCCAAGTACGCCTTCGAGTTCGACTACATGGTGACGCCTTGGATCTTCGTGCTCGGCATCGGCGGCGGTGCCGCCTGCGCGCTCGCCGGCGGCTGGCTCGGCCTGCGCAGCGTCCTGCGAACGCCGCCTCTGACCACGCTGCGGGAAGCCTAATGAGCGTGCCCAATCTAACCGGGGAGGCGACCAAGGCGGAGCAGACGCCGTATGCACTGCTCGGCGGCGAGCAGGCCGTGCGCGCGCTGGCCGACCGGTTCTACGACCTGATGGACCTCGAGCCGCAGTACCGCGAGCTGCGTGCCGTGCATGGCAATGACCTCACCGACGCACGCAACAAGCTGTACTGGTTTCTTTCAGGCTGGCTCGGTGGGCCCAATCACTACATCGAGCGCTTTGGCCATCCGCGCCTGCGTGCGCGCCACTTGCCCTTTGCCATCGGTGTGGTCGAGCGCGACCAGTGGCTCGCGTGCATGGACCAGGCGATGGGTGAGCTGGATGTTCCGCAGTGGCTGCGCGAGCGGCTGAACGAGTCGTTCTTCCAGACCGCGGACTGGATGCGCAACCAGTAGGCGTACTGCGTTGCGGCGCGTGCCGTCGGGGCGGCTGCGACGCCGCGCCGCGCTAATCGGACCGTCGTGCGGCGACCGTGTCGACCGGCGCGCAGACGAGGTCGTGCATGGGGCCGGCCAGCCGCATCAACCAATCACCGCCGTCAGGATGGTCAGCGATGCCGACCATTACGATGCGCCGACCGCCGCTCTCGACCAGCGCACTGTCCGCGTGGAAGTTGCGCCAAGTGCCTGACTTGCGATAGACCGCTGCGCCCGGCCGCGATTCCAGTCCCTTGACGAACTTGTGCGCGATGCCCGGGTTGGACAGCACCTGTTTCATCAGCGCGTTCATCTGCGGGCTGAGCAACCGGTCACTTGCGAGCATCCAGTACAGGCGCGCAGTTTGAAACGCGGTTGCGCCATGGGACAGGTTCCGCAGAGGATCGCGGCGGATCGCGGGCTCCGGCCCGTAGCCTTTGCCAACCCACAGGCCGCCGAAGTTGGCGGGGTCGTACAGCCCGAAGCGCGGCGACTGCAGGATCTCGGCGAGTCGTTCCACGCCAACGAACTTCAGCACGCGCGTCGCATCGTCATTGCTCGAGAAGCGGATCATGTTGGTCATGGCGCCGAGAATGCCGGGCGTCATCGGCAGGCGGCCCGCTTCGGCCTCGGCCAGTGCGCCGAGCAGGATGGCGACTTTGGGCATGCTTGCCGCGTACATCATGCGGTCGCCGTTGAGCATTGCCAGGCGTGGCGCCGTTGGATCGGTGACGTCGACGAGCGCGAGCGCGAGCCGGCCCTGCTGGATCGCCTGGTCAAGTCTTTGCGTGACGACGAGCGCTTCGAGTCCGGTCTGAAGCCGCGCGTCCCGGGCAGCACGCAAGTCAGCGCCGGCGGGTTGCGCAGCCGAAAGCAGCGCAAACGCCGCCAGGCCGAGAGTCAGTGCCGCGCGTGCAAGGAGAAAGCGAGTCATCGACTGCGAGTTGGCGGGGGGCGGCCAGAACACAATCTGTCCACCGTAAACGACAAGCGTAGAAAGTTCAACCCAAAGTCGGGGCCGTCACGCTGTCGACGGGCGTGTACACGGGCGCGTGCTGCATGATGGAACCCGCGCAACGGCGGCTAACCTGCCGAGCGAAGATTCGTTCCGGATCCGGCGAACTGGCTGTAGCCCCTGCTCGCGGTACTCTCGCCCGGGGTGCCGGGGCGGCAATCAAATGACGTGTTGGTCAGATCGGAATGCCTCCGGCCGCAATCCGCGCCCTCGATTGAGAGCAGCCACTGGCCGCGTCGTCAAGTTGCAGTCAGCCATGGCCGGCGCGATGCGGTTCGCTTTTGGATAGCGGCGGCGCCGTCGCGAAGTTCCAATGCGAGGTTTTCTGGCGCTTCCCGCGCGACGCGTTGCCATAACGTCACAAGAATCGGGCCGTCAGGGTCTGCAACGAGGCTGTCGTCGGCGATGGCGGCGATGGCGGTGATGGGGAGGGCGGCACTTGCCGGTGTCGATGTTTGTCCGATGCAATTCACATCGAGAGGGCGATACGCTGCCTGCGCTCGCCAGCGTGACTGAGTCGGTCATGGTCACGTCCAATACGATCGGCGGCGCCCGTTGAGATCGACCGCGGCCCTGCCGATCGCCGGGACCAAGCTCCCGCTCGACCGCGTCCTGTCCCTGTTTGCCGACGTGCATCGGGGCGAGAGCGCGCGCCTGCTGCTACTCGCGTTCAACGTCTTTCTCATCCTGACGGCGTACTACGTGATGAAGCCGGTGCGCGAGGCGCTGATTCTTGCCCAGCCGGATGGTGCGCAGATCAAGAGCTACTCGATGGCCTTGCAAGCCGTGTTGCTCGTCGCGATCGTGCCGGCCTATGGCGCGCTCGCCGCCCGGCTGCCGCGTCGACGCCTGATCAACACCGTCACCGCCTTCTTCACCGCGTGCCTGCCGCTGCTTTACCTTGCGGCAGAGGCGGGCTGGCACGTCGGTGTCGTGTTCTTTCTGTGGATCGGCATCTTCAGCCTCATGGTGATCGCCCAGTTCTGGGCGTATGCCAACGACCTGTACGCCCCGGAGGCCGGTAAGCGCTTGTTCGCGGTCATCGCCTTCGGGGCATCATTGGGCGCGGTCTGTGGCGCTTTCATCGCAGGCCGCCTGATCGGACTGCTGGGCGTGCACGCCCTGCTGCTGGTGGCTGCGATGATCCTGGGACTCAGCCTCGCCGCGTTCAACTGGATCGATGCGCGTGAAAGGGCGCTGAAGGCGACGACCGGTCCGGCAGGCCGGCAGCGTGGCGACGATGCACCGATCGGCGGCGCCAACGCCTTTGCGCTGGTGCTGCGCAGCCGCTACCTGCTGCTGATCGGCGCCATGGTGTTGCTGCTGAACTGGGTGAACGCCACCGGCGAATTCATCCTGTCGTCCATCGTGCAGCGGGCCGCGGAAGAGCGGGTCGCGGCGGGATCGCTGGCGCCGGAACGTGCGGGCGCGTTCATCGGCGCGTTCTACGCCGAGTACTTCCAGGTCGTGAACATCGTCGGCATGCTGGTGCAACTCTTTGTCGTCTCGCGCATCATCAAGCTGGTCGGCGTCCATGTCGCCGTCTGCGTTCTTCCCGTGGTCGCTCTGGGGAGCTACGCCGTGGCCGCGCTGCTGCCCTCGCTGGCGGTGGTCCGTTGGATCAAGACCGCGGAGAACTCGGTCGACTACTCGTTGCAGAACACCGTGCGGCAGATGCTGTTCCTACCCACGACCCGCGAGGAGAAGTACAAGGCCAAGCAGGTCACGGACAGCTTCATCGTGCGCGCAGGCGACGTGCTGTCGTCGGCCACCGTGTTTCTTGGCACTGCCGTGCTCGCGCTTGGGACGACCCAGTTTGCGTGGATCAACGTCGCGCTCGTCATCGTGTGGCTGGTCGTGGCCTTTTTGGTGGGCCGGGAGTTCCGCCGTCGCGCGACGCCATCAGCCGAGGGCCGCACATGAGCGGGGCGACAGCGCCCTCCGTGCGCCGCGGCCTGCTGGCGCGCTGGCAGCGGCTCGGCCTGTCCGCGCGCATCCTGATCGGGCTTGCGCTCGGCGTCCTGACAGGGCTCTTTTTCGGTGAGGACGCAGCACTCCTGCAGCCCGCCGCGGACATCTTCATCCGTCTGATGCAGATGACGGTGATGCCCTACCTCGTGCTCGCCCTGATCCTCGGGCTTGGGCAATTGAGCGTTGCGCAGGCCAGGCGGCTGGCCTCCCGCATGGGGGCGCTGCTGCTTGTGTTCTGCGCACTGGCGCTTGCCGTCGTGGCCCTGATGCCGTTGGCTTTTCCGCGCTTCGTGGACGCGACCTTCTTCACGCACGCGCTGACCGAGCCGCGCCAGCCGTTCGCGTTCACGGATCTGTTCTTCACCGCGAACCCGTTCCATGCGCTTGCCAACACGGTCGTCCCCGCCGTCGTGCTGTTCAGCGCCGCGGTGGGCATCGCCCTGATTGGCGTGCAGGACAAGGAGTCCGCTCTACGCCTGCTGCGCGTGTTCGACGCGGCGATCGCCCGCGTGATGTCGTTTGTCATTGGACTCACGCCCTTCGGTGTGTTTGCCATTGCCGGCGTCGCGGCCGGAACGATGGATCCCGAGCTGCTGGTTCGGCTCGAGGTGTACCTGCTGACGTTCGGCATCGCCGCCGCGCTGCTGGCCTTCGTCATCCTGCCAGTGTGCGTGACGGCCGTGACGCCGATCGGCTACCGCGAGGTCGTCGGCGTGGCGCGCGATGCCCTGCTGACCGCCTTTATAGCCAACAGCGTGTTCATCGTTCTGCCCATGCTGGTCGAGCGCGCCAAGGAACTGTTGCAACGGCACCGAATGTTGACGGCGGACGGCGCCGCCGCCGCCGAGGTGGTGGTCCCAATTCTCTTCAACTTCCCCAACGCGGGACGGCTGCTGACCCTGTTGTTCGTGCCGTTTGCCGCCTGGCTGTCCGGTGCGCCGCTGCCGGCCATGGAGTACCCGGGGCTGCTGGCTGCGGGCTTGTTCAGCTACTTCGCCAAGGCGCAGGTGGCGCTGCCGTTCCTGATGGATCTGGTCGCGGTCCCGCACGACCTGTTCCAGCTCTACATCCCAACGACGATCATCACCGGGAAGTTCGACTCGCTGGTGGCCGCGATGAACCTCTTGGTCTTCGCGCTGCTCGGTGGGGGCGCCATGGCCGGTGCGCTGGTGTTTGAGAGGGCGCGTCTGCTGCGCGCTGCGGCCGTGATCGTCGTGGCGGTGATCGCGACGGTGGCCGGTGCGCGGCTTGTGTTGGCCACGGTCGTTGACGGCACCTATCGCAAGGACGATCTCGTCAAGGGCATGCACCTGCCGCGGCAGGTGGTGCCGACCATCGTGCATGCCGCGCCCCCGCCGGCCGTGGCAGGGATTGCCGAGACCGGCGGTCTGGAGCGGATTCGCTCACGCGGCAGCCTGCGTGTCGGGTTCATCCCGGACCTCTTGCCCTACACGTTCTTCAACGCACGCGGCGAGCTGGTCGGTTTCGATGTCGAGATGGGCGGGCGGCTGGCGCGTGACCTCGGCGCGCAGCGGTTGGAACTGGTGCCCACGGATTGGGCGTCGATGCCGTCGCTGCTGGCCAGCGGCGCGATCGATGTGATGTTTTCGGTCCCCTACGCGGTCTACTGGCTGCGGGATCTGCGCTTTTCCTTGCCGCATACCGAGGGCGTGTACGGCTTTGCGGTGCTGGACGAGCGGCGGCATGGCTTTGCGTCGATCGACGAGGTCCGCGCCCAGCGTGGCCTGACGATCGGCATTCCGGTCGCGCTCGACTTCATGCAAGACCGCATCCAGCACTACCTGGGCCCGATGCAGGCGACCTTCGTCAGCGTGTCGACGCCGCGCGAGTTCTTCGAGGGCCGGCGGCCCGAGATCGACGCGCTGTTGGTGCGGGCCGAAGTGGGGTCCGCCTGGTCGCTGCTGCATCCGCAGTACTCGATCGTCGTGCCGCAGCCCGTGCTGTTCAGGGTGCCGACCGGGGTTGCGACGAGCCGAGCGCATTCGGCCGATCTGGCGGCCTTCGTGGACGACTGGCTGGTGATCGAGAGGGCAAGTGGAAGCCTGCAGCGGGCGCACGAGTACTGGGTGCTTGGACGCGGTGCTGAGGACAGGCGGCGCCGCTGGTCGATCCTGCATGACGTTCTGCTGACGGGGCGCTGATCAATGGAGACAAACGAGTGGGGAGTCGGGAGACCATGAGTCGAATGGTATGGGCAATGCGCATCGCAATGGCCTTGACAGCGGGCATGGCCTGGCCGTCGGCGCAGGCGGCTGAACGGGTGGCTGGACGAGCGGCTCAGGGGCTGGCAGATGGGGCGGCGCAGTACCGCGCGTGGATCTCCGAGATGAAGGACAACCCGCGTGGTCCGTTCGCGGGGGTGAAGTGGTTCTGCAAGGACGGCAGCGTGCTGCCTCCGGCCGAGTACGCCTGCGCCAAGCGTGGCGGCGGCGTGCAGCATGGCGAGTGGAGCGAGCGCACGCGCAAGCTGCGGGCCGAGGGCTACCGCTTAGCCACGCTGCTGGCCGGCATCGATGCCCCCAAGGCCGTGGCGGCGCCCGACTTCGGCGATGCGTTCGGGCAACTGCTGGTCGAGAAGTTCCTGATCGCGGTCGATGATGGCTGGGTGCTGCGGCGGGCGCTGTTCTACCGCGGCGCCCTGCAGGAGGAAGACGAGCGCGAAGGTGCCCGCAAGCTGCTGCTGGAGATGGTGCTGCGTCCCGAGTGGACCGGCTACCGCTTCGTGGCGCTGCGCACCGGCGTGCGCATGCTCCCGCACGGACAGGACACGGCCTCGGCGCAGAAGATTCGGCAGATGGCCGCCGCGCTGTCCGCCCGTGATCCCGCCTTCGGCCCCTTGCGCGCGAAGATCCACGGTACACCGGACGCTTCGGACGCGGCGCGCGTGCGCGACTACGCCGCGAAGGCGAAGTCCGCTGAACTGAAGCGCAGCGCCACCGAGCTGGCGGCGGAGATCGACCGGGTCTACCAGCCCAGGCCGTTTGCGCAGACACTGCAGACGGCGGCCGGGACGTTTGGCCGCGAAGCCGCGCTGCAACGGACACTCAGCGAGGCGGCCGCCGCCTACCTGCGCGACGCCGAAGTGGTGAGCCAGTACCGGTTGACCGCGACGCTGCTTGCATCGCTGCGGCGCGGCCTGCCGTCCATCAAGTCGGCTGCGGATCGGTTGCGCGCGCTCGACCTGTCTCTGGCCGTCGAAGAAGAGAACCTGCGGCTGGCCGCGTCGATCCGTCCCGCGGTCGATACCGCGCCGCGCGGCGGCAACGTCATCCTGCTGCGTGCGGCGGTCGATGCGGCCTTCGGCACGGGTCTCATCAATGCGCGTGAGCATGCGGCGTTGCAGCCGTCATTCGATGCGCTCAGCGTGCCGGAAGTGCAACTGCGCGGCTATGTGAAGGAGTTGCGCTACCTCGGGCTCGTGCCGGGATGGAGCACGCAGCAGTTGCGCTTTCACTTCGGTGAGCCAATGGACAAGCTGGCCGAGATCGAGCCGATGGCGGCACTGTTCATCCAGGATCAGCTGCGTGGCAGTCCGCTGCTGTTCTATTCGCAGGTGCTCGACGTGCTGAACCGCGACGCCAACCGTCTGGCGGGCGTGCGCAGCACGCTGTTTGGCCGAGAGGTCAGCCTCGGGCTCAACGTCCTGAATCCGGGCATTGCCCGCGGTGTGCTGCAGACTCAGCCGGACATGCGGCGCATCGACCGCTTCCGGGCCGACGGGATTTACTTGCTTCCGGAGACCGTGGCGGACCTGCCTCCGATCGCGGGCATCCTGACGGCGGGCGCGGGCAATCCGCTGTCGCACGTGCAGCTTCTGGCGCGCAATCTCGGCATCCCCAACGTGGCGGTCGATCAGGCGCTGCTGCCCGAGCTTGCAAAGGTCGATGGACGTGCAGCCGTGCTCGCCGTGAGCGCCGGTGGCCTCGTCGAGATCGCCGACGACGGGCCGCAGTGGGATTCTGTGCTCGGCAAGGCGCAACGGCAGGCGAGTGCCATCATCTTCGAACCCGACCTCAAGAAGCTCGACCTCACGCAACGCGGCTTCGTTAGCCTCGATGCGCTGCGCGCGCAGGATTCCGGCCGCATCGTCGGACCGAAGGCGGCCAAGCTGGGCGAGCTGAAGTCGCATTTCCCGGATCGCGTGGCCCCGGGCGTGGGTCTGCCGTTCGGGCTGTATCGCGCCACCGTGCTCGACCGGCCCTACCGTAACAGTGGCAAGACCGTCTACCAGTGGATGGTCGAGAACTTTCGCAAGATCGAGGCCATGCCTGCCGGCTCGCGCGAGGCGGCGCAAGCTGCCGAGCAGCTGCGCGCCGAGATCTACGCGACGATCATCGGCACCGATCCCGGACCGCAGTTCCGTGAGCAGTTGCGCGCCGCGATGGTCAGGGAGTTCGGACCGGACTTCCGTGGCGGCGTGTTCATCAGGTCGGATACCAACGTCGAGGATCTGCCGGGCTTCACCGGCGCTGGGCTCAATTTGACGCTGTTCAACGTCGTCGGCTTCGAGAAGATCGTCAAGGGCATCCTCGAGGTCTGGGCTTCGCCGTACACGCCGCGCGCATGGGCGTGGCGACAGCAGCACATGAAAGGGCCGGAGCACATCTACCCGGCCGTGCTGCTCCTGCGCACCGTGGCCTCCGACATCTCGGGCGTGATGATCACCCAGGACGTCGATAGCGGAGATCGTAACGTCCTCTCGGTCGCCGTCAACGAAGGTGTGGGCGGCGCGGTCGAGGGCCAGGCGGCCGAATCGGTCCGCGTCGACAAGCGCACCGGCCAGATCCGGCTGATGGCGGCGGCAACGGCGCCGCGGCGCATGGTGCCGCAGGCCAGCGGCGGTGTCGCCAAGCTCCCGACCTCCGGTGCGGAGACCTTGCTCAAGCCCGAGGACGCTCGGCAACTGATCGGGTTTTCGCATGAGATCACGCAGCGCTTCCAGCAGTTCGACGACCGGGGCCAGCCCGCGGCGGCGGATGTGGAGTTCGCCTTCGTCGACGGACGCATGTGGCTGCTGCAAATCCGGCCATTCAACGAGAGCCGCAAGGCGCAGGCCAGCGCGCATCTCGCCAAGATGGACGCGGCTCTAGAAAAGAACCTGGATCGCATGGTGAACCTGCGGCAGGCAGTGAAATGATGCTTGGTCTTGCTCGAAGCACCGTCGCAAGCTGCGTGGCACTGGCGTGTGCGCTGCTGCCCTGCGCCGCGAGCGCGTATCCGCTCGATGGGTTCGCCGAAACCGGCATTCGCCGGCTGGAGGGGCTGCGCCTGGCCAATGACGGCAAGATCGCTGACGTGAAGCAGCCGCGCGGCGCCCTGCTGCCCTTGGCGGCGGTCGATCTGCGACTGGCCGGGGCCACTATGGACCTGCCGCCGGTCGCCCCCGTCTTGAACCGGCGGCTCGCCGGCATCCTGGCGGGCAATCTCGACGGCTACGGCGTGGCGGTCCTCGACCTCACCGACCCGGCCAAGCCGCGCTATGCCGAGCACAATGGCGGCCACCGGCAAAACGTCGGCAGCGTCGGCAAGGTCGTGGTCGCGCTTGCGCTATTCCAGGCTCTTGCCGACGCCTATCCCAACGATCTGCAGGCGCGTCAGCGCGTGCTGAAGACAACGACGGTCACGGCCGATGGCTTCTCGCAGTACGACCATCACACGGTACGCATGTTCAACGTCGAGACCCGGTCGCTGGTGCGGCGCGCGATCCAGGTGGGCGACCGTGCCTCGCTGTGGGAGTTCATCGACTGGATGATGTCGCCCAGCTCGAACTCCGCCGCGGGCATGGTGATGCGCGAGGCAATGCTGCTGCGCCAGTACGGCACCGCTTACCCCGTTCCCGAGCGCGAGATCCAGCGTTTCTTCGCGCAGACGCCCAAGAGCGAGCTGACCGCGCTGTACGAGAAGACCTTCTTCGAGCCGATCACGCGCAACGGCCTGGACCTCGCACAGCTGCGGCAGGGGAGCTTCTTTACCGCGACCGGCAAGAAGATCGTGCCCGGCGGTGGCGACAGCTATGGCACGGCTCGCGAGTTGATGCGCTACCTGCTGAAGATGGAGCAAGGTGCGCTGGTCGATACCTGGTCCAGCCGCGAGATCAAGCGGCTGATGTACGTGACTGAACGGCGCATTCGGTACGCATCGGCGCCCGCGCTGGCGGACGCGGCGGTGTACTTCAAGTCCGGGTCGCTCTATGAATGCACGAAGGAGCCCGGCTTCGCCTGCGGGCAGTACATGGGCAACGTGAAAAACTACATGAACTCGATCGCCATCGTCGAATACCCGGCCGGCGATCGCAAGCTGTATTACATGGTCACACTGATCTCGAACGTGCTGCGGAAGAATTCGGCCGCCGAACATCAGGCGCTTGCCGGACGCCTGCACCAGATGATCGATCAGGCGCAGGCGCGCTGATCGCGAATTCGCGGTTCGGGGTTGCCGCGTGGAGTCGTCAGCTTTTTCCAACGTCGATCAGCAAGCCAACCAAGGAGGTAGATCATGCATACATCACGATGGGCAGTGATCGCGGCAGCCATGCTCGCGGTGGCGGCGCCGACCCATGCCAGCACGCCGGCCGAGCAGAAGGCTGAGTTGCGCAAGACGTGCGACGCGGCGCTGGCCGATCTTACGGGCTCTGTTGAATTTCAAGTGGGTTGAGAGGTATGCGGGTTGATCGCTGTGAAGTCGAGTTTGCCGGCGATCAGGAAGATCACGGTGCGGATGGTGGACAGGCGCGTGAAGCCGCGTGCGCGGCGTTTGGCGGCCTGGAACAGGCCGTTGATGGCTTCGAGAAAGCCGTTGGTTTGGCGCGAGGTGGTCCAGGCCACGATGCCGTCCAGGTGGCGACGCACCAGGGCGGCGACCTCCTTCATGGGCGTGACCTTTGAGCGCATCACGCAGCCGCACCAGGAGTCCAGCATGGCGCGCACCACGTT
>JADCGX010000247.1 GCA_020248785.1 Burkholderiales bacterium | reverse complement strand
TGGGCCCGCGCAGGGGCGGGAGGACTCGATGGCCAGCGTTGGCTTTCGATCGCCGACGGCGCAGGAGCCTGTGGTGAGCGCCATCAGGGCGCCGCTCGACCCGGAAGCCGGCAGCCGCTTGGCTGCCAGCCCATCGAGGTAGTGCCGACCCGGTGTAGGAACGGCTACGGCTGGTGCCGCGAACGACTGCTCTCACGTGCCGTGACCGGCTCGAGCCGACCCATTGCAGCCATATCGACCATAGATTTCCAGGCCGCGAAGCGGACAGCCCAAGCTCGACAGGTCCTCGGAATCTTGCCCTCTGCAGGCGCAGAGGGGGCGCGTCTGCTCGGGCTCAGTACTACTTCGCGACGCTGAAGATCAGGTGTCGTGCGTCGGCTCGGTGCCTTGCGATGCGGACGCGCGGATCAGCGTTTGGCGCATCTGCGCGTGCCGCAACCAGACTTGCTTCACGAACGGGTCGGCGATGTCGAAGCTCCCATGGCCCTTGCGAACGATGAGGTTGGCGGCGACGAGCTTGTCGATCGCCGGGGTCATGTCGTTGGCGGAGACCTCTCTTCCCAGTGACTCGCTGAACGACGTGAGCGTATCCGCGGCATAGAGACCACGGCCCTGGCCGGCCGCGATTCGTGAAAAGGCAAGAACGGCCAGTTCACCAGCGTCCTCGATCGACTGGATGTCGAGTTCGGCCGCCACGGTGGCTATGGTTGCGCAGATGGTGGCGAATGCCGTATCGGCATCCGCTGCGCGTCCCGCGGCGACTTCGTCCTGGAACTGCCGTACGGCCTTCGTCAGTTCCTCCGGTCGGCTCCCCATGTCGCGGAAACCGGAGAAGGCTGCCTGCAGTGAAGGCACGGCCAGCCCGGCCGCTGCGAGACGGCTCAAGAACCACTCTACGTAGTCCTTGCCCAGCGGGTCGAAGGAGGCCGTGTGAGCGCCAGCGAACGCCTGGGAGCGCCGTGTCGCCATGTCCGTCACCAGAGACTTGTGCGAGCCCGTCCCGACGATCAGCAGTCGGCCGGGGAGATCGGTTGCGGTGTTGACCTTGTCTCTGGCCGCCTTCAGGGCGAAGAGCATGTCTTGGCCATCCTGGCTGGCCATCGCCTGTTGAACCTCGTCGATGATCAGCACGACGTCGCCCTGGGCCTTACGGACTAGTTCGACGAAGACTTCTGCGAGGGTGACGCCGCTAGGCGTTCCCAGACCGTCCAGTTGGACGCCTAAGCTGATGCCTGCTGCGCCAAAGTTCACTCCCTTGACCCGGCGCAGCTTCTGCAGCAGCGTAGAGGCGGGTTGCTCGAGTTCAGAGGCCGCTGCGCGCACCGCCTCCTGCATGAGCGCCATCTGCGGGCGCGAGCGGTCGGTCCATAGGTCCACGTACAGCACAAGAGCCCCATGGTCGAGCAGCGCCGGGACGAAGTCCTGCCGGATGAACGTCGTCTTGCCGATGCGCCGGATCCCCGAGATAAACACGCCGGAGCGCAGTCCCTGGTCCAATGGGCCCGGCTTCAGGAGTTGCTGCGCCAGCGCCTGAGCGTAGCTGGGGCGATGGAAGACGGGGTCTTCGGTCACAGCGATTTGAGTCCATTTTTCGGGAGAGCAAAATTTTGCTCCGAACCCAAAAAATGTCAAGTATTGGAGGCGGCTGGACTGGACTCGGTAGTTGCCACCCTGGGACCCGCGGCCGTCCTTCCCAGTCGCGCAAGCCGCCAGTCCGCTTGGTTCCATCCCGCTCCAAACTGGTCAGCTGGCCGCGAGGCCGCCGGTCGCGAATGGCAGGAACGGGCCGGGAGCGCGAGTCCGCCGCGGTCCCTGACAGCAGACGCACGCTGGCCGGCCCGGGATCGGGCGGTCACTGCGGCTCGAGGCCAAGGCCGGCCGCGGCTTGTCCAACAACATCCCCTTCGCCGCTGCCGTCCAGACCGCCGAGTGTGGCCAGCCCGCCTGCATGCGCCTGTCGCAGCGGCCCATCGCCACCTCGGCCAAGTGCAGAGCCTCTTCAACCACCGCTTCCCGGACAAGGGCACCCGTCGGCGGCGCCGGTCATGACGTGCGTGTCATCGACCTTCCCGCTGCCCTGCATGGGCGTCAGCTTGCAGGCGAGGCTTGCGGCGCGAGCATGTGTGCGATGCCGAGGTTGGCGTACAGGCCGGCCGTCAGTTCGGCGAGCGCCCGGTTGTAGGGCTCGATGGCGGCACCCATGCCCAGCGTGTCGACAACGGTACGGAACGGTCGTTGTCCGGCGGGTTGCCTGATCAGCGCGGCAATCGCATCGGCCACGATCTGCGGGCTCTGGGACGGAGTGGCTGCCAGGATCTGTTCGAACTGCCGCAGCGTTTGCCGGGGCGCGTCGGCCAGCGGACCGTAGCCCGCGGCGCGCGTGGTGTCCGACGGGTGCATCAGGTGCTCGATGAAGCTCGTCGCGTAGCCCCCGGGCTCGACCACGCACACCTCGATGCCGAAGGCCGAGAGTTCGCTGCGGTAGTTCTCGCTCAGCGCCTCGAGTGCCCACTTGGTGGCGTTGTAGGGCCCGTAGAACGGCATCGTGACGCGGCCGAGCAGGCTCGAGACGTTGACCATCAGGCCGGAACGCCTTTCGCGCCAGGACGGCAGCAGCGCCCGGTTGAGGCGGTGCACGCCGAACACATTGACGTCGAACAGGCGCTTCAGGTCGTCGGCGGTGAAGGCCTCCTGCAGGCCGTGCACCCCTGTGCCAGCGTTGTGGACGACGACGTCGGGCCAGCCCGCGGCACGGGTGGCCTGCGCCATGGCGGCATCGACGCTGGCGTCGTCGGTGACGTCCATCGCGACGAGCGTGGCGCCGCGGGCCGCGAGCGCCTGCGCGACCTCCCGGCCCCGGCCGCCGGGATCGCGCATCGTTGCGATCAGCCGATGGCCGTGGTCGAGCAGGGTGTGAGCGATGAGGCGGCCGAAGCCGCCGCTGGCGCCGGTGAGCAGGACGGTCTGGGTCATGAGGGACTCCGCTGGGGTCGAGGACGGGTGGGTGTTCGTCTGCGCGGGGCACCGGCCGAGCGGCACCGGAAGCAGGGCGTGAGGCGGACTCTATTGATCGACAAGATGTTCATGAACCAGACGAAACTGATTTGTCTTTTCGCCCGGAATGAATAATCTGTCGAAGGAGACGCTTTCGAGTGGACAAACTGGCCGCGATGCAGACCTTCGCCCGGGTCGCCGAGATGGGCAGCTTCAGCCGCGCCGCGGAGTCGCTGCAGTTGCCCAACGCCACGGTGTCGCTTCGAGTGGCGCAGCTCGAGGAGCACCTGCGCGTGAAGCTGCTGAGCCGCACCACGCGGCGGGTCAGCCTCACCGAGGATGGGGCGGCCTATCTGGGGGAGGCGCAGCGCCTGTTGCAGGCGCTCGAAGAGCTCGAGGCCCGGACCGCGGGCGCCGTGCAAAGCGCTCGCGGTCGCCTGCGCGTCGACGTCCCGGCCGCCGCCGGTCGGCATGTGCTGGCGCCGGCGCTTGCGGACTTCCTCGTGCGCTACCCGGATGTCGACGTCGATCTGGGAAGCACGGATCGCCCGGTGGATCTCGTCCTGGAAGGGGTGGACTGTGTCATCCGCGGCGGCCTCGTGCACGACGAGCAACTCGTGGCCCGCGCGCTCGGGGCCTTCGAGGTGGTGACCTGCGCATCACCCGCCTACCTGGCGCGACACGGTACGCCGAGGTCGCCCGACGACCTGTCGCGGCACCTGGCGGTGAACTTCTTCTCTGCCAAGACAGGCCGCGTCTTCGACTTCGAGTTCGAGCGTGAGGGCCGTCGCGTCGAGTTTCCCCTGCTCCATCGGGTGGCCGCCAACGACGCCGACACCCACATGGCACTGACGCTGGCGGGTCTGGGCCTCGCGCAGTGCCCACGCACGACGGTCCTGTCCGAGCACATCGCCGCGGGACGGCTGGTGCCGCTCCTGGCCGAGTGGAGTGCGGCCCGGCTTCCGCTGTACGTGATGTACCCGCGCAACCGCCACCTGAGTGCCCGCGTGCGTGCGTTCGTCGACTGGGTGGTCGAGCTGTATCGGGCGAAGTTCGAGCAGCTGGAGTCCGAGTCCCCCTGACGACGTCGCCTCGAGCTCCGAGTGCCTCGGCAGGCGGCCGGGCGCGGCCTGGAGGATCGGTTCGGAGGCCGCGCGCGCGAGCGTACCCCCCGGCCGCCGCACAGAGCTTCGGAGGCGGTGGCTGCCGAGGCGGGGCGCAGCATGGCGCCGGTGGCGGTGAACTGGGTGGCCAACCGGCCGCGTGTCGTCGAGCCCGGGTCACGGCGCAAGGCGGCGGCGGGTACTTCCTCCGACGCCAGGCGCTCTGCGACGAAGACAGGGCGCGGGGCCTCGCGAGCATCGTGCGGCAATGGGCTTGTTGCGATGCGACCCCCGGCGCCTTCGACTTCCGGCAATCGCCAGCTTCCGCGGCGTCTCGAAGCACCCGTGGATGCGCGCGGCGAATCCGTGGAGGTCGCTGGCCTCGCGGGCGGTGGCGTGGGCGAGCTCGGCGAGCCGCCCGGCCTCGTCGGCGGCCGGCGCGAGGCGGTCGAGCAGGTCCTTCGGCGTTGTCGGCACGGATCGGTCACGGCGCGCGCAGATGACCGATTCGTAATGCTCGCGTCCGTTCGCGTGCGGATGGGCTTTCAACAATGACGACACGGCGATGCAAGACGCCGCGCCTCTCCGAAGCCCGGGTCATCCACCCTCCACCCTCCACCCCTCCACGAAAGTCCGCACCATGAACAAGCTGTCCCTCCTCGTCGCTTCCGCCACCCTCGCGCTGGCCGGCACCGCCGCCTTCGCCCAGGAAGCCACCCCCGACTACCCGCAGGCCGTCAGCAGCAACGTGACGCGCGCCCAGGTCCAGGCCGAGCTGGCCCAGGCCAAGCGCGACGGCTCGATGCGCGTCTGGTCGACGAGCTACAACCCCTTCGCCGCGGCCCGGAGCCTGAAGACGCGCGACGAGGTCCGCGCCGAGCTGATGGGCGGCGACCGCGCGCTGTACGCCGCGCTGTCGGGCGAGGACAGCGGCGCGTTCGCGCTCGCCCGCCAGCCGCTGCGCGGCTCGGTGATCGTTGTCGCGGCGCGGCCGTGATCGCGAGGCCGGTCCAGACACCGACGGCATGGGGCGCGGGCGCGCACGAGCCTCTCGAGAGGTCTCATCGACGCCCGGCTGCCCGGCCGCGGGCACGGATCGAGACATCCTCGACGCGCGTGTCCGCAACGAGCCGCCGCCGGAGGTCGACGGGGCCCTGTCAGGCCCTCATTGGCGAGACAACCTGGCAGGCGGCCGCGCTTGGCCGGTGAGGGCGACCGACTAGCAGGCCGTTGAAATACTGATCGACGCCACCTGTCGGACAGGCGAGCATCCGGGCTTCGATCGACCAAGGACGAGCCGACGATGCGAGGCGCCGACAGCTGCAGCGAGAGCCTGTTGTCCACGAGCGACCCGCAGTCGCGGCTGTACCGCAAGAGCCACGCGGCGCCGGCGCTGCCGAGCTACCTGGGCCATGTGCTGACCGACAACCGCCACGGCCTGGTGGTCAACGTGCAGGCCAGCCTCTCGGAGGGCACGGC
>JADCGX010000246.1 GCA_020248785.1 Burkholderiales bacterium | reverse complement strand
TGAAGTCCGCCTCGATGCGGCGACGACCCAGGCGGCCGAAGTCGATCTTGTCTTGCGTACACCTTGGCATCTGCGATCCTCGGTTGTCCGCAGGCTTCGTTCTCCTCTGACAACGCGCGAAAGCACGAGGCCGCTGACCTCATGCTCGTGAAGTTTCCGGGTTAGCGTCGGACACGGCACGCGGGATGCAAGACGCGCTACCTCAAACTTACCGTCACCCGCTTCCACTGCGCGCTCTGCCCTCTGGCAAAGGCGCTAAGGGCGTCTGGGGAATCCGCCCGCCGCTCGACCTCCAGCGTCGACAGCTTGATCACCTCGAAGCTACGTCGATGCCGACCGTCGACAACAGTCTCGCGCACTGCCAGCAGGCGCGTGCCGTCGGGGCTGAAGCCGGCGGCTTCCAGGTAGCCGACGTCCGGCGCGTCCACGCCTGGCGGTAGCACATCAATGCCCCAGCCCTGCGGTGTCTTCGCAAACAGCCACAGCTCGCGCCAGGCGGGCAGCGGCTGCACCGCAAGCGCGGCCGCCGTGCCCTGTGCGTTGGCCATGAAGCTTGCGGTCCACGGCACGCCAAAGGTGCAGCGCTCGGCCAGCACCTTGGTCTGCAGCTTGGCATCAACCAGCCGCACGCAGGTCTCTCCGGGCTGCATTCCTGCGCGGGTGTTGACAGTGAGGCCGCCGCGCGAGGGAGGCGCCGGCAACGGTGCTTCGGCGGCCCAGCGCGAGGCGCCCACGCGCACGGCCGTCTCGGCGTACTCGGGCAAGTCGCTCTCGGACAAGTCCGCTCGCCGCACCAGCGCAAAGGCATCGAGGGCTTTCTGCCCCCAGCCGGTCGCATCGTCCCCACGACGTGCGCTCTGCTGTGCCAGCGTCGACCACACGGCAGCCTGGCGCAGCCGCACGCGGTTGCGCTCGTGCTCGGGCAGCTCGGTGAGGTCGAGCCGATCGAGCAGCTCGGCACGCCAGCGGTCGTGCAGCCGGCGCTCCAGCGCCGGCAGCGCGGGGTCGATGCAGTCGTGCCGCGTGAGCCCAAGTGCGGCGCGCGTGCGCTGCGCCGACGTCGCACGGCGCGCCAGCACCTGCCGGTGCGCATCGCCGTCGTAGCACAGCGTCATGCCGCCGCCGAGGGTGGTGCGGTTGATCGTGCGGATCGTCACCCCATAGGCCGCGGCGACTTCGACATGCGCGGTCACCGTCGCATCGCTGCGCGCCCGTGTCGCATTGGCCCGGCGCGCCAGGCGCTCTGCCAGCTGGCCGAGGATGTCGAACACCTCGGCATCGATCTGCTCTGCCGGTGCTGCTTTCAGGTAGGCCCCCACGTAGGCAATGCCTTGTGCCTCGCTGCCCGGGCTGTCGCGCAGGAAGTGCAGCACGGCGAGCAGCGCATCGACGCTGGCGGGCGTGAGCTCGTGCAGTCGCACCTGCGTAGCGCGCACGAAGCCGCCACGCTCGCGCCGGTGGTCCCACACCTGCAGGTAGTCGTTGCGGCGGCCGCGCAACTCCAGACTGTCGCCCTGCCACAGCACGGCCTGCTGCGCGGCCTGCGCGCTAGGGCCCGCGCGCAGGGCTACCTGGTCGCTGTTGACGATGGCGATCTGCGCCGCCAGCACGAGTGCAGTGAATGCCCCCATGTCACTGCCCCTGTGCGGTCAGCACCTGGCCGGCCTGCCGCTGCGGCGCGCGCTGCTGTTGCAGCTGCTGCGCGGTAGCGCCGATCACCGCGCTGCCGATGAAGCCGCCATCGGCCGGGGTGGGCGCGATGATGACCTGCACCTTGTCCGACAACTTGTCGGCCATCACCTTCTGGATCAGCAGTGGATACTGGCTCAGCAGTTCGCCGTCGCGCGCCAGCTGCTCGCTGGTGGCCTTGCCGGTGACCTGCAGCCGATAGGCTTCGGCTTCGGCCAGCTTGCGGCGGGACTCGGCCTCGGCAGTGACCTCGATCTTGCGCGCTTCGGCGTTGGCTTCCGCACTCTGCACGCGCGCAATTTTCTCGGCCTGCATCTCGAGCTGGCGCTGCTCGATCTGCTTCTGCTTGAAGGGCAGCACGTGCTTCATCGCCTCGGCCTGCGCCTTGGCGGCGATGATCTGTTCGTTGCCGGCGGCCTCGGCTTGCCGCTCGCGCCGTGCCTTTTCGGCCAGCGCTTCGAGCTCGGTCTGCTTGACGTGCTTTTCCTTCAGCTCCAGCGTGTACTTCATCTTCTCGGTAGCGAGTTCCTCGGCCAGCAGGCGCTCCATGCCGGCGCGGTACTCGGCCGGCAGTTCCACCTTGCCCAGCGTCACCGCCCGGAGCTGGATGCCATCGGCCGCAAGCAGCGTCGTCAGATCGGCCTGGATCGCCTGCTGGATCTCCGCCCGCTTGGACGAGAAGATCTCGCGCATCGCGTAGCGCGAGAACACCTTGTAAATGACGCCCTGCACGCGCGGCGCGATCACCTCGTTGCCGATGTCCTCGGGCAAGGTGGCCGCCATGGTGGCGAGCTTGTCGCGGTCCAGCGCGTAGCGCACCGTGAGGTCGACGTTGAACGACAGCCCTTCGACCGACTGAAACGGCGCCTCGCCCGGCTGCGCCGCCTGATAGGTCTGCTCGCGCAACGAGACGCGACGCAGGTCGTGCACACCAGGCACGAGCAACGCCGATCCTTCACTGATCTGCGTGGTGCCGCCGGTCAGCCGGTTGACGCGTATGCCAATCTCGCCGGGTGCCACACCGGCCAGCGGCGGGTTGCGCGCCACGCTGTAGACGCCCCAGCCGACCACACCGAGCACGAGCAAGGCGGCAACCGGCCGCAGATCCCGCGGGCGCGCTGCAAAGAGTTCGGCCTGATCGGCAGGCCGCGCCTGGCCCTGCGCGACTCGCCCGCGTAGCCTCGTCCACACGCTCTGCCCCCACCGCCACGCCTGCCGCATCGTTGCCTCCATCCCGCGTCGCGGGCCGCCCCTGCGACCCTGCCCGACACGGCGAACGCTAGGCGGCCGGGATGTGGCCCCGATGCGGGGCATGTGAAGGCTGCGTGAAGCGCTATCGACCGCGGCTGCGATAGCGGCGATACCCGGCCACGTGCCGACGCCCGTGCTAGGGTCGGTCGTCCCAGCAGTCCACGCGCCCGAATGTCGCTGTCCCGCCGCGATCTCATCCTGCTCATCTGCCTGACGCTCGCCTGGGGCCTGAACTGGCCGATCATGAAGCTGGGCGTTCAGGATCTGGCGCCGCTGTATTACCGGGTGCTGTGCATCGCCGGCGGGCTCGTGTTCCTCTACCTCTATGCGCGCGCCGCGGGCATAGACATGCGGGTGCCCACTGGTGCCTGGCCCAAGATCATCAAGCTTGCCATTCCAAACGTGGTGATCTGGCATGTGCTGCTGGTGATCGCGCTGCAGCTCCTGCCCGCGGGCCGCAGCGCCATCCTCGGCTACACCATGCCGGTGTGGGCCGTGCTCTTTGGTCTGTGGTTCTTCAACGAGCGCACGCAGCCGCGGCATTGGATCGGCGTGGGCGCGGCATTCATCGGCACCGTGCTGCTGCTGTCGTCCGAGTTCACCAAGCTCACGGGGGCACCGCTCGGCACGCTGCTCATCCTGTTTGCCGCGGCGGCCTGGGGCTACGGCACCAACCTCATGCGCCGCACGCTGACCGAGTTGCCCACGCTCGCGCTGACGTTCTGGATGCTGGTGGTCACCTTGGTCGCAATGGTGCCACTGACCATCGTGTTCGAGCGGCATCTCTGGCGCATGCCCACGGCGCTGGAGTGGGGCTCGATCGTCTACAACATGGTGCTCGCGATCGCCTTTTGCCACGCGGTGTGGGCGATGCTCGCGCGCAACCTGCCGCCAGCGGCCAGCGGCCTGTCGGTCATGATGATTCCTGTGCTCGGCGTGTTTTCGAGCATGGCGCTGCTGGGCGAGCGCCCGTACTGGCAGGATTACGTCGCGCTGGCGTTGATCCTGGCCGCGCTGTCCACGGTGCTGCTGGCGCCGCGACCCGCTAGCGCTGACCCCGCACGCACCGCACGGCGTTGAGAATGCGCACCACGTCGCCCTGCGGTGCGAAGCCCTGCGGGTAGACGGCCGGGGCAGCGTTGCCGGGTCTACCGGCGGCTGCCAGCCCGGCAGCAGGGCGGGCTTGAAGCGGGCAAGGTCGAACCCGGCGCCGTCATGGAACTCCGGGTGCCACTGCACCGCCGCTACGTAGCTCTGCACCGGGCCGCGCTCGTTGTCGTAGCGGATGGCCTCGATCGTCCCGTCGTTGGGGCAGCGCGCCTCCACCGTCATGAACGGCGCCAGGTCCTTGATGCCCTGATGGTGCACGCTGTTGACGATCGCCAAAGGCACGCTGGGATGCAGCGCCGCCAGCCGCGTGCCGGGCACGAACTCGACCGCGTGAAAGTTGCGGTCGTACAGCGCGGCGTCGCGGTGGCGCAGGGCGCCGGGCTGCTGGGTGGCGATGTCCTGGTACAGCGTGCCGCCGAAGGCGACGTTCAACAGTTGCAGCCCGCGGCACACGCCCAGCACCGGCTTGCCCGCGGCGACGAACTCGCGGGTCAGCGCGATCTCGTACTCGTCGCGCACCCGGTCGCCGTTCCACTCCGGCCGCAAGGGCTCTACGCCATAGCTGCCCGGCCACAGGTCCGAGCCGCCTTCGAGCACCAGGCCGTCGAGCAGTTCGGCATAGCGGGCGAGCGTCACGTCGCCGCGCCGCGTGCTGCCGGCCGGCGACGGGACGATGCAGGCAATCGCCCCCTGGCTCTGCACCCAGTAAACGATGGACTGCTCGGCGTACTACAGCGTCTTGCCCGTGAAAATGGGTCGCTGCGGATCGGCGTGGAAGAAGCACGCCGAGATACCGATCTTCAGCCGCTGGCTGCCTGTTTGCATGCCTGTTCTCGTGTCCGTCCTCGTGTCCGCTTGCGTGTCCGTTTGAGTGTCCGGCTGTGCGCCCGGTTGCCCGGCCGCGTGCCTGCCCGCTGCGCCGACCTCAGTACGCCGCCTCGAAGAACCGTTCGAAGTCCGCCCGCTGCACAGGCCGTGGGTTGGTCTGGTGGCACAGGTCCTTGTCTGCCAGTTCCACCAGCCGGCCAAACTGCTCGCGCTTGACGCCCACCGCGCCCAGGCCCGGCGCAATGCCGATGTCCTGCTTGAGCGCCTTCAGCCACGGCACGAAGCGGCTCTGTCGATTTTCAAGTGGGTTCAGAGGCATGCGGCTTGATCGCCGTGAAGTCGAGCTTGCCGGCGATCAGGAAGATCACGGTGCGGATGGTGGACAGGCGCGTGAAGCCGCGTGCGCGGCGTTTGGCGGCCTGGAAAAGCCCGTTGATGGCTTCGAGAAAGCCGTTGGTTTGGCGTGAGGTGGTCCAGGCCACGATGCCGTCCAGATGGCGACGCACCAGGGCGGCGACCCCCTTCATGGGCGTGACCTTCGAGCGCATCACGCAGCCGTACCAGGAGGCCAGCATCGCGCGCACCACGTTGACCTGCTTGCGGCCCAGGATGTGGCGCAGTTGCTCCTTGTAGATCCAGGCACGCGCGGTGCGGCTCATCGTGCGGCGCGCGATCAGGGCGTCCAGATCGGCGGCAGCCGCGGCCGACAGATCGGCACGACTCTTCAGCAGCGTCCAACGCAGGCCCTTCAGGGCGGGGTCGGCATGCCGCTCCAGGCGACGCGTCCGATCGACTGCCGCGCTGGCGTGCGCGATCACATGGAACTTGTCGAACGCGATGCTGGCCGCCGGCAGATGCTCGCGCACCCCCTTGATGAAGGCCGCCGACATGTCGATGCTCACCGACTCGATCGCCGCGGGCGCGCCGCCGTGCGCTTGCAGGTGCTCGGCCAACTGCTCGATGGTGCCGGCGTCACG
>JADCGX010000245.1 GCA_020248785.1 Burkholderiales bacterium | reverse complement strand
CCCACACGGCCCGCGCCGTGCCCACGCACAGGATCACCACCGAGATCGCCGCGATGCCAGCGGTGAGCATCACGCCGATCTTGCGCAGGGCGATGCTCAGGGGCGTCTGCAGCGCCGTGGTCTGGCTCAGCATCGTGTTGATGCGGCCCAGTTCGGTGCCGTTGCCGGTGGTCGTCACCACGCCAAGGCCCGTGCCGCAGGAGACCAGCGAGCCGCCGAAGGCCATGCTCCGGCGGTCGCCCAGGCTGGCCTCGTCGGCTACCGGGTCAGTCGTCTTGTCCACCGGGACCGACTCGCCGGTCAGCGCCGCCTCCTCGATCTGCAGCGAGCGCAACTGAATCAGGCGCATGTCGGCGGGAACCTTGTCGCCGCTCTGCAGGAACACTACGTCGCCGGGCACCAGTTCGGCCACCGGCACCTGCACGCGCCTGCCGTCGCGGGCCACGGTGGCGAACTGCGGCACCATCGCGCTCAGGCTCTCGATCGCCTTGCCGGCCTTGTACTCCTGCGCGAAGCCGATGATCGTGTTCACCAGCACCACCGCCAGGATCACCAGGCCGTTCTGGGTGCCGTCGGCCGGGTCCACCAACAGTGCGACGACCGCACTGCCGATCAGCACCCAGATCAGGGGGTTGTCGATCTGGCGCCAGATCAGCCCGGCCGCCGAGACACCAGCCTTTCGCTCCAGCACGTTGGGGCCGTGCTGCGCCAGCCGCCGGCCGGCCTCGTCGGTGCTCAGTCCGTCCCGCGTCGCGCGCAAAGCCGCCAGCGCAGCGTCGGCGGCCAGCGCGTGCCAGGGACGATCGACCGCTTCGGGCAGCCCACTTTCCGGCGCATGCGCCATCTGTCCTACCTCGCTACTCATGGCCGGCGCCGTCGCACGGTCGCCTGCCGCAGGCCCGCCAGCGGGCGGGGCGCTTGACATGAGGTCGCGTTGGTCTCGCGTCGCCGCAGCCACTGCAGGTGGGCGGCGAGCCGCAGGCGGGTCCCTTGGCGGACCGTGATGACGCCCGACGGCCACTTGGGAGCTACTCCCCAGCACGTCCTGGCCGATCTTCAGTCTACCGCCGCGGCCTACAGGGGCTGCCGCGGCCGGTCGGTTCGGCGGTGCGCGGTACGCCGCGGCCGCGCCAGCCGTCTACTTGTTGATCTGCGTCGTACGGTCGGCGCAGGTCCGGCTTAGCTCTTGATGGGTATCAAACCCGGACCGTCGGGCCGCGCTCACGCTGCGGTCCGTGTTGTGCCGGCAACCGCCCGGCCAACCGCCATCGCAGCAGACCGGCAGCACAGCCGGCTGCGTCTGTCCCGCAAGGAGGGATTCGATGATTTCCGAGACCGTCGTCGAGTTGTCGCGCTGGCAGTTCGCTGCCACGGCGATGTTCCATTTCGTGTTCGTGCCGCTGACGCTCGGCCTGTCGGTCCTGCTGGCGATCATGGAGTCGGTCTACGTGATGACCGGCAAAGAGATCTACCGCGAGATGACGAAGTTCTGGGGCAAGCTGTTCGGCATCAACTTCGCGCTCGGGGTGGCCACCGGCATCACGATGGAGTTCCAGTTCGGCCTGAACTGGAGCTACTACTCGCACTACGTGGGCGACATCTTCGGCACGCCGCTGGCCATCGAGGGCCTGATGGCCTTCTTCCTCGAAAGCACCTTCATCGGCCTGTTCTTCTTCGGCTGGCAGCGCCTGTCCAAGGTGCAGCACCTGACGGTGACCTGGCTGGTGGCGCTCGGCTCCAACTTCTCGGCGCTGTGGATCCTGGTGGCCAACGGCTGGATGCAGAACCCGGTCGGCGCGGCCTTCAACTTCGAGACGATGCGCATGGAACTGGTGAGCTTCGCCGAGGTGTTCTTCAATCCGGTGGCGCAGGTGAAGTTCGTGCACACCGTGGCCGCCGGCTACGTGACGGGGGCGGCCTTCGTGCTGGGGGTCTCGGCCTGGTACATGCTCAAGGGCCGCCACATGGCCTTTGCGCGCCGCTCGTTCGCGATTGCCTCGGCCTTTGGCCTGGCCGCGGCGCTGTCGGTGGTCACGCTGGGCGACGAGTCCGGCTACACCATGGGCGACTCGCAGAAGATGAAGCTGGCGGCCATCGAGGCGGCCTGGGAGACGCACGAGGCGCCGGCACCGTTCACCGCGATCGGCTTTCCCGACCAGGACCGGCAGGTGACGCACGCCGCGGTCGAGATCCCCTGGATCATGGGCATCGTGGCCACGCGCTCGGTCGACAAGCCCGTCATCGGCATCAAGGATCTGGTCAAGGAAAACGAGCAGAAGGTGCGCAACGGCATGCAGGCCTACGCCGCGCTGCAGGCGCTGCGGGCGGACCGCAACGACCCGGCCGCGCGCGAGCAGTTCGGCATGTACCAGAACTACCTGGGCTATGGCCTGCTGCTCAAGCGCTACACCGGCAAGGTGGTCGATGCCAGCGAGGCGCAGATCAAGCAGGCGGCGCTGGACACGGTGCCGCATGTGGCCTCCACCTTCTGGGCCTTCCGCGGCATGGTGGGCATTGGCTTCGCGCTGCTGGTGCTTTTCACCTGGGCGGTGTGGGTGTCGGCCAAGCGCACCGTCGATCGCAGCCCGGGGCTGCTGTGGTTCGCGCTGCTGGCGATCCCGCTGCCCTGGATCGCCGCCGAACTGGGCTGGTACGTGGCCGAGATGGGCCGCCAGCCCTGGACCGTGGGCAGCGTGCTGCCAACCTTCCTGTCGGCCTCGAGTCTGAGCGTGACGGATCTGGTGATCAGTCTCACCGGCTTCGTCCTGCTGTACACGACGCTGATCGTGGTCATGGTGTTCCTGATGGTCCGCAGCATCAAGATCGGCCCGCCGGATACGACGACTGCGGTGCGCCGTCCGCAGTGGGTCGGTGGCGGCGGCGGCTCGCTGGTGCCGCAGCCCATGGACAAGCATTCCAACGACTAGCCGTCTCGACCCCGACCGGAGCCATCCATGAGCGAGTTCATGACCTTCCTGATGAGCTACGAGACGCTGCGCGCGGTCTGGTGGCTCTTCCTCGGCGTGCTGCTGATCGGTTTTGCCGTCACCGGCGGCTTCGACCTCGGCGTGGGCATGCTGCTGAAGGTGATCGGCCGCAGCGATGAAGAGCGGCGCGTGCTGATCAACACCGTCGGCCCCACCTGGGACGGCAACCAGGTGTGGCTGATCCTCGGCGGCGGCGCGATCTTCGCGGCCTACCCGCTGGTCTACGCCGCCTCGTTCTCGGGCTTCTACTTCGCGCTGATCGTGGTGCTG
>JADCGX010000244.1 GCA_020248785.1 Burkholderiales bacterium | reverse complement strand
GCTGCAACCGGCAGCGGCGCACCAGCCGCAACGTGACCGAGCCGACGATGCCGAACAGCCCGTAGCCGCCGATGGCCAACCGGAACAGGTCCGTCTGCTCGCTGCGGCTCACGCGGCGCAGCCGGCCGTCAGCGGTCACCAGCGTGAACGATTCGATGTCGGACACGAACGGCGCGAAGTCCAGTCCACGGCCATGGATGTTGGCCGACAGAGCACCACCGATCGACAGCCGGTCCGCACCGGTCTGCTTCTGGCGGAACGTCCACGGTGCGACGTCCCCGCCAGCCGCTGCGGGCTGCAGGCGATCGAGCGCCTGCAGCAGCTCCGGCCATTGCATGCCCGCCTCGACCTCGATCAACCCGCGCCGCGCGTCGAACTGCAGCACACGGTTGCAGCCGGACAGATCGACCAGCCAGCCGGCTTCCCCGAACTGCTGCCCGCCCATCGCATGGCGCCCACCGCAGACCGAGACCGGCACGCCGATGCGCCTTGCGCGCGCCACCGTGGCCGCCACTTCGAACAGATTGCGCGGATGGAAGGTGCGCAGCACCGATGCCGGGTTCAACTCCGAGTGCAGGTCGTTGACCCGGTGGCAGTGGGGGAAGGCGGTGCTGCTGGGATTCGGGACGGGCAGGCTGTCCATCGAGGGCCTCTCGCGGGTGGAAGGAGCGGCGATGCTCGGTGCAGAAAGGCCGCAATCCAACCGCTTCGCAAAAAGGATCACAATGCGATACCGTCCGGACATCGCCTCGATCCCCCCCACCTTCGCCGCCGCCACGCCATGGCCAGCACCGACCCGATACTCGCCGCGCTGAAGCCGCTGCTCAAGGCGCGCGGCATCACCTACAAGGCGCTCGGCGCCGAGCTCGGCCTGTCCGAGCCGAGCATCAAGCGGATGCTGTCCGGGCACACGATGACCCTGGCCCGTCTCAACCGCATCCTCGAGGTGCTGGGCACCGACCTGTTCGAGCTCGCGCGCCTCGCGCAGCGCGAGCGCACGCTGCCGCGCGAACTGACCCTGCAGCAGGAAGAGGCGCTGGCGAAGGACGCACGGCTGCTCACCGTGTTCCACCTGCTGCTGAATGAATGGACCGCCGCCGAGATCTCAGGACGGTTCGCGCTCGCCGGGCCGGAGCTGGTGCGCCTGCTCGCCCGGCTGGCACGCATCGACCTGATCGATCTCGGGCCGGGCGACCGCGTCCGGCTGAAGGTCGCACGCAACCTGCAGTGGCGGCGCAACGGCCCGGTGCGCCGCGCCTACGAGGCGAAGGTGCTGCAGGAGTTCCTGCTGAACGGCCTCGGCGCATCCGACATGCTCCTGCGCTTCGAGGTGCGGGAGGTGTCTCGCGCATCCCTTGCGCTGATCCAGCGCAGGCTCGACCGGCTTGCAGCCGAGTTCAACGAAACCGCCGAACTCGAGGCAACGCTGCCGCGCAGCGCACGCCTGAGCGTGGGCATCGCGCTGGTCTGCCGCCCGTGGACGTTCTCCGCGACCGCGGCGCTGCGCCGGAGCTGAGCACATGGCGCGCGTGCATCCGGAAGGCTGGCGCGAACTGGCGAACGCCGGGGCCGCCGAGCGGGAACTGCAGACGCTCGGCCAGTTGGCCGGCGGGCTGCCGGACGACTACACCGTCTACCATGGCGTGCACTGGACCCGCATCGAGCAGAAGGGCCGTGCAATCTTCGGCGAGATCGACTTCGCCATCGTCGGTCCCACCGGCAAGCTGCTGCTGGTCGAGCAGAAGACCGGCTTCCTGCAGGAGTCCGCTGACGGGCTGGTGAAGCGCTATGCCAGCGGCGAGAAGCATGTCGCCTTCCAGATGGCACGCTCGACCGATGCACTGCATGCGAGACTGCGCCAGTTCTGCAAGGGCGAGACCACGTACGTCGACGCGGTCCTGTACTGCCCCGACTACGCCGTGAAGGATCCCGGCACGGCGGGCATCGATCCTTCACGCATCATCGATGCGAAGCGCAAGGACCGTCTGGTGGCGACCATCCTCGCACGGCTGCCGCCCGCAGGGCCCGGCAACGAAGTGCTGCCCACGCGCGACAAGGTGCACCGCTTCCTCGGCGACATCCTGCAGCTGGTGCCGGAAGTGAACGCCTTCGTGACCGAGGCCGAGACGCTCTATACCCGTCTGTCCGGCGGACTCGCGCACTGGGCACGCCGCATCGACTGCGATCCGTTCCGGCTGCGCGTCATCGGCACCGCCGGCTCGGGCAAGACCCAGCTTGCGCTCGCGGTGTTCCGCGATTCGGTGGCCGCCGGGCTGAAGCCGCTGTTCGTCTGCTACAACCGGCCGCTGGCCGACCATGTCGCGCGCATCGCGCCGCAGGGCGGCGACGTCCTCACCTACCACCAGCTCGGCGACCGTGTCGCCCGCTCGCTCGGCCAGCGTCCGGACTTCGGACAGCCCGGCGCCTTCGCTCGCCTGGAAGAGACACTGGATGCATGGCAGCCGGGCGATGCGTCGCGCATCGATGTCCTGATCATCGACGAGGGCCAGGATTTCCAGCCCGGCTGGGCGACGAACCTGCTGCGTCTGCTGCGTCCCGGAGGCCGTGCCTGGTGGCTCGAGGATCCGATGCAGAACCTGTACGGCCGGCCGGAAGTCCGACTGTCCGGCTGGACCAGCCTGCGCTCGGAGATCAACTACCGCACGCCGCGCAG
>JADCGX010000243.1 GCA_020248785.1 Burkholderiales bacterium | reverse complement strand
GGTGTGCTCGGCGTTCAACGAGGGCTTGCGACCAGGCCGGCCGGCTCGCTCGGTTGCAGTGCTCTTCGCCATCCATCCCCCCATGCTGAATTGCCTCGACCGAGACGTAACGCATGGGATATTAAATTCGTTTACACCCTTTCAGCGGCCCGACATCATCTCGTTGGCGGGCGGCCTGCCCTCGCCCGACGCGTTCCCAGTCGAGGCGCTGCGTGCCTGCTTCGACCACGTCCTCACGGTGGCCGGACGCATCGTTCTGCAATACGGGCCCACGGAGGGCGACACCGGCTTGCGCGAGTGGATCGCGGCGCAGGAGCGCGAGCGCGGCGTGCCCACGCAGGTCGACGAAGTGCTGATTGTGGCCGGCAGCCAGCAGGCGCTCGATCTCATCGGCAAGGCGCTGGTCGAGACCGGGGCCCCAATGCTCGTCGACTCGCCCACCTACCTCGGCGCCTTGCAGGCCTTTGCGCTGCATGAGCCGCGCCTGCGCACGCTGCCAAGCGACGACGCCGGGTTGGTGCCCGATGCGTTGGACGCCAGGCTCGCCGCCGGCAGTCGCCTCGCGTACGTCATGCCGACCTTCCAGAACCCGAGCGGCCGTACGCTCGATCACGCACGTCGGGCATCCCTGGCGCAGGCTGCCCGCCGCCACGACCTGTGGTTGATCGAAGACGACCCCTATGGCGAGCTGTGGTACCGCACAGCGCCGCCACCGAGCCTGCGCACCTACGCTCCCGAGCGCACGATCCGCGTCTGTTCCATGTCCAAGGTGCTCGCCCCCGGCCTGCGGCTGGGCGCCGTCATCGCGCCGCGCGCCTGCATCGATCTGCTGGTTCGCATCAAGCAGGCGACCGACCTGCACACGGCGAGCCTGACGCAACGCGCCGTTTTGCACGCCTTGGAGCAGCGGGTCCTGGACGCGCACTTACCACGCATCCGGACGCTCTATGCGCAACAGTGCGAAACCATGCTGGGCGCGCTGGCCGAGAGCATGCCGGCGGGCGTGCGGTGGACGACGCCGGCCGGTGGCATGTTTGTCTGGCTGACGCTTCCGCGCGGGATCGATGCGCTGGCGCTGCTGCCACGCGCTATCCAGCGCGGGGTTGCATTCGTCCCGGGCGCCGCGTTCTTCGCGGCGGACCCGCAAACCAATACGCTGCGCCTGAGCTTCGTCACCGAGACGCCGCAGCGCCTGCGCGCAGCCGTTTCGACGCTGGCGCAACTGATCGCGGAGGAGCAGAGATGATCAAGTTTTGGGGACGCCTGAGTTCGATCAACGGCCGCAAGGTCGAATGGGCGTTGCGCGAGGTCGGCGTGGCCTACGAACGCATCGACACCGGGCGCGAGTTCGGCGGCATCGATGCGCCCGCGTTCATCGCGCGCAACCCGAACCGGCTCATTCCGGTGATCGAGCACGATGGCCTCGTGCTGTGGGAGTCGAATGTCATCGTGCGCTACCTGGCGGCGCGCTTTGCACACGGCAGCCTGTATCCGGACGATCTGGCGGCCCGCTTCGATGCCGAGCGCTGGATGGACTGGCAGCAGACCACGCTCAACCCGGCTGGCCGCGATGCCTTCATGCAATTGATCCGCACGCCGGCCGAGCAGCGCGTGCCCGCCAGGATTGAGGCATCCAGGGCCGCCATGCAGCCACTGCTGGCGCTGCTCGACGCGCATCTGGCGCAACGGCCCTTTGTCGCCGGCGCCGCGTTCACGATGGCCGACATTCCGATCGCCTGCGAGGTGCACCGCTGGTTCGGGCTCGCCATCACGCCGCGCGTCCATCCGCACCTGGAGCGCTGGTACGCAACGGTCTGCGCACGGGCTGCTGCCCAGCCCGTGCTGGCGCTGACGCTGTCGTGAACGCTGTGGCAGTCCTGAATGCCGCGGTCCGTGCCCTGCCGCGCGAGCGGCTGGGCCTCGTGCTGGCGCTGCTCGGCGTGCTGGCCTTCAGCCTGACGCTGCCCATGACGCGCACCGCCGTGCGGGAACTCGATCCCTGGTTCGTCGCGTTCGGACGCATGGCGATCGCCGGCGTGATCGCGGCGGCCTGGCTGCTTGCCAGCGGCGCGCGGCGCCCCAGCCGTGAGGACTTGCCGCTGCTCGCCTGGGCGAGCCTGGGGATCGTGATCGGCTTTCCCCTGCTGACCTCGATCGCGATGCAGACCATCCCGGCCAACCACGGCGCCATCATCAACGGCGCCCTACCCTTTGCCACCGCGGTGCTGGCGGCATGGGCCTTCGGCGAGCGGCACTCGCGCCGCTTCTGGATCTGTGCCGGCGTCGGCTCCTTGCTGGTGATTGCGTTTGCCTTGCGCGACGGACTGCAGGCGCGCGGCGCGCTCGGCCCGGCGGGGGGCGATGTTGCGATGTTCGCGGCGGTCGTGGCCGGGGCAGTCGGCTACGTTGCCGGCGGCCGCGTGGCCGGCCGCATCGGCGGCGTTGCGACGATCCTGTGGGCCTTGGCGCTCGCGCTGCCGCTGACCTTGCCCGCGGCGCTCTTGATGGCGGCGGCCGAGCCGCCGCGCGCCGGGCTCGTGCCCTGGGGCGCCTTCGCCTATGTCACGCTGATCTCGCAGCTCGTGGGCTTCTTCGCCTGGTACAACGGGCTGGCGCTCGCCGGCCCGAATGGCATGGGCCGCGCGGGCCAGGTGCAGTTGCTGCAGGTGTTCTTCACCGTGGGCTTCGCCTGGCTGCTGTTCGGCGAGTCCGTGCATCCGACCACCTGGCTCTTTGCCCTCGGCGTGGTCATCACCATTGCGCTCGGCCGCCAGCCGGCAAAGGCAGACCGATGAGGACGTACCGCTTCGTCACGCTCGATGTGTTCACCGACCGCCGCCTCGGCGGCAATCCGCTGGCGGTCATTCCGGACGCGCGCGGCCTGAACAGCGCCGAGATGCAGGCCATCGCACGCGAGTTCAACCTGTCCGAGACGACCTTTGTCCTGCCGCCCGCCGACCCAGCCAACACGGCGCAGGTCCGCATCTTCACCCCGGCGCTGGAGATGTCCTTCGCCGGGCACCCCAACGTTGGCACCGGCTACGTGCTGGCACAGGCAGGACGCGACCAGGACGGTCTGCTGCGCTTCGAGGAACTTGCCGGGCTGGTCACGGTGCGGGTGGAGCGTGACGCCGGTGGCAATGTTTCGGGGGCAACGATCGACGCGCCGCAGCCATTGACGCTCGGCGCCAGCGTGGCGGCAGACGACGTTGCCGCCTGCGCCAGCCTTGCCCTGCCCGACCTCGTGCTGGGCGCGCATGCCCCGTGCGTCGCGAGCATGGGCACAGCCTTCGTGTTCGCGCAGGTCACGCCAGCGGCGCTGGCCCGTGCACAGCCCAACGTCACGGCCTTCCAGGCGGCGCAGGCGCGGCACCCGCAGTTAAATGGGCGCTTTCACCTGCATCTGTACGCACGCGACGCTGCGAGTGTGCGCACGAGAATGTTCGCGCCGCTGGGCGGTGTCTTCGAGGATCCGGCGACGGGCAGCGCCAACGTCACGTTGGCCGCCTTGCTGCTGTCGCTTGGCGATGCACAGGACGCCTGGCAAGACATCACGCAGGGCGTGGAAATGGGGCGCCCGAGCCTGCTGCACACGCGTGCCTGGCGCACCGCCGACGGCATCCGTGCGAGCGTCGGTGGCCGCTGCGTGCCCGTGATGCAGGGCGAACTGACGATCGACTGATGCAGATCGGGCCCGCCCGTCCGCGGCCTTGCTAGCCTGCGCTGAACTGAGGCAAGCCGATGAAGCAGCGCGACAAGCGCCTATCGGAGTTCCCTTGATGCGCTTGGTTGCAGGTGCAGTCATCGCCGCACTGCTGTTTGGGTGTGCGCAGATGCCGCTCAAGGCCCACGCGGCACCCGCGCCTGCTGTGCAGACGCTTGAGCTGACCCTGGCCGAGCGGCGCACGCAGGTCGACTTCCATCTGCCCGCAGGCACGGTCCCGCCGCGTGGCGCAGTCGTGCTGGCGCACGGCTTCACGCGGGATCGCAGAACGATGGCCGGGCACGCGTCGCTGCTGGCTGAACATGGCGTGCTCGCGGTGGTGCCTGACCTGCCATTTGTCACGGACTCGCGCAGTAACGCCCGTGCGCTGTCGGACCTCGTGGCACGCCTGCGGCGCGGCGAGGACAGCATTGCGGTGGCGCGCGTGGTGCTGGTGGGCTTTTCCGCTGGGGGGCTGGCCGCGCTGCTGGCGGCCGACGCGCCGGGTGTGGTGGGCTATGTCGGGCTCGATCCGTTTGATCGGCCGGGCGGCGTCGGGCGCGACAAGGCGGCCACGTTGATGATTCCGTCGCGCCTCGTGCGCGCACCATCGTCGGCCTGCAACGCGTTCTCCATCGCCGAGCCGTGGACGCAGGCACTGCGTCGGCTCGAGCAGGACCGCATCATCGAGGCCGCCTCGCATTGCGACTTCGAGTCACCGACGGATCAACTGTGTCAGCTGGTCTGCGGCAAGACCGATCCGGCCCGCCAGAAGGCGGTGCGCGACGCGCTGCTGCAGGCGGTGCAGCGCTGGTTGCCCTCGACGGTCGAGACCGCGCTGCCGCCCGCACACTAGTGCAGTGTTTCGTTCTTTTTAGAACTTAAGCGCACAGTGGCGCGAATGACCTTCCGCGGGATATCGGCGGCACTCTTGGTCCAGATGAACGGCTTGGGCTTGGTGTTGTGATGGGCGACGTATTCATCAATGGCGGCGACCAGATCGGGCACGCTGGGCCAGCCTGACGCTGGTGCGCTTGGAGCGCGCCAGTCTCGTCAGCTCGACTTCCTGC
>JADCGX010000242.1 GCA_020248785.1 Burkholderiales bacterium | reverse complement strand
GTTCGACCTGGGCACCCAGCTGTTCAAGATGTGCGGCGTGGACCTCACGCGCATCGACGGCATCGACGTCACCACGGCGCTGGCCGTGATCAGCGAGACCGGCACGGACATGTCGCGCTTTGCCAGCGACAAGCACTTCGCGAGCTGGCTGGGCCTGTGCCCGGGGACCAGGATCACGGGCGGCAAGGTGATGAGCGGTAAGACCAAGCGCTGCGCCAACCGGGCGGCGCAGGCACTGCGGCTGGCGGCAGCGGCGCTGCGTACCAGCCAGTCGGCCCTAGGCGCGTACTTCCGCAGACTGTGCGCACGCATGGACAAGCCCAAGGCCATCACCGCCGCCGCCCACAAGGTGGCACGGCTCATCGACACGATGCTGACCAGGGGCGAGGAGTACACCGACCAAGGTCAGGCCTGCTACGAAGAGCGCTACCGCGAACGCCTGTCGCGCCACCTGTCCCAGCGCGCCAGCAAGCTGGGCATGCAACTCGTCGCCGCCCCGCAAACCGCCTGAAACTTCCCCAGCAAATCAACCACTTGCGAGGTGTTTCTTAAGAGCAGCCGGGGTGGGGCGTCGGGTTCATGGCACGGAGAGCGCAGAGAGCACGCAGGGAAGACTTGGGATCGTCGCACTGCGTGCAGCGTGGTCTCCGGGGCAGGCCCGAATCGCGGCACCGAACGAGGAATCCGGCCCCGGACCTGACCGGGGAACAGCAGCACAACCCGCCTTCGCCTTGCTCCGTGCACTCCTTGCACTTCGTCTTCTTCACGCCTTCTCAACCGGCGGAGTTGCGCCACGCCCGCTCCGCGTCATCCCAGGCCGCCAGTGGCTGCAGGTCCGGCACCCACGCCAGCCCTGTCTTGGCATCCGAGGACATGGCCTCGCCGGAGACAATGACATCCAGCAGGGCAGGCAAGCTGGCCTTGGCGCGGGCGAGTGCGGCGGGCAAGTCCTCGGCGCGCTCGATGCGCTCGGCGTGCATGCCAAAGGCGCGCGCCATGGCGGCGTGGTCGGCCAGCTGCAATCGCGTACCGACCACCTTGCCGTGGCTCTGGGTCTGGTCGTGCACCTCGATCTGCCAGGCGCCATTGTTGGCGACCACGATCAGCACCGGCACCTGGTGGCGCACGGCGGTATCGATTTCCATGGCGTTGAAGCCGAACGCACCGTCGCCGGTCAGCACGGCCACCGTCCGTGTGGGGCAGGCCAGCGCCGCGCCGATGCCGAACGCGGTGCCCACCCCAATGCAGCCGAGCGAGCCGGGATCCAGGTACGTGCCGCACTGCATGCCCACGCGGGCGAACGACAGGAAGTCGCCGCCATCGGCCACCACGATCGCATCGGTGCCGATCGCGTCCTGCACGTGGGCGAGCAGTGTGTTCGGATGCATCCGCCCGGCCGCATCGGCCGGCGCGCTGCGCATCGACAGCCTGAGCTTGTCGGCGCGTTCCTCGTGCTTGCGGCGCAGGCCTTGTGCCCAATCGCGATCCAGAGCGGTGGCGCGGCCGCTGGCGGCGCGCACCATCGCCCGCAGCGCCAGGTCCACCGGCGCCAGGATCTCCACCTCGCCACGCCGGTTGTCGCGCAACTCGCTGACCGTGTCGGACAGTCGCACGAAGCGCGCCTTGCCGAAAACGGCCGGCGAGCCGTAGCCGAGCTGGAAGTCAAGGCGGCGACCGACCGTGAGCACGAGATCGGCCTCGCCCATCACGCTGCCGCGCATCGCCGCCACCGCGCTCGGGTGGCTATCCGGCACGAGTCCCTTGCTCTCGCCAGTGTCCAGGTAGGGCGCTCCAAGCGCGTCCAGCAACGCGATGAGTTCGGGCGCCGCATGGCGCGCGCAGCGGCCACTGATTACGAGCGGCCGCTTCGCACTCCACAGTAGGTCGACCGCCTGCTCGATCGCAAGCGGGTCGGGCAGAACGCGGCAGCGCGGCTTGGGACGAAAGTGCTCTTCGCGCTGGGTGGCGGCAGGCACGATGGCGCGCAGCGTATCGGTGGGAAAGTCGAGGTACACGGGGCCGGGATCGCCGCCCTGGCCGAGCGCGCGCGCCACCGCCTCGTCCAGTTCCTGCAAAACGAGCGCCGGATCGCGCACGGTGCGCGCGTAGCGCGTGAGCGATCGCACGAGATCGGTGTGCACGACGTCCTGCAGCGCGCCCCGGTTCTCCTGCGGCTGCGGCGGGACACCGGAGAGCACCAGCAGCGGCACCTTGGCCACGTGCGCGTTGGCGATGCCCGTCATCGCGTTGGTCACGCCCGGACCGGCGGTGACCAGCGCCACGGCAAAGCTGTCTTGTAACTGGCCGTAGGCATGCGCCATGTAGACGGCGGCCCGCTCGTCGCGCACGTCGACGATCTGGATACCCTCGGCATCTAGGCGCATCCAGATCGGCATGATGTGTCCGCCGCACAGACCGAACACGCGATCGACACCGCGCTCCTCGAGGAAGCGCGCGATGACGCCGGCGACCGTGTCGCGGGTGAGGGGTGGTGGACCTGAACCCATGGTGCGTCCTTCACGAATTGAGCGGCCGCTCAGCGGCCAACGGACGAAGCGGCCGACAACAGGGCGCAACAAACACGCCTCGGGGGAGCAAGAGGGGGCCGCGCTCGCCTCCGCGTTCTCTTGAAGCGTTCCAGCGCAGCGATCTAGAACACCGGTGTTTCCCGGTAGGTCCCCCAAACAGCTCTCAGCTTCTCCACGATGTCGCCCATCGTCGCGCCA
This sequence comes from Burkholderiales bacterium, assembly GCA_020248785.1. Lineage (GTDB taxonomy): Bacteria > Pseudomonadota > Gammaproteobacteria > Burkholderiales > Burkholderiaceae_F > JALHMQ01. The sequence goes on along the minus strand of JADCGX010000242.1, from coordinate 6,793 downwards.
TTGCGCACGAGCTCGATGGTGATCTGCATGATGTTCTGGTTCTCGTCCTTGGCGACCTCGACCAACTGGTTGAGAAGCCGTTCGATCAGTGCGTGGTCACGCTCGCGGCGCACTCGCTGCGTGCGGGCGATCTGGCGGTCGGACGTGCTCTGATCGTAGGGGTGGATCTCGATGTCAGCGTGCTCCTCGGTCTCGACGAAGCGATTGACGCCGATCACCGGCTTCTCCCCGGACTGCTTGCGCAGCGCGGTCTCGTAGGCGAAATCCGCGATGTGCTTTTGGAACCAGCCCTGCTCGATGAGCTTGATTGTGCCGCCGCGCTCCTCGACCTCCTTCAGAATTTCGAAGATCTTCTTCTCGTACTCGGTGGTCAGCGCCTCGACGAAGTAGCTGCCGCCGAGCGGATCGATCACGTTGGTGACGTTGGTCTCCTCGGCGATGATCTGCTGCGTGCGCAGCGCCATTTTCATGGCGTCCTCGGTCGGGATCGCGAAGGCCTCGTCGTAGCCATTGGTGTGCAGCGACTGCGCGCCGCCGAGCACGGCGCTCAGTGCCTGCAGCGCGGTGCGCACGATGTTGACCTTGTACTGCGGCTTGGTCAGCGTGGCCGCGGCGGTCTGGCAGTGGAAGCGCAGCCGCATCGAGTCCGGGTTCTTTGCGCCGAACCGCTCCTTCATGATCTTGGCGTAGCAGCGGCGCAGCGCGCGGAACTTGGCGACTTCCTCGAAGAAGTCGCCCTGGCTCACGAAGAAGAACGCCAGGCGGGGCGCGAACTCGTCCACCGGCATCCCGGTCTTCATCACCTCTTCCACGTACACGATCAGGTTGGCCAGCGTGAACGCCGCTTCCTGCACGGGCGAGGAGCCCGCCTCGCTGATGTGATAGCCGGAGATGTTGATCGGGTTGTACCGCTTCATGTTGCGGGCGCAGTACGTGATGATGTCGCGGCAGATGCGCACACTGGGCGCGATGGGGTAGATGTACTCCTTCTGCGCCATGTACTCCTTGAGGATGTCCGCCTGCACCGTGCCCGACAGCTTGTTGAGGTCGTAGCCGCGCTTCTCGGCGAGCGCGACGTACATCGCCAGCAGGATCCACGCGGTCGGGTTGATGGTCAGCGACACCGAGATCTTCTCGAGGTCGATGTCCGCCAGCAGCGCCTCCATGTCGGCCAGCGTGTCGATTGCCACGCCCTCGCGGCCGACCTCGCCCTCGCTCATCGGGTGATCGGAGTCGTAGCCCATCAGCGTGGGCATGTCGAAGTCGGTGGAGATGCCGGTCTGGCCTTGCGCGATCAGGTACTTGAAGCGCTTGTTGGTGTCCTCGCCCGTGCCGAAGCCGGCGATCTGGCGCATGGTCCAGGTGCGGCTGCGGTACATCGTCGGGTACGGTCCGCGCGTGAAGGGGTACTGGCCAGGCAGGCCGATGTCTGCGATCGGCGTGTCCTTCACGTCGGCAGCCGTATAGACCCGCTTGACCGGAAAGTCGCCGATCGTGAAGAACTGTTCCTTGCGCTCGGCCTGCTTCTTCAGGAAGGCGGCGACCTCGTTGTCTTCCCACGCCTTGGTCTGTCGCTCGAGTTGCTCAATGACCTTGGGATCCAGCGCGTTCATTGAAACTCCTTGGCGATCGTCTGATCGATGAGCGTGCGCGCGGCCGAGTACGGATCGGTGCCGCGTTCGCTCAGTTGCTGTGAAAGGGGCGCGGCAAAGGCTTGCGCGCCGCGGTGAAAGCGCTCGTTGAGCAGCGTCTCGGCCGTCTTGGCCAGGCGGAAGGCGGCCACGCGCTGTCGCCGGTCGACGCCCAGCGTGGTGCTGTGCAAGACCTGGTGGTGCTGTCCGATCCTGCCCAGCAGTTCTTCGATGCCCTGGCCGGTGTACGAACTGACGCCGACCACCGGGATCGCCCACACCGGCCGGCCCTGGCCATCATTACCCTGGCCACTCTGCATGGAGGTCAGTGCGCCCAGCGTCAGCATCTGCTTGAGGTCGGTGATCGTGCGGTTGGCGTCATCGCGGTCGCACTTGCTCACCACGTGGATGTCGGCGATCTCCAGGATGCCGGCCTTGATGGCCTGGATCTCATCGCCCAGCCCTGGTGCGGACACCACCACGGTGGTGTCTGCGGTCTTGGCGATCTCCACCTCGTCCTGCCCCACGCCTACCGTCTCGATAATGATGGTGTCGAAGCCGGCGACATCGAGGATGTCGACGGCATCGAGTGCCGCGCGCGCCATGCCACCGGTGGCGCCGCGCGTGGCCATGCTGCGGATGAACACGCCCGGGTCATTGGCGAGCTCGGTCATGCGGACGCGATCGCCCAGGATCGCGCCGCCCGAGTACGGGCTCGAGGGATCGATGGCCACGATGCCGACCTTGCGGCCCTGCGCCCGCAGCGCTGCCGTGAGCCTGCACACCAGCGTGGACTTGCCGCTGCCCGGCACACCCGTCAGGCCGATCAGGTGCGCCTTGCCGGCGCGTCGGTACACCTCGGCCAGGGCAGGGCGCGCTTCCTCCATGCCTTGCTCGGCGCGCGAGATGAGCCGGCCGGCCGCGCGGATGTTGCCGGCCGCCGCTTGCTCGAGCAGTGTCGTGGACGGGATGTAGGTCATCGATGCCACATCGCCCTCGCGCCGGCCGGCGCACAGGTCTGGTTGGCGCGCAACGCCGTGCAACCCCGCGCTTGGATCCCGGCCTGCGCCTGGGCAAGGACCTGCTCACGCATTCTTCTGCAGCTCCGCATTCATCGAGCGGAACACCTCGCGGTCATCAATCACGCGGCGTGCCTTGAAGTCGGTGCGCTGGATGCTGCCGGGTGGCGCGATCTCGACCTTGGTGCGGATGCCGAGCACCGTCTGCAGCTTGTGCGCCACGTCGCTGCGGAAGCGATCGACGACCTCGCCACCCGAGCGATGGATGCCTTCATCCGGCTCGACACGCAGCAGCAGCTCGTCCATCGATGCCTCGCGCGTGATCACGATGCGGTGCTCGCCGCCATAGCCGGCCACGTGATTGAGCGCAGCGTCGATCTCGCTCGGATAGATGTTCTCCCCGCGGATCGTGAACATGTCGTCGATACGGCCAAAGATGCCCTGTGGCAGGCGCGGGTAGGTGCGGCCACAGGGGTTGTCCTCGTTCACCCACAGCGTGAGGTCGCCAGAGAGCAGCCGGATCATCGGCTGGCTGGTGCGCTCCAGGTGCGTGTACACGGGCGTGCCGCGCTGGCCGTAGGGCACGCGGCGCATGGTCGAGGGGTCGCAGACCTCGGTGTAGACGATGTCCTGCCAGCACAGCATGCCCTGGTTGCTCTGCGCGCTGCCGGCCACGTTCATCCACGGGGTCATCTCGGCCATCGAGCCGCAGTCATAGACCTTGGCGCCATACAGGTCCTCGATCCGATCCTTGACGCCGGGCACGCTGGCACCCGGCTCGCCGGAGAAAAAGAGGCACCGCAGCTTGAAGTCGCGCGGATTGAGCTTTTCCTCGCGCGCCACCTCGGCCAGATGGATCGCGTAGCTCGGCGTGCCATAAAACGCCGCCGGCTTCATGGTGTGCAGCCACTGCACCAGGCGGGCACTCATGCCGGGGGCGCCGGCACCGAAAGGAAACGCCCTGGCATGCAGGCGCTCGGCACCGGCCAGTGCGCCCCAGCTGCCCAGGTACAGGCTGAACACGGCGGCCACGCAGATCATGTCGCCGGGCCGCAGGCCCATGCCCCACATGATGCGGGCATGCGCGTTGGCGATGGTGCGCCAGTCGGCGCGGCCCACGCCGAACGCAGTGGGCCGGCCAGTCGTGCCGCTGGTGCCGTGCACGTGGAAGATCTCGGTGTCGGGCACGCACAGGTAGTCGCCGAACGGCGGATGGGCAGCCTGCGCAGCGCGCAGATCCGCCTTCCTGACCACCGGCACCTTGTCCTCGAAGTCCTCCAGCGACTTCAGCTGGCTCGGATGGAAGCCGGCCTCGTCCCATTTGCGCCGATAAAACGGCGCGTTGGCGTAGGCATAGGCGCAGACGTCCTGCAGCCGCTCGAGAATCGCCTCCTCGCGCTGCGCCGCTGGCATCGTCTCGCGCACGGGGAACCAGTAGCGGCTGCCGCTGGGCGGGAAGTAGGACTCGTCGTAGACGGTCGGAAAGGTCCAGGACTCCATGCTTTGCATGGGCGTGTCTCCATGAGGATGGGGTGGCTTGCGTGAGCCGCCCGCGTTGTCAGCGCGGGCCGCGGGCGGCGACCAGTTGATGGATCGTGTCGACGATCTTCTGCGGCGGCGTGTCCTGCAGCAGCACCTCGCGCACGCCCATGTTCTTGATCGTGGCCACGTCCTCGTCCGGCATCACGCCGCCGGCGATGACGATGAGATCGTTGGCTCCCTTGTCCTCGAGCAGCTTGAAGATCTTGGGAAAGACCGTGAGCTGCACGCCCGACAGCAGGCTGACGCCCAGCACGTCGACGTCTTCCTGGATCGCCGTGTTCACCACTTCTTCCGGCGTGCGATGCAGGCCGGAGTAGATGACGTCCATGCCGGCATCACGCAGAGTGCGGGCGACGACTTTGACGCCACGATCGTGGCCATCGAGGCCGACCTTGGCGAGCAGGACGCGGACTGGGGTGCTCATGCGCAGGTGCTCCTTGGCGACGGCCGCGTTGCGCGTGCTGCGCCGGGCCGTTCGTTGTGAGGTGTTGTGTGAAACAGCGAATACTGTATACGATATGCGAAGTGTGTCTCGCGCCCGCGCCGGCTGTCAAACCGCAGTGCATCAACTCACCTGTGTGAAAAGAGAAGGCAATGGAATCGCTCAAGCCGCAGAAGACGCTCGTGGAGCAGGTGTACGAGCGCATCCTCGATGCCATCTGTGAAGGGGCGCTGCCCGCCGGGACGCGCGTGACCCAGGACGAACTGGCGGAGCGGCTGCAGGTCTCGCGTCAGCCGGTGATGACGGCCATGGGCCTGCTGAAGCAACAGGGGTTCCTGGTCGAGCATGGCCGCCGGGGTTTGCAGGTGGCCCCGGCGGATCGAGCGCGCTTCGATGCGATCTACGAGTTCCGCTCCGCGGTCGAGCCGCTGGCGGCATCGCTCGCCGCGCAGCGCATCACGCCGCAACTGCTCGAGCGCGGACGCGCACTGATCGCGCAGGGCCGGCGCATGGCAGCCTCTGGCGATGCCCATGCGACCTTGCAGGCCGACATCGACTTTCACGGCCTCATCTACGAAGCGAGCGGCAATCCGCTGCTGCAGGAGTCGATGCAGTTGCACTGGCAGCACTTGCGCCGCTCGATGGGCGAGGTGCTGCAGCGCGCGCGCTTCACACAGAAGGTGTGGCGCGAGCACGCCGCGATACTCGATGCGATCGCAGCGGGCGACGCGAGGGCTGCCGCCGAGCTCATCGCGGGCCATGTGCGCGAGGCGCGCGAGCGCGTGGGTGCCGAGCTGGTCGCTGCGGAACGCGCTGTCGCCTGAGCGCTGCGCGCAGCACTCCGCGGGCAGTTCCTACAATCACGCGGTGATCCCCGTGCCGAACGCGGCGTTGCGTCCCGCCTCATCCCTGGCAGGCGCGCGCACTGGCGAATTGCGGGCAGCCGCGCTGCGGGCGCTCGCCATGACCCAGCCGGCCGACAAATGCGACGCCGTTGCCGCGCTGCGTGCGGCCCCGCCACCGGTTGATTGCGCCGCGCCGCTGTCAGCGGCGGCCGGCATTCCCGGCCGTCCGACGCGCCCGGCCCTCGTGCTGCCTTCCCAGGTGCCGCAGCGGCCGGTGGGAACGCCGGAAGGCCGGGCAGCGCTGGTGCACGCGCTGGCACACATCGAGTTCAATGCCATCAATCTCGCGCTTGACGCCATCTGGCGCTTCGCGGACATGCCGGACGAGTACTACCGCGACTGGCTGCAGGTGGCGGCTGAAGAGGCTCATCACTTCAGCCTGCTGCAGGCGCATCTGGCAACGCTCGGCCACGCCTATGGCGACTACGCTGCGCACGATGGCCTATGGCAGATGGCCGAGCGCACACAGTCCGACGTCCTGGCCCGCATGGCGCTGGTGCCACGCACGCTGGAGGCGCGTGGGCTGGACGCCTCGCCACAGGTTCGCAACAAGCTCGCGTCGGCGGGGGATCTTGCGGCTGCCGCCATCGTCGACGTCATTTTGCGCGACGAGATCGGGCACGTGGCCGTGGGCAATCGCTGGTATCGCTGGTGCTGCGCAAAGCGGGGACTCGATCCCCTGGCAGCCTGGACGCACCTCGTCGCCCAGTACAGCGCGCCCCCGCTGCGTGGCCCATTCAACCTGGCGGCGCGTCGGGCGGCCGGGTTTACACGCGAGGAACTGTCCCTGCTCCAGGCAGGCGACGGACGCGCGCAACGTGCAAGCGGTCCGAGTGATGGTGCCTAGCGCGGATGTTCCACCAGGTAGCCGCCGCAGGCGGTGATTCTCACGCTGCAACCAGCGTGGTGAAGTCATCTTTGGACCGGACCACTTTGGCCTGTCCGGGCGACGCGGGCTTGCGCGGCGCCTGCACCATCGCGGGGGCAGGCTCTGCGCGGCCAGCTTGCGCTCAAGTGCTCGGCGTTGCCTGCGGGCATCGGCCGCGCCCCTCTGGCCCAATCTGACCCGCGCACGCATCCGCGCAACCATCGCGTCTTTGTTCAGCTATCCGGGCTAGCAGTCTGTTGAATTTCGCTGCTCTTTTTCAGGAAGAGCGCGGCGGGGTGTCGAAATTTTGCGCAGGAGCGATGGTTTGGCGGTATTCGGGTCTATCGGAGCGTTGTTCGATGGTGTTTGAAGGGTTTGGCGGGGTC
>JADCGX010000241.1 GCA_020248785.1 Burkholderiales bacterium | reverse complement strand
GCGCTTGACCTTGTACTCGCCGTCGTAGCGGGCCACGCAACGCCGCAACGACGACAGCGGCAGGTACGCCATGACCTGCGCGAACACGAACATGCCTTGATGCATCGGCACCTCCTGCGGGCACAGCCCGCAACGAGGGCACAGTCTGCGTCTCGAAGTCCAAATCAAGACCAGACCACACCGGCGATTTCTCAAGACGGATCATCAACTTACCCGCGACTCGGCTGAAGACGTTGGGACACTACTGAATCGCCACAAGGGCGGACTGCGTCCAATGCTAAGGGCGCTTTCCAAGCTGCTTCGCGCCCACCAGAGGTATGTACCTTCACGCTGAGGCGCACATATTGCGGGCGGCGAAACACTGCTCACCGGTTCGAGTCGTGTCCGCCGGACAAGCGGCCTTCCGTGCGAACCGCTTTGGCGCGGGTGCGTTGGCCGCCCGTTTGCCAAGGCAGCGTTGGAAGTGCAGCGGCACGGCCGCGCGCGAGGTGCGGCCGTGTTCGGCCGCACTACTTGAGCAGATCCTCGACCGCATCCAGTCCGGCCTGCGCGCAGACCTCGTCCTGATCTTCGCTGCCGCCGCTCACGCCGACGCCGCCCAGGTGCACGCCGTCCGCGGTGACGATCGGCAGCCCGCCGGCCACCGTGGTCGTGCCCGGGGTCAGTTCCAGGCCGAGCGCGTTGTTCTTTGCGATCTCGCGGAAGCGCCGCGTCGACACCGGCAGGCTCGCCGAAGTCGCCGCCTTCAGTTGCGACAGCTTGACGCTGATGCCGATCGAGTCGTCCATCCGCGTGTAGTGCTTCAGGGTGCCGCTGGTATCGGCAATGGCGATGATCATGTTCCAGCCTTCCTGGCGAGCGCGCGCCGCGCAGGCTTCGGCGATGCGCTTGGCCAGCGCGGCGGTCAGAACGGGTTTCAGGGTTTGGCTCATGGTGAATTTCCGTTTCGAGTGAGTGAACAGAAGGAATGGAGCGTTCGATGGATTGCCCTACTTCAACAGATCGCGTGCCGCGTCCAACCCGGCCTGGGCGCAGACCTCATCCTGGTCTTCGCTGCCGCCGCTGACGCCCACGCCGCCGATGTGCTTGCCGCCGGCCATCACAGGCAGGCCGCCGGCCACCGTGCTGGTACCTCGGGTCAGTTCGAGGCCGAGTGCGTTGTTGCGTGCGATCTCACGGAACTTGCGGGTCGACACCGGCAGGCTCGCCGAGGTTGCCGCCTTGGACTGCGCCAGCCCGACGCTGATGCCGATCGAATCGTCCATGCGGCTGTAGTACTTCAGTTGCCCGCCGACGTCGACGACTGCGACGATCATCGGCCAGCCTTCCTTGCGGGCGCGCTCCTCGCAGCCGGCCGCGATCTTTTTGGCCGTATCGAGGGTCAGCGTGGGCCGAAGCGCCTGGGCATGCGCGGCGCCGCCAAGGCTGGCCGCGGCCAGCACCGCGGCGACAAGGGTGAACTTGATGGATTGCATCTGAATTCCTTTCTGCCTGGGTTGAATAGCGCTCAAACGTGTTCAAGTGGCCTGGCGCCGCGCCTCAGTGAGCGCGGCCATCACCTGATCGGCCACCGCGGCCGAAGACGCTGGGTTCTGACCGGTGACGAGCCGTCCGTCGCGCACCGCGAAGGGCTGCCAAAGATCGGCCGCAGCGAAGCTCGCGCCGAGTTCGCGCAGTCGCGACTCGAGCAGGAAGGGCACCACAGTGGTCAGGCCAACCGCGGCTTCTTCGGCATCGGTGAAGGCGGTCACGCGCTTGCCGGCGACCAGCGGCTTGCCATCGGCGCGCTTGGCACCCACCAAGCCTGCCGGACCGTGACAGACCGCCGCGATCACCATGCCGGCACGGTCGGCCGCTTCGACTGCGTTGCGTACGCTGCTGTCCACCGGAAGGTCCCACATCGTGCCGTGGCCGCCGGGAAAGAAGATCGCGTCGAAGTCGGTCACCTTCACGTCGGCGAGCTTGCGCGTGGCGCCCACCCGCCGCTGCGCGACCGGATCGGCTAGAAAGCGATCGACCACCGGGTCGTTGTCGCCCGCTGGTTTGATGCTCTTGGGCTCGAGCGGCGCGGCACCGCCGAGCGGCGAGGCGAGTTCGACTTGCACACCCGTATCGAGGAAGCGGTAGTAAGGCACCGCCAGTTCTTCGACCCAGAGGCCGGTCTGGGCATCGGTGTCGCCCATCCGCGCGTGTGAGGTCACGACGATCAGTACGCGTGCATTCATGGTCCAGCTCCTTCTTGCTTTGGTCTTGCCGTCGTTGCGGCGATGGAGTGAATCATGATTACCAATCTTAGAGAGATAAACTTGCCACCGATCACATTACAAACAATTCGGTGTAACTAATGAGCCGAGTTTTCGACCCGATTCAACTGGGCAGCATCGAGCAGTTCTGCCGCGCGGCCGAGCTGTTGAGCTTCCGCGCGGCAGCCGAGGCGTTGGGGCTGACGCCGGCGGCGGTCAGCCGCTCGATTGCGCGGCTGGAGGCGCGGCTGGGCGTGCGGCTTTTCGTCCGCACCACGCGCCGGATCAACCTCACCGCCGACGGGCGGCTGTACTACGAGCAGTGCCGGCAGGCGCTGGCGCAGATCGAGGAGGCCGAGCGCGCTTTGACCGGCCGCCAGTCGACACCGCGCGGGCTGCTGCGGATGAGCCTGCCGACCACCTACGGCCACTACCGCGTTCTGCCGCTGCTGCCGCGCTTTCGCGCCAAGTACCCGGACGTGCAGATCGAGGTCAGCCTGTCGAACCGCAACATCGATTTCGTCGAAGAGGGTTACGACCTCGCGGTTCGGCTGGATGCACCGCCCGACACGCGACTGGTGGCCCGCAAACTGGAAGACGCCACCCTCGGCGTCTTTGCCTCTTCGGCCTATCTGAAGCGACGCGGCGCGCCGGAGAGGCTGGAGGATCTCGCACGCCACGACTGCATCCAGTTCATCCGCCCGAGCACCGGCCGGCCGATGGCCTGGATCTTCCGCGACGACGGGCGTGACCTGGACTTTGCTTTCGACGGCCCGTTACGCATCGCCGACGACGTGCTGGGCGCGGTGACCTGCGCCCGCGCGGGCGCGGGGCTGTTCCAGATCTACCACTTCATCGCGGCTGAAGCCGTCGCGCGTGGCGAACTCGTCGAGGTGCTGCACGCCTACGCCGGACGGTCGCGGCCATTTTCGGTGCTATTCCCGCAGAACCGGCACCTGTCGGCGCGGGTGCGCGCGTTCGTCGACTTTCTGGTCGCCAAGTTAGCGCCGTGACGCTAGTGCAGTGTTTCGTTCTTTTTAGAACTTAAGCACACATTGGCGCGAGTGACCTTCTGCAGGATATCGGCGGCACTCTTGGTCCAGATGAACGGCTTGGGCTTGGTGTTGTGATGGGCAACGTATTCATCAATGGCGGCGACCAGATCGGGCACGCTGGGCCAGCCTGACGCTGGTGCGCTTGGAGCGCGCCAGTCTCGTCAGCTCGACTTCCTGCTCATCCGTCAGCTCGATCCCTGGGGCAACTCGCAATCGCTCATTCCAATGCAAACCGAAGTAGAGCATTGGGGGTGGCTCACTCACTTACGTTCATTCAAGAACAGAACACTACACTAGCGGGTCACGGCATTGTCCCTGCGCCAGTCGCCCGGCGTTCTGCCCGTCCAGCGGCGAAAGGCGCGCGTGAATGACGTTTGTTCTGCGTAGCCCAACCGCGCGGCAACATCGATCAGCGCGAGCCGCGCGTTGGCCAGCAGGTGGGTTGCTTCCTCCCGGCGAAAGTCTTCGACAATCGTTCTGAAGCTGCGGCCCAGTTCGGCCAGGCGACGTTGCAGCGTTCTTTCTGACAGGCCCAGAAGATGCGCAACGGAGCGGGGCTGCGCGCGCCCGTGGCCGAGCGCATCGCGCAGGCGCGCGCGGATCGCCTGCTCCAGATCACTCGCCGGCTGCGCGTCCACGTTCAGTTGCCGCGCCAGACTGACGAGCGTGGCGTGCAGGTAGGGGTCGGCACGGCACATGCGCTGCCGCAGCTGCGCACTGTGCAGTGTCATTGAGGTGACCGGCTGGCCGTAGCGCACCGGCACGCCGAGCCGCTGTTCGCGCCCATTGTTGCCTGCTTCCGCGGGCGGCCGAGCCGGCGTGCGCAGGCCCACCCACAGCGGCTTGACGGGCGGATCGGTCAGGATCGCGAAGCGGCCCACGAGCGCCGCGAGCGTGAACTCTTCGGCCACGATACCCAGCGGCCCGTTCACGGCGATGCTGACGCGGCTGTGCGCCGCTTCCCCGGCGTCATGTTGCAGTCGCGTGTCGCGCGTCATCACTGACAGGTGCAACTCGAGCGAGGCGATACTGCCAGCCAGCGTATCGGCGCTGGCAGCCAGGTAGTCGATCGTGCCGAAAGCGCCGAATGGAATCGCCAGCCCCAATGCGGTTGGCAAATCGTTGCTGCCGAAGCGGTCCATAGCCACCTGCCACATGCGCTCGTAGCCGGCCACCGGGATCAGTCCGTCGGGATCGGCTGGCCAGGCGCCGATCACTGCGAGCACCTCGCGCTCGATGGCTGCGCAGTCCAGGCCCAGCCGCTCAAGCCCCTGCAATTCCGCCAGCAGGACGGTTGCCGGGATCAAGGTGGCCGGTCGCGGACTGGCTTCGCTTTTCGTCAAGGGCGGCATTCGGTGGCGTGGCTTTGGCGGCATCTGTTCAAGCGCTGGCGGTGTTGGGCAAGCCGCAGAGTCCCGACATTCATAGCATGGTCGTATCACGGGTCTGTTTCTGCGGTCGCGTGGCCAACCGCGGTCAAACACGCCGGAGCGGGCCACACAGGGAGTTGCCATGCATCGCCGCCGTTTTCTGAAAGTTCTTGCCGCCGGAGGCGCCGCGCTGACGCTGAGTGCGTGCGACGACATGCCCGCCAGCGCCGTGGCGCCGTGGCAGGGCCCGGACGATGCGCTGCGCGATGCGCGTGTGCGCGCATTGTCTTGGGCGCTATTGGCGCCCAACCCGCACAACCTGCAACCGTGGATCGCCGACGTGCGCAGCGCGGGCGAGGTGTCGCTGTGGCTGGATGCTCAGAGACTGCTGCCGGCAACCGACCCCTATGGCCGTCAGATCCTGATCGGTTGCGGTGGCTTCATCGAGATCGCACGCATGGCGGCTGCCGCGAGCGGCGAGCGCGTGACGATCGAGCCGTTTCCCGATGGCGTGCCGCCGCCGGACCAACCGCTTACGCAGCGTCCGCTCGGCGAGTGGCGGGTCGCGCGGCTGCGCTGGAGCGGCGCGCGGACCGAGGCCGATCCACTGTTTGCGCAGGTGAGCCAACGCCGCACCAACCGTGCGTCGTACGCGGCGCGCGTGCCCGACGAGGCCACGCTGCGGCGCGTGGCCGCGGCTGTGCAGACGCCCGGCATCGAGGCACGGTTTTCCACCCAGCCCGACCTGGTTGCCCGGATCAACGCGCTCGCGGCGGCGGCGTATCGCACCGAGTTCGGCACGCCGGCGGCCTTTGCAGAGAGCGCGCGGGTGGTGCGCTTGGGTGCGGAGGAGATCGCGCGCGAGCCCTCGGGCATCGCGGTGCATGGCACCGCGATCTGGTGGAGCCGCCGCCTGGGACTGATGTCGCGTGACGAGGTGTTCAACGTCAATTCCAGCGGCACGCAGGGCGCGCTGCGGCGCATCGAGGAGGCCATGCGGGCGACGCCGGCGTGGTGTTGGCTTGTGAGCGCTGACAATTCGCGCGACACGCAACTTGCCGCGGGCAGGGCATTCGTGCGCCAGTCGCTGGCCGCCACCGCCGAGGGTCTGGCGAGCCACACCAATTCGCAGTCGCTGCAGGAGTTCGTTGAAATGCGCGAGCACTTCGATCGAATCCATGCGCTCACCCAAACGGCGGCACCGGCCCGCTTGCAGATGCTGACCCGCCTTGGTGAAGCGCCGCCGCCCGGCCCCGCACCCAGGCGAGCCCTGCCGCAGGTGCTGCGAACCTAGGCGCTTCTGACGCGTCCCCGTTGACTCAACCTCGAAAGGACTACGCATGAGAAAAATGACTTCGACCGCCGTGGCAGATCGCAACGCTCATCGCACTGGCCGCCGTATCGGCCTTGCGGTGGCAACTGTCGCCGCCACCGTGCTCGTGGGCTGCTCGACCATGCCGGCAACACCGGGAACCACGCTGAGCGAGCCGGTCACGTTGCGCTACAGCGAAGACGGCGCCATCGGCCGCTATCGGTTGCCCGTGAAAGTCGATCTGGGCCGCTTGCAGTTCAGCGAGGTGCAGTGGCGCGCCAGCGAGGCGTTCACGCCGGAGGAGCGCGCGCAACTTGCCACGCGCCTGCAAAGCGCCCTGGACAAGTCGGTCAAGGCGGTCCAGCCGGCAGCGCCGTCGGGCGATGCCCGTCCCGTGCTGGTACGCGCCACCGTGACCCGCGTCGAAACGGTGTCACCGGCCGCCAACGTCCTGTCTACGCTGCTGGTGCTCGTTCCTCTCGACCGGGGCGGCGCCGCGGTCGAGATCGAGGCGCTCGACGCTCAGAGCAAGCGCCCGCTGGCGGCGCTGAGCTACGCGTCCTACGCGCCGCTGTCGGACTTTGGCGCGCGCTTTTCGCGCCTCGCACCGGCCGAACTGGCGCTGGGACGCGCGGCCGATGAGTTTGTCGCCTTGCTGGTGACCGACCAGCGCATTGCGATGGGCGTGGGACGCTGACGCTGCCGCGCCGGGTCGATCTTGAAAAGGCAACGTCGTCAAGTCGTCATGTCCGCCGTCGGTGGCCCGGAGGTCATCCGCGTGGACACCGCGCCCAGCGTGCCAGTGCCGCCGCAGGGTGGCGTGCTCATCGAGGTCGAGGCGTCCAGTCTCGCCTTCACTGACATGCTGATCCGGCGCAATCTGTATCCGCTGCTCAAGCCGGTGCCGCCGGTCCTGCTGGGCTATGACCTCGTTGGCGTCGTGCGCACGCACGGCGCGGGTGTGAATGCGCCCGCCGTGGGGACGCGGTCGCCGCGCTGGCGCAGATCGGCGGCGGCCAGGACTGGATCTGTCTGCCCGCCACGGAGCTGGTCCCGCTGGCGAGCGGACTGGACCCCGTTCAGGCCGAGCCGCTGATCCTCAGCTATCTCACGGCATATCAGGCGCTCGTCCGGACGGCCGCTCTGAGCGCCGGCGGCCGCCTGTTGGTGATCGGTGCATCGGGTGCGGTTGGACTGGCTGCCCTCGACCTCGCTGCGGCCCTGGGCTGGCATGGGACCGGGGTCGCCTCGTCGGCGCGTGAGGATTTGGTTCGGTCAAGCGGAGCGGACTTCGTGCCGTACGACCGTGGGGATCCGGGCCAGCGCGTGGATGCGATGGGCGGCAGAGTTGGCGGCTTCGGCGCGATTCTGGGTTGCGCGGGGGCCGAGTCGCCGCGACGCCAAGCCCGGCGGCTGTCGGTGCGCGGTCACTAGGTGGCGGCGGGATTCACATCCCACTTGCGCCGCGGCGGCCCTGATGCACGCGGGCTGGCGAAGATGCTGGGCATGCTGCGTCTGGGCGGGCAGTTTCTGCGCGTCAAGCTTGCCGAGCGCAGCGACTCCCGCTGTCATTTCGACGACATCACAGCAACAAAAGCGGCCCGACCCGACTGGTTTCGCGACGACCTGGGCACACTCTTCGCGCTGCTGGCGGGCGGCCGCATCCACCCGCACATCGCTGGCGTCTTTCCACCCGAACGCGCGGCGCAGGCGCATGCGCTGATCGAGGCAGGCCAGGTCACCGGTCGTCTTGTGCTTGATATGCGGTGAGCGCCCGCCGTCCCCGCCCCATCGTCCCGTCGCTGCGCTTGCAGTGCCTTTAGGAGCGGCGGGCGGTGGTCTGCAATCACGCTGCCCGCGGCCCAACCTCTTCAACCAGGCGCTTGTTCGGCTGAATGCGGCGCCCTCCGAGGTGCTGTACTTTGACGATCTGGCGCCGAACGTCGCCGCCGCTAGGCCTGCGGGAATGCGGGCGCACCACGGCGCCGGCCTGCCGGCGCTGCGCGCGCAACTGTTGACCCTTGGCCTCTTGCCTGGCTGATTCGATGCTGTTTCGACGGACCTTTCTCATCACTGGCGTGGCCGTGCTGGCGAGTGCCTGTGCGCGCAGCGATCCCGAGCGTGAGCTTCGCGACACAGTCGACAAGATGGCGCGCGCCATCGAGAACAAGAACGCGGCCGAATTTCTCGATCATCTGTCGCAGGACTTCACGCGCGAATCCGGTGCGTTCGGTCGCGACGATGTGCGACGCGCCCTTGCCGGCGTCATGCTGCGCAACGAAAGGATCACGCTGGCGGTCGTGGTGACGGACGTGAGTTTGCTGGGCCCGGACAGCGCCAACCTGCGCGTCCGCGTGGTGGCCACGGGCGGCAGCGGTCTCTTGCCCGAGCGTGGGCAGGCGTGGGAGTTCACCTCGGCCTGGCGACGCGAGCGCGGGACGTGGCGCGTGTTCAACGCCGAGTGGCGCGAAGGACTCTGACGCACCAATGTCGCACAGCGTCCGCGTGGGCCGCTGTTGACCCTGCGGTGCTCAGCGACTCATGCCCTACGCAAGCCCTGGGGGGTCTGGTGGTGATCCCCGCCGCGCCTCGACAGCGCGTCCCGGCGCGCTGCTGAAGTGCGGGGTGCGCGTCGAGCAGATTGCGCGACGACGCCAGCGTCGTGACTGGCGCCCCGCCGGCAAGGAGGAACGGATGCCCGCCCCGTGCGCCCGTGCATGTGTTGCGGAATGCGTCGATCCACGGCAGGCGCAGCGGCAAGCGGTCGCCGGCCACACGATCGGTCGTCCCGCTGCCGCGCTCGTTGCTGTTCCCGCTGCCGCGCTCGTTGCTGTTCCCGCTGCCGCTCCCGTTCGCCTGCGCATCCCGTTGCTCTGCGCATCGCGGCGCGGCTGCCGTTTCCGCACGCGCGGGCACGATCATCTGGGGTGCGACCGACGCAGCGCCATTGAGCGCCGGCAAGGGATCGCTCTGCAGTCCAGTCTTTATCACCTCGCGCGGGTCTTGCGCGTTGGCGCGCCCGAGCAGGGGTGGCCCCGCGACCGCCACCAGCGCATGGACGCTGTCGCCCGCATGGAGGCCGAGCAGGCTCGCCAGATCGTCCCAGGCCGAACGGCCGATGCAGCCGGCGCACGCGCGGCCGGGCGGGCAGCGCCCGACGCCGCGCGCGCAAGGACCGGGACCGGACGTACGGCCCCGGTCACGGCCTGCGGGCGTCCGCACGGGGCCTGTTGGCGCCAGCCGCTGCGTCAGCGGCTGGCGACGACGCCGCACGCGAATGCAGTGCCGCCGCCAGCTCGGCGCCAACGTTCTGGGCGTTTGTCTGTGTCGGCGCGGGGGGCGCGCCCGCAGCGGCGCGCAAGAGCTGCGCGCCAAGGGCCACCACGCCGACCAGAGCGAGCGCGGCCATGGCGATCGTCATGGACCGCGACGGTTGCGGGTCTTGCGGGGCCCGCTCCGCGCGGTGCAGTGGCACCAGCGTGCCGTGTAGCGGGATCTGCCGGCCGACCCGTGCGTGCAGGGGCTCGTTGATCCCTTGGTGTGTCGAATGCGTCATCGAAGGCTCCATCGCACGCGCCTCAGCGGCTGGCCGTGAAGGCGGTGCGATCCAGCCAGCGACCCTCGCCGCCCCACAGCGCGGCATTGCGCACCGGGGTGTCCGCCGCCCGCTGCGTCTCGGCGGCCGCGCTGCCTAGCGCGAAGTCGAAGGCGAGCAAGCGCGCCTCGTACACGCGGCCCTCGGGAATCACGAGCCGCGCGCTGGTCGAGCCCGCGCCCATGACCTCACCTCCATGCGTGGCCGAGGCCAGCGACTGCACCGGCTGCGGCGCGGTCACGTTCACCTCGGCCGAGAAGCGCGGGGTAAAGCTGCCGCCGCGCGCGAAGTCCAGCGGCAGCACGAGGCGGTGGCGCGCGCCGTGGCTGATGAGGTCGACCGGTCGCGCCATCACGAGCGTCACTTCCTCGCCCGGAGCGACGATCACGCTGCCCCGCTCGTAGCCGAATTCGAGGGGCTCGCCAGCCTCCGCGAACTGCGCGACTTCGTAGGCTTCGTCGCCGCAGCCGCCGATGTCCTCGCCGATGTCCTCGCCCTGGCCAAGTGCCTCGAGCGGCTGGCCCGGCGCACCAAAGAGCGCTGGCAGGGGCACGCTGTAGTGCGCCTCGACCGGCGCGGCGCTGTGATTGCGGTAGATGAGCGTGGTGCGCACGAGCGCCTGCCCGCCAGACACCTGCACGTCGACGTGGGCGATGGTCAGTTGGAGGGGGTCGATGCCCGCGCTCGACTTCAGCACCACGGGCAGCACGGCGGGCGCGGCGGGTGGGACAGACAACAGGTCGGCGGGCGCCGCCGCCGTCATCACGGGTCGCGGCAACTGCGCGCTGGCCGGTTGCAGTGCGCCCAGAGTGAAGGCCAGCGGCACAAGCTGCGCCGCGCGCAGCGCCCCATCCAGCAGCAGTGTCATCACGTTCGTCGTCATCGTCGCTCTCCGGGAGTTGCGCTGCGAACCGCAGCGGGTTGGTCTGGAAGCGACTGTGCTCGGTAGGTGCGAAACGCTGAGGAAGTGCGCGTGGCGGCTGTGTGAACGCTGCGTGAAGCGGATGCGGCAGCGTGTGCCCTGCTGGGCCGGCGCGGACAAGCCCCATCAAGCGGCGGGCGGGCACGCCCCTGGCGCAGCGGCCGAGGGGCGTTAGGGCGACCACTTGGAGACGCGCCTGGGCAGGGTGAGCGTGGCCAGCGCGCCACCGTCGGCATGATTAGCCAGCCGGATCTGACCACCGTGCAGGGCGGCCACTTCCTTGACGAACGCCAGCCCAAGGCCGGTGCCTTTCTTGCAGGTGTCCGGCCGCGGCAGCGAGTAGAACTTGTCGAAGATGCGATCGCGCGCGTAGTCCGGCAGGCCCGGGCCGCGGTCGCGCACGGTCAGGCACGCGTTCTGGCGCTGGTCGTCCACGACCAGGGTCACCCGAGATCCGGCCGGAGAGAACTCCACCGCGTTGCGCAGAAGATTGGCAATGGCCCGCTGCAACAGGAAGCCATCGCCCACGACCTGCACGCCGTCGTCGAGCGTGGCCTCGATCGCGACTTGCCGAAGCAGCGCGAACGGCAGCACCTCGTCCTGCGCCTGGCGCGCGAGTGCCGCGAGCGACAGCGGCTCGACCCGGGTGAGCGCGCCGCGCCGTTCGAGCGCGGAGAGCTCGAGCAGCCGCTCGATCAGCGCCTGGCTGCGCGCGACCTGGTCCTCGATGTTGCCGGCAAAGCGCGCGCGGGCCTCTTCGGGCATCGGCTCGCGCAGCAGCTCGGCGGCGCCTCGGATCGCGGCCAGCGGGCTCTTGAGCTCGTGCGCGATGGTCTGTACGTACTCATCGGAGTAGCTGCGGCCGGCCAGCGTGTCGCGCGTCTCGGCAAACGCGGCGCGCAGCGCCTGCGCCAGGCGTCTACCCATCGCCAGCGGCGTGCCGCCTTCGCGACGCACCGCGCGCCATAGGTCGGCCATCAGACCGAAGGGCCGCACCAGCCAGACGGTGGCGATCAGCAGCAGCAGCGCGAAGGCGACGGTGGAGATCACGCCCACCAGCAGGATCTTCTCGCGCGCATTCTGGATGAATGGATTGAAGTCGGAGACGCGCTTGCCCACGGCCACCATGCCGACGATCTCGTCGGCCTGCGCCTTGCCGCCCGCAGAGCGCTCCCCCGCGCGCTCGGCCTGGCGCTCCCGGATCGCGGCGCCGACATACATGACTGCCGAGCGCGGATCGCTGGGGTCTTCCAGCGTGGTGCGCGCGCCGTAGTCGCCCTGCAGGGTGAGATGCACGTCGCGCCAGGCGAGGTACTCGCCGGTGTCTGCCCCGCGTGAGTCGAACAGCACGAAGCCGTTGCGATCAGTCACGTACACATGCAGGTCGACCTTGGTCTTCTCGATCCCGAAGATCTTCGCGTACACCGGCCGCTGCGCCAGGTGCTTGAGCGTGCGCTCCAGATCGTCGGTCGGGATGACGCCGTCGAAGGTGTTGCGCTCCAGCAGCGTGGCCAGCAGTTGCGCGGTGTCCACCAGTGTTTCTTCGGCCGACTCGCGGTAGCGCGGGTCCAGATCGGCCGTGACGCGGTAGAGCACGACCGCCACCGCCGCCAGGTAGACGACAAAGATGCCGAGAAAGATGCGGGTGCGGCGGGACATGGTGTTCGGTCAAGGTGTGCGTGATCCTGCGAGTTGCAGGCGCACCGTGATCGCTCCAGTCAGCGCGCGGGTCAAGGGACAATCCGGCAACCCGCGCGCAAACAACGGCAACGAAGGGTGGCCGTTGCACCGCGTTATCGGCGCCGCGATTCGTCTGCGCACTTCACATCGCACGTTTCACGCTTCAGCCTCGCGCAGCGAGTAACCCATTCCGCGGTGCGTGACGATCGGGTCGTCCTCAGGGGCGACTTCGCGCAGCTTGGCGCGCACTAGCTTGATGTGCGCGTCCACGGTGCGATCGAACGCGCTGGCCGGGTCGTCCCAGGCGCGCTGCATCAGCTCGTCGCGCGAGAACACCCGCCCCGGGCGCTCGACCAGCACCTTGAGCAGGCGGTACTCGGTGCGCGACAGTGCCAGCGGTTTGCCGCGGTAGCGGATGGTCTTTTTCTCGTCGTCGACCTCGAAGCCCGTCGCACCGCTGCTCGGCGCGCTCGGTGCCGCGCCGCCGCGTTGCACCCGGCGCAGCACGGTGCGCACGCGCGCCACCAGTTCGCGCGGCGAAAAGGGCTTGGGTACGTAGTCGTCGGCACCCAGCTCCAGGCCCACCACGCGGTCGATCTCACCGCTGCGCGCCGTGAGGAAAATGGCCGGCAGCGCGGGCGCCGTCGCCTGTAGGCGCTTGAAGAGATCGAAGCCATTGAGATCCGGCAGCCCGACGTCGAGGATCGCGAGTGCAAAGCTCGGGCCCGTCTGGACGGCGTGCAGTGCGGTGGCCGCGGTGCCGTGCCATACGGGCTCGAAGCCATCGGTGGCAAGGGCATAGACGATGGTGTCCGCAATGGCGGGTTCATCGTCGACGACGAGGATGCGGGGTTTGTCCATGGTGTCCGGGGCGCTGGCGCGCGAACGATATCCGAAGCGCGCGGCAACGGTCGGTCATTGAAGCGGCAGCATTGATCTTGAAGCTCTCGGAAGTTGGTGCTCTGGCGGCAACGGCGGACGCGCTCGTCCAGATGAGCTGCTCTGTCCTGCCTGCGCAACCGGGAGTCCAAAGATGCGGCAACCAATCCCCGCTTGCGGGGAGAACACCGGCTGCGGGCAAACTTTCAAGCTCAAAAATGTCGGCTCATTCGCCGTCGCGCTGCCCTGCTGCGCCCCGCATGGCGAGTACGCTACGCTGAATGCGTGCCGGCGGCGCCTCGTAGTTCAGGCCACGCGCAGCGGCAGCGCCATTTGCGGCTCCTTGCCGGCGACCACGCTGCGGTTGCGTCCGCCGCGCTTGGCCTGCATCAGCGCCTGGTCGGCGCGGCGCAGCAGCTCCTCGTCGGATTCGCCCAACTCGAGCGTGGCGACGCCGGCCGAGAACGTTTGCATCTCCGGCACCAACGGCCGCAGGCGCTCGACGAGTTGGAGCGCCTGGGCGCTGTCGCAGGCCGGTAGCACCAAAGTGAACTCCTCGCCGCCATAGCGGGCCAGCAGGTCCGTCGGGCGCAGCTGGCGGCGCCAGGCTTGCGCCGCACCGCGCAGCAGCTCGTCGCCCGCGCCGTGACCGCGCTTGTCGTTGAAGCGCTTGAAGTGGTCTAGGTCGATCATCACCACGGTGAGCTTGGCGCCCGAGCGGATCGCCCGCGCCTGTTCGACCGGCAGCCGCTCGTCGAGCGCGCGGCGGTTGAGCACGCCGGTGAGGCCGTCTTCGTGGGCTAGCTGGTCGAGCTGGCCGAGCGCGTGCCGGTTGGCGCGCATGTTGCGCCAGCCGAGCACCCCGAAGAGCAGGCCGAGGATCACGGTCAGCAGAGCTGCGCCGATCAACACCTGCCGCGCGAAGTTCGCCAACTCGGCGGCCTGCGCCTGTTGTCGGCGCAACGCCTCCGTCTGCACGTGCTGCAGCTGGCGCAAGGCAGCGCTTGCATCCGCCAACGCTGCGCGCGTGGCGGTGGCCGCGTCAAGCTGTCCCGCGGCCGCGCTGGCGCGCGCCTCGGACAGGTGATCGACGGCGGCGGCAAACGCCCGCCGCTCCAGCGCGCCGATGCTCACGTCATCGAGCCGGATCTCCTCGACGCTGCGCTTCAGTTGCTCGGCACCGATGCTTGGCTCACGACTGGCCGGTGCCGCGGCGTAGCTCCACAACTGCTGCTGCAGTGTCAATGCGACGCCGGCGTGCTGTTGGCCGCGCTCGACGTGCCGTTGCAGCGCGGCCTGCGCGCTCAAGGCGTGCAGCGCGATCAGCGCGGCGGCCAGCATGAGCGCAAAGCAGCCGGCGCCCAGCCAGAGCTGGCGGCGCGTCTCACGCGCGAGTTCGGACAGATGGGTCAGGCGCGGCACGGGCATGGGAGGTATTGGCCGCGATGCGGGAACGCTGCGGGCGGAGATGGACCGATTCTAGGAAGGCGGCGTCACCCTGAACAGCGCCGCTTGTCTGGACAAGGGCGCAGGTGACGTTAGTCACCTGCCTGGGCAGCCTGGCCGCAGTTCAAACGCCCCAGGTGACGTCGACCTTCATCTTCTGCGCCGCGCGCAGCATCTCGAGCAGCGGAAACGCGCGCTGGGCCAGTGTGATGGCGCGCTGTCCTGACAGCTCCGTGTCGGCGTTGCCGCGCCGATCGGCGCCGCGCGCCTCGTCCTCGGCGGCCTTGAGGGCGGCCCGTTCCTCGTCCACAGCCGCTTGCAGCCGATCGAGCGCGTCAGGCACCTGGCTCGCGGTGATGACGCCGCGCGGCCCCTCGTCCTTGCCAAGGATCTCGAAGATGCGGCGGGCGGTGTCGGCGAACATGAAGATTTCGCCGGCGGCCTTGGAGCGAAAGACGACGAGTGACATGGGCTGCGGTGGGTGCGTGAGTCGAGGGCCGAGCTTAGTCCTGCTGGCGAGGCGCGTCGTCCGGATGGTCGCTGTTTCCGCCGCGCACGCGGCGTGCGATCTCGTCGACGTCCGGCGCGTAAGCCAGCGGCAAGGTGGCGATCGCTGCCGCCATCGTCATGATGAACAGCGACCCGTCGATCGCCAGCGACAACGCCAGTGCGAGCGCAACCAGGGTTGGATAGAACTCCCGCAAGGTCCTGTTCATGCGCGTCCTTTGTCAGCGCTTGCGCGTGCATGCAAGTTAGACCACCCGGCGGCGAGCGGCAAGATCCATGCCCTGGGGAGGCTGGTCAATATGTCGGTCGATATACTCGTGACAAGAAAGATTTCAATTCTTCTAGGAGACGCGAACATGGGCAAAGGCGACCTGCGTACTCGGCGCGGCAAGATCTACAACGGCAGCCACGGCAAGAAGCGGCCGGGCAAGGTGAAGAAGGCCGCCAAGGCCGCCGAAGCCACGAGCGCGCCGGCCCGCGCGACCGGGGGGCGCCGCTAGCGCCGCCCGCGCGCATCTCGGCACTGCGGTGCTGGCGCGCACCGTGTTCACCCCGCAAACGACCGCGCGCTGCCGCCCTGACGCGGGTGCACCGCGACTTGCCGCCAAGCCAAACTCCGCCGGCCCGGCCCTGCGTTGCGTGGCACTGCTGGCATTGCTGGCGATGGCGGCATGCAGCGCGCGCTTCGACTTCCGCGAGGTACGCACGGCGGATTATCTCGTCGCACTGCCCGGTAAGCCGCAAACGCAAACGCGCGATGTCGACTACGCCGGTCCGGGCGGACCGACCAAGCTATCGATGACCATGACCTCGAGTGGCATCGGCCCCACGCTCTTTGCCGTGGGCGTGGTCGCGCTGCCCGCGGCCGCCGTGGCGCCGGAGCAGGTGGATACCACCGCCGCCTGGTTTCGCGAGGCCCTGCTGCGCAACGCGCGCGGCAAGCTGATTGCCGCCCAGCCCGTGTCTGTTGCAGCGCCTGCGGGACGCACCCTGCGGCTGGCCCAGGCGGTGCGCGCCCAGGGCGAGACACCCAAAGGCGGCATGGCAGGCCAGGCCAGCGGCGCAGTGGTTGCGGCCCGGTTCATCGTGGTCGATGATCGCCTGTACCAGGTGGTCGCGCTGGGCGCCGAGGCCGAGTTGACCCCCGCCGTGCTCGACACGTTCTTCGATTCGTTCCGTTTGCTTTAGCCACGCAGGACACCCATGAAACTCGAGAATCCGCACAGCGGCGGTGCCATCGACGCCGAGGTGTCGCTTGCCGAATGGTGGATGCCGTTCACCGCCAACCGCAGCTTCAAGGAAGCGCCGCGCGTGCTGAGCCGCGCCGAAGGCATGCATTACTGGACGCCCGAAGGGCGCCAGATCCTCGATGGCACTGCGGGGCTGTGGTGCGTGAACGCCGGGCACTGCCGCAAGCCGATCGTCGAGGCCATCCAGCAACAGGCGGCGGCGATGGACTACGCGCCGCCGTTCAACATGGCCCATCCGCTCGGCTTCGAGGCGGCCACCGTCATTGCCAAAGTGGCACCGGCCGGGCTGGATCGCGTGTTCTTCACCAACTCGGGCTCCGAGTCGGCCGATACCGCGCTCAAAATGGCCATCGCGTATCACCGCGCCAAGGGCGAGCCGTCGCGGCGCATCATCATCGGGCGCGAGCGTGGTTATCACGGCGTGAACATTGGCGGCACCATGGCCGGCGGCATCCCGGGCAATCGCAAGCACTTCCCGGCCATGATGAGCGGCGTGGACCACATCCGCGCCACGCACGACCTGGCGCGCAACGCGTTCTCGCGCGGCCAGCCGGCGCACGGTGCCGAGTTCGCCGACGAACTCGAACGGCTGGTCAGCTTCCATGATGCGAGCAACATTGCCGCCGTGATCGTCGAGCCGATGGCGGGCTCGGCCGGCGTGCTGATCCCGCCGCAGGGCTACCTGGAAAAGCTGCGTGCCATTTGCGACAAGCACGGCATCCTGCTGATCTTCGATGAGGTGATCACGGGCTTCGGCCGCCTGGGCACCGCCTTCGCGGCGCAGTACTTCAATGTCACGCCGGATCTCATCACCTGCGCCAAGGCCATCAACAACGCCGCCGTGCCGATGGGCGCGGTGCTCGCCAAGACGCAGATCTACGACACGATCATCAACATCGCGCCGGCCGGGCAGATCGAGTTCCTGCACGGCTACACCTACAGCGCGCATCCGCTGGCCTGCGCCGCACTGCTGGCCACGCAGAAGCTGTACGTCGACGAAGGCATCTTCGAGCGCGCGCGCGCCATGGTGCCCAAGTTCGAGGCGGCGCTGCACAGCCTGAAGGGCACGCGCCATGTGATCGACATCCGCAACCTTGGGCTGGTGGGCGGCATCGAACTGGAGCCGCGCGCCGGTGCCGTGGGCAAGCGTGCGCTTGAGGCGCACATCAAGTGCTTCAACGCCGAAAAGGCGCCGGCACTCGTGCGATTTACCGGCGACATCCTGGCGCTGTCGCCGCCGCTCATCATCAGCGAGGACCAGATCGGCCAACTGGTGGGGACGATTCGCGCGGCCTTGCAGTCGATCGACTGAGCCGCGCGGACTCGCCCGCTTCTGGCGGGTGCTGCGCCGGCTTACCGCGGCCGCGTGTACAGCGGCGGCGGGGGTGGGGGCAGCGGCTTGATGGGCTCCGGCTTGGGCGGCTTTGGCGGCCAGGGTCGCGGAGGGCGAATTGGCCCCCCATAGAACGGGATATAGATGGTGGCAGGCTCGCTCGCCAGCGGCGGGGTCGGTGGCGGGGTGTTGCGCGCTTCCTCGCGTAGTGCCTTGACCTCGCGCTCCAGCCGTTCAATGCGCGCCTGCTCGGTACTCTTCCTGGCGCGATCAACGTCCTCTCGACTCAGTCCGGGGACGACGCTGACGCTGGATTGCTCGGGACTCAGCGGCCTGACCTGACGCGCGTTGGCAGGCGGTGTGTCGCCATAGTTGACGACGCCGCGCTCGTCGACCCAGCGATACGGGTTTGCGCTGGCAGTCGGAGCCAGCGGACCGAGCGCGGCGAGGGCAAGGAGCGAGCCAAGCAAGCGTGACATGCAATGACGATCTCACTGGCGCGCCCGGCCGTCAAGGTTGAGTCTT
>JADCGX010000240.1 GCA_020248785.1 Burkholderiales bacterium | reverse complement strand
CGTGCCATTCCTTTTCGTGCCGGTGGTGTTTGCGGCGCTGTGCAGCGACCTGCGCGAGTACAAGCTGGCCGATGCCGTGGCCGCCTCGATGGCCGTCCCGCTGCTGTTTGCGCCGGTGGTCGTGCGCTCCTGGCCCGAGCGCTGCACTCTGCCGCAGAGCCCCTGGGTCACGGCCGTGCTGGCCGAACCATCTTCGCTGATCGCCCTGGCCACGGCCGAAGCGCTGGCCGGGTACCGGGCCGGTCAGCAGCCGCACTTCGTAAAATTGGTCGACGGCGGCGTGGCCGACAACTACGGGCTATCGGGCGTGCTCGATTGGCGCCTCGACGCCACCTCGCCGCTGGGCCTGCTGACCGCGAAAGACGCGGTCACCATGGAGCGAATGCTGCTCCTTCTGGTGGACGCCGGCCGCAGCCGAAGTGGCGACTGGAACACGCGCGAGCCCGGTCCAGCCGGCGCTGAATTGGCGCTGAGCGTGGCCAACGCCGGGGTCGACGCCGCCGCGCGGCTGTCGGCCGACTTCTTCTCGACCATGCTGGACCGTTGGCAACAGTCGATCGTCGAGTTCCGCTGCGGCCTGAGCGAGGCCCAGGTGCAGCAGCTGCGCGGCTCGCTCGACGGCTGGGACTGCCGCAACGTGCGGTTCGAGCGCGACATGGTTTCGATCGCCGTACTCGACCCGGACCAGCGACGCCGCTTCGACGCCATCCCCACCCGCCTGAAACTGTCTGCCGCACAGGTCGACGAGGCGATTGATGCCGGTCGGCGCGGCTTGCAGGCAACGGCGGGCGTGCGCGCCTTCGCCGCCACGCGGCGCTGAGCGCCATGGCCGGCATCGCTCGATTGCACCGCGTTCCATCGACGACAAGTCCGGGCCAACGCCGCGGCCGTGCGCGGGGGCGGATAGAAGCCCTGTAAGCGACGCGCGCTCGACCACACGGCCCGGTCGCGCCGGGCGACAAGTTTCGAAGCGTCCGCCTCGCGTCAATGGACCGGGTTCTGGCTACCATCCCATCCTCGCACTACCCTGTCCAGACGGCCTGCCGCCACCCGCCACATGAGCCCCACACGCAACAACGATCAGCAGGTCGAGCAAGACCCCCCGCTTTTCCAGCTCATGAGCGAAGTCGGCATCTTGGCGCCGTTGTCACAGAACAGTGCCACCCGCCTGCTCGCGCCCGAGCTGAACATGTCGCAGTTCATCGTCCTGAACTACTTCGCCCGACTCGGCCAAGAGGCGTCGCTCAGCCGCCTCGCGCGCGCCATGGAGGTCGCCAAGGGGGCGATGACCAACACCGTGTCCCGCCTGGAAAAAAGGGCTACCTCGCGGTCCGACCCGACCCGGATGACGGTCGCGGCAAGCTCGCAAAACTCACTGCGGCCGGGCGCACCGCGCGCAATCGCGCAGTCGCCCGCTTGGGCAAGATGCTTGCTCTCCTAGCGGGCACGCTGTCGGACCCCGAACTGCGAGCCGCCCTGCTCGCCTTGCGCAAGGCCCGGATCTGGTTCGACGAAAACCGCTGATCGGCCCGCGGCCGAACCGCGATCGGCGCGGCGCGATGGGTCGCCTTTCGCCCTCTCAGACGCGAACCGTCAACTCGTCCGCGCCGAAGCGCAGATTCAGCGGTTCGATCGCCACCGCCTTGGGGCCGGCTTCCACACGACCTGCGACCCAAGCCGCGACGCCTTGCGCACGCGCCAGTTCGACCGTGCGTGCGGCATCGGCGGCGCCGACGTACAGCGCGAATCCCGCCCCCATGTTGAGGTTGCCGTAAGCCTCGTGGTCGTCGAGCGGAGCGTGGTGCTGCATGAACTGCAGCACGGCGGGCACCTTGGGCAGTTGGCCAATGCGATAGGTGAACGCACCCGGATGCCGCATCAGCTTGCGCCAGCCGTGGCCGGTGATGTTGGCGCAGTAGTGCGGCACGATGCCGGCGCGCGCCAAGGCCTCGGTCACGCCGGCATACAGCACGGTGGGCGCCAGCAGCGCCTCGCCGAAGAGCCGCCCGTCGGGCAGGCGCGTCGCATAGCCGTCGGGCAACTGCGCCGCGAGCTTGCGGGCGAGCGAGACACCATTGGCGTGAATGCCGCTGGAGGCCAGCAGCACGATGGCATCACCGGCCTGCAGCGACTCGCCCAGAGTCAGGCGCGACTTGGGTCGCACCAGACCCACGCACGAGGCCGCCAGGTCGATGCGCCCCGGCGCCACCACGCCGGCCAGCGCCGGCGTCTCGCCCCCGCCCCAACTCACGCCGCTGGCATCGCAGGCGGCCTTCCAGCCGTTGACGAGATCGCGCGCGCGCGCTTCGTCGTTGAACCAGTCGCTGCCCCCCGCGGCCCAGTAGGCGTGTGCCGACACTGGCGTGGCACCCACCGTGATCAGATCGTTGATCGCCATGGCCAGCGTGTCCTGGGCGATGCGGTCGTAGTAGGTCTTGCCGGTGATGCCGCGCATCGCGTCGGCCACCAGCGCCTTGGTGCCCAGGCACTCCGTGATCGAGGCAAGGTAGAACTCGCCGCAGTCCACCACATAGGCGCTCTCGCCACGCGAGGCGGCGACTTCGGTCAGTCCATGCCGGGCCAGGTTGCCCGCGGTGGCCGCGGCCGCCTGCTGCGCGAGGATCTTCAGCGGATCGATCTTGGTGTAATCGACACCAGCGGCGGCATAGGCATTGGACATCGGGAGTCGGCAGTCGGGTGGCGGGAGCGGGCCCAGGCGACGGGCGCTTGCGATACGCGGCCCGAAGTCTAGTCCGCAGCCCCCGCCACGCGGTGTCCGGTCGGATCGGTCACCGTCCCAATACACTCGCGCCCAGGCAGGCACCAAGAACGACCATGAGCCTTCTCAACCAGCAACGCGTGCAGACCGGACTGTGGCTCGGGGTGGGCCTCGTCATCCTGGTGCTGCTGTACGTCCTGGCGCCCGTGCTCACGCCCTTTGCTCTGGGTGCCATGCTCGCCTACCTGCTGGTCCCGGGCGTGGACTGGCTGCACAAGCGGCGCGTGCCGCGTGCGGCGGGCGCGCTCATCATGCTGTTGTTCCTGCTGTTGCTGCTGGTCGGCCTGCTGCTGATCCTGGTGCCAGTGCTGCAGAGGGAGGTGAGCGCGCTGTATGCCGCGCTGCCGGGCATGGTCACGCGGCTCAATTACAGCGTGGCGCCGCTGATCCGCGAGTGGTTCGGCTGGTCGGTGCGGTTCGACTTCGCCACGCTCAAGGCGCTGCTGGCAGAGCAGGTCGGCCAGCAGCAGGACCTTATCACCCGGCTGCTGGATCGCGTGCGCGCTGGCGGCGCAGCGATTGCCGGCGTGCTCGGCATGCTGCTGCTGGTGCCGGTGGTGCTGTTCTACCTGCTGGTGGACTGGCACGACCTGAACAAGCGCATCAAGCTGCTGATCCCGCGGCGCTGGCATGC
This sequence comes from Burkholderiales bacterium, assembly GCA_020248785.1. GTDB lineage: Bacteria > Pseudomonadota > Gammaproteobacteria > Burkholderiales > Burkholderiaceae_F > JALHMQ01. Next base: position 8,743 of record JADCGX010000240.1, on the reverse strand, counting down.
GCTGGTGACCGGCATGCTGGCGGAGATCGACGGCTTGCTCGCGCAGTTCCTGCGCGGTCAGCTGTTGGTGATGCTGGTGCTGGCCGCGTACTACTCGCTCACGCTGGCGGTGGCCGGGTTCCAGACCGCGCTGCCGATCGGCCTGCTCACAGGTCTGCTCATCTTCATCCCGTACGTGGGCTTCCTGCTCGGGCTGCTGCTGGCGCTGCTGGCGGCATTCCTGCAGTTCTCGACGTGGTACGGCCTGGTGGCGGTGGCCATCATCTATGGGGTCGGCCAGTTCATTGAGAGCTTCCTGCTCACGCCACGCCTGGTGGGCGAGCGCATCGGCCTGCATCCGCTCGCGGTGATCTTTGCGCTGCTGGCCTTTGGCCAGGTGTTCGGGTTCTTTGGCGTGCTGGTCGCGCTGCCGGCCAGTGCCGCCCTGCTGGTGGCGCTCGAGCGCCTGCGGGGCGCCTATCTCACGAGCGACTTCTACACCCGCACCTGATGCGTCAACTGCCGCTCGACCTCCTGCAACCCTTGCGGCCGAGTTTCGAGAACTTCGTGGTCGGCCGCAATGCCGAAGTCCTCGCGGCCCTGCGAGCGCTGGCCGCGGGCAGCGCAGCCGAGCGCAGCCTGTACCTCTGGGGGGAGGCCGGCAGCGGCCGCAGCCACCTTGCCGCCGCGCTCGAGCAGGCCGGCGCGTGGCGCTGGACGCCGGCGGCCGATCCGGAGAGCACGGGCATCAGCGTGCTGGACGACGTCGAGCCCCTGGATGACCGCGGCCAAGTGGCGTTGTTCAACCGGCTCAATGCCGTGCGGGCCGATAGGCGCCTGGCCAGCGTGGTGACCGGCAGCGCTGCCACGGCAACACTCGCCCTGCGCGAGGATCTGCGCACCCGGCTCGGCTGGGGGCTGGTGTACCAGGTGCACGCGCTGACCGATGACGAGAAGCTCGCCGCGCTTGAGGCCCATGTGCGCTCGCGCGGGGTGCAGGTGGCCGATCACCTGCTGCCGTATCTGCTGACCCATCTGCCACGCGACATGCGCACGCTGACCGCCGTACTCGATGCGCTCGATGCCTTTGCGCTGGCCCGCAAGCGGGCGCTCACCGTGCCCTTGCTCAAGGCGTGGCTGGCCGAGGCGGGCGAGGCGCAGGCCGAGCGTCCGTAGAATGCGGACGCATCCACCGGCAGTCACCGCCCGCCAGTCACCGCCTTGAGATACGCCTTCTTCGACCTCGACCACACGCTGCTGCCGATCGACAGTGCCGACGGCTGGCTGCGCTTTCTGGTCGACGCTGCCGGCCTGGACCGCGCGCACCATCACGCCGAGATCGAGCGTCATGCGCGCGAGTACAACGAGGGCCGCTTCGATGTCGAGGGCTACCTTGTGTTCCAGATGGACCTGCTGGCCCGATTTGATCGCGGCCAGCTCGACCTCTGGCGCACCCGGTACCTGCGCGACAAGGTGTTTCCGCATCTGCGGTTCGAGTCGCAGACGCTGGTCCAGAAGCATCGCAGCGACGGCTGGGAAGTCGCCCTGGTGACCGGCACCCACAGTTATGTGACCCGGCCAATTGCCGCCGCCTTCGGGATCGAGCACCTGATTGCCGTGCAGCCCGAGGAGATCGACGGCCGCTTCACGGGCCGCTACGTGCCGCCGCACACTTACCAGGACGGCAAGCGCATCGCCGTCGAGGCCTTTCTCGCCGCCCGCGGCACCAGGCTCGCGCAGCTTGACGACAGCCTGTTCTACAGCGACTCGATCAACGACCTCCCCCTGCTCGAAGCAGTGCGCCACCCGGTGGTCACCAACGGCGATGCCCGCCTGCGCCTGATCGCCCAGAAGCGCGGCTGGCCGACGCTCGAGCTCTTCGATGCGTTGGGGGGGGCATGAGCGACATCCTGCCCCTGACCAAGGGCGTGGCGGCGGCGCGCAGCCGAGGAGCAACCCAATCGTTGCCCTTTTTCTGCGCCCGCCCGCCCGGCCGCCCGAAGGGCGGGCGCCTGATCAACTCGACGCGGTGCACGTGCGACCGCGCCGGCGGTCGCGTACACCGCGTCGAAAAATGATCAAGAAATTCGTCACCCAGGTCCAGGAGCTGTTCACGCGCAAGAAGCCACGCTTGCGCAAGGAGCCCAAGCGGATCGCGGCCGCCGAGCACGCCATCGATCGCGAGCTCGTGTCCCGTAATGCGCTGCGTGTGTGCGAAACGCTGCAGAAGCACGGCTTTGCAACCTACATCGTCGGCGGCGCGGTGCGCGACCTGCTGCTGGGCATCGCGCCCAAGGATTTTGACGTGGCCACCGATGCGACGCCCGAGCAGGTGAAGGCGCACTTTCGCCGCGCCATCATCATCGGCCGGCGCTTTCGCCTGGTGCACGTGATGTTTGGGCAGGAGACGATCGAGGTCTCCACCTTCCGCGCGCTGGAAAATCCGGATCGGCAGACCGACGAGCACGGCCGCGTGCTGGCCGACAACCTCTTCGGCAGCCAGCCGGAAGACGCCGCGCGGCGCGACTTCACCATCAATGCGCTTTACTACGACCCGGTCACCGAGACCGTGCTCGACTATCACGACGGCGTGAAGGACATCCGCCGCCGCAAGCTGCGCATGATCGGCGAGCCGGAGGCGCGTTATCGCGAGGATCCCGTGCGCATGCTGCGCGCGGTGCGCTTTGCCGCCAAGCTCGGCTTCGAGATCGACGAGGCCACGCGCAAGCCCATCACCACGCTTGCCGCGTTGATCGAGAACGTGCCGGCGGCGCGCCTGTTCGAAGAGATGCTCAAGCTGCTCACCAGCGGGCACGCGGTCGCGTGCATCACACGCCTGCGCGTGGAGGGTCTGCATCATGGCCTGCTGCCGCTGCTGGATGTGATCCTGGAGCAGCCCGAGGGCGAGCGCTTCGTCATGCTGGCACTTTCGCGCACCGACGAGCGGGTGCGCGCCGGCAAGCACATCGCCATCGGATTCCTGTTTGCGACCCTGCTCTGGCACGAGGTGCTCAAGCAGTGGAAGCTGCGCGAGGGGCGCGGGGAGCATCGCATCCCCGCGCTGGACGTCGCCATCGACGAGGTGCTCGAGCGCCAGACCGAAAAACTGGCGATCCAGCGCCGCTACACCTCCGACATGCGCGAGATCTGGATGCTGCAGCCGCGCTTCGAGCGGCGCACCGGACGCAACCCCGTCAAGCTGCTGGAGCACCTGCGCGTGCGCGCCGGATATGATTTCCTCATGCTGCGCTGCGCGGCCGAGGAGGCGCCAGCGGAGCTGGGCGAGTGGTGGACGCGCTTCATGGAGTCCAACGAGGCCGAGCGCGAGTCGCTGCTGGCCGCGCCGCAGGCGCGCGACAGCGCCGCTGCGCCCAATCGGCGGCGGCGGCGTGGTCGCCGCGGCAACGGGAGCAGCGGCGTTGCGCGCGATGCAGACGGCAGCGCCAGCGCCAGTGCAAACAGCGACATCGCAGTACCGAGCAGCAAAGGCGGATAGACGTGCAACGGCGGGCTCACATCGGCCTGGGCGCCAACCAGAGCGACCTGCGGGAAACCCTCGAGTCGGCGATCGAATCGATCAAGTCGATCGAACGGTCGAGCTTCGTCGCGGCCTCGCAGTTCTACAAGACGGCACCCGTCGATGCCGATGGGCCCGACTTTCTCAACGCGGTCGCGGCGATCGACACCGAGCTCGATCCCTATGGCCTGCTGCTGCACCTGCTGGACATCGAGTTAATGCTCGGGCGCAAGCGCCGCGGCGTGCCCGGCGAGAAAAAGGCAGCCCGCCGCGTCGACCTCGATCTGCTGCTGCTCGGCAACTTCATCATTCTCAGCACGCCGCTGACCCTGCCGCACCCTCGCCTGCACCAGCGCGCCTTCGTGCTGCGGCCCTTGCTCGACATCGCCCCCGATCTGCGCCTGCCGGGCATGGGTCCGGCGGCGGCCTTCTTGTCCAACGTGGCAGATCAGCAGATCGAGCGGGTCGACGTCTCGCGCCTGCCGCCGCCCAACCAGAACGCCTGAGTGCATGTGCGGGCGTCATGCCCGCGGGACGTCCGCGTGCCCGTTCTTGCCCAGACCACACTGCTGCTCGTCGCCTCGAACGTCTTCATGACGTTTGCTTGGTACGCTCATCTGAAGGACCTGAACGACAAGCCGTGGTGGATCGCCGCCCTTGTCTCCTGGGGCATTGCGCTGTTCGAGTACCTGCTGCAGGTGCCAGCCAACCGCATCGGCTTTACGCAGCTGTCGCTGGGCCAGCTGAAAATCCTGCAGGAAGTGATCACGCTGTCGGTGTTCGTTCCCTTTGCTGTGTTCTACATGAAGGAGCCGCTGAAGCTCGACTACCTGTGGGCCGCGCTGTGCATCCTCGGTGCGGTGTACTTCATTTTCCGCGGTTCGAACTAGGCAATCGCCGTGCTGCCGCCACATCTGCATCACATCGTGGTCGAGGGGCCGATCGGCGTCGGCAAGACCTCGCTGGCGCGGCGGTTGGCCAGCTTCACTGGCGCCAATGTGCTGCTCGAGAAGCCCGACGCCAATCCCTTCCTGGAGCGGTTCTATCGCGACAGCGCGCGCTACGCGCTGCAAACGCAGATCTCTTTCCTGTTTCAGCGCGCGCGGCAGCTGGAAGAACTGCAGCAGATGGATCCGTTTCGAACGCAGGTCGTCTCGGACTTCCTGCTCGACAAGGATGTGCTGTTCGCGCGCCTCACGCTGGCCGATGACGAGCTGAAGCTGTACCAGCAGATTCATGCGCACCTGAAGCCAGCCTCGCCGACGCCGGACCTGGTGATCTATCTGCAGGCCGAACTCCAGACGCTGACCGAACGCGTGGCGCGTCGTGCCAATCCGGTTGAGGCGAGCATCGCGCCCGCCTACCTGGAAGCACTGGCCGACAGCTACACGCGCTTCTTCCACGGGTACGATGCGGCGCCTCTCCTGGTGGTCAACACCGAGCACCTGAACCCGATCGACCGCGATGCCGACTTCGAGCTGCTAGTCTCGCGGATCGGAAAGATGCGCGGGCGGCGTGAGCACTTCAACCTCGCCGCCTAGGGCGATTACCAAGCCAGCCACTGGAACGGCGCCACGCGCCGGCAGTCGAAACCCCACCATGAGCACCCACCCCACCGACGCCGCCCCCACGGCCCGCAAGGCCATGACGCTGCCAGCGCTGCTCGAGATGCGTGCGCGCGGGGAGCCGATCGCGATGCTGACCTGCTACGACGCCAGCTTTGCGCGCGTTCTGGATGACGCCGGTGTCGACACCGTGCTGGTGGGCGATTCGCTCGGCATGGTGGTGCAGGGGCGCGCGAGCACCCTCGCGGTCACGGTCGCCGACGTGGCGTATCACACCGCCTGCGTGGCGCGCGGCCTGCGTGCCAGCTGGCTCATTGCCGACATGCCCTTTGGCCGCTATGCCACGCCCGAGCAGGCCTTCGCCAACGCCGTGACACTGATGCAGGCCGGCGCGCAGATGGTGAAGCTCGAAGGCGGCGCGCTCGTCGCCCCCATCATTGCCTTTCTGGTCGAGCGCGGCATCCCGGTGTGTGCGCACGTGGGCCTGACGCCACAGTCGCAGCACGCGCTGGGTGGCTATCGCATCCAGGGCAAGACCGACGCGCAGGCCGCGCAGCTGCTGGCCGACGCTCGTGCGCTGGAAGACGCCGGCGCGGCCCTGCTGGTGCTCGAACTGATGCCGGCAGCCGTGGCGGCGCAGGTCTCGCAGGCCCTGGCACGCACGGCCACCATCGGCATTGGCGCCGGTGGGCAGTGCCACGGCCAAGTGCTGGTCCTGCACGACATGCTCGATGTGTACCCTGGCAAGAAGCCGCGTTTCGTTCGCAACTTCATGGCCGAAGGCGGCTCTATTGCCGAGGCAGTGCATCGCTACGTCCGCGCGGTCAAGGACCGCAGCTTTCCCGCGCCCGAGCACTGTTACTAGGGCCAGCAGTCGCATTGGCGCGCGGGGGCAAGCCAGACCCTACAATCGCGCACAATTTTTACCGGCGCAGCCCATGAAAGTCGTCCAAACCATCGAGGAACTGCGCGACCAGCTGCGTGGGCAGAACCGGACGAGCTTCGTGCCCACCATGGGCAACTTGCATGAGGGGCATCTGGCGTTGATGCGACTGGCGCACCAGCACGGCGACCCGGTGGTGGCCTCGATCTTCGTGAACCGGCTGCAGTTTGGCCCCAACGAGGACTTCGACAAGTACCCGCGCACGCTCGAGCAGGACATCGAGAAGCTGCAGAAGCAGAACCACGTGTACGTGCTGTTTGCGCCCAACGAGCGCGAGCTGTATCCCGAGCCGCAGAACTACCGCGTCAGCCCGCCCACCGACCTGGGCGACATTTTGGAGGGCGAGTTTCGACCGGGCTTTTTCGCCGGCGTGACCACCGTGGTGTTGAAGCTCTTTTCCTGCGTACAGCCGAAAGTCGCGGTGTTCGGCAAGAAGGATTACCAGCAGCTGATGATCGTGCGCAATATGTGCCGGCAGTTTGCGCTGCCCACGGAGATTGTCCCGCACGAGACAGTGCGCGACGGCGACGGGCTGGCCATGTCCTCGCGCAACCGCTACCTCAACGAGGCCGAGCGCAAGGAAGCCCCGCGCATGTACCGCCTGCTCAACGAGGTGCGCGACCGCGTGCGCAACGGTGAGCACGACCTGGCACGCGTCGAGCACGACGCCCAGCGCGAACTGGCCGCGGCGGGCTGGAAGGTCGACTACGTCGCCGTGCGGCGCCAGCGCGACCTGAAGGCGCCCGCCGCCGGCGACCTGGTCGCGGGCGAGCCGCTCGTCGTGCTCTCGGCGGCAAAGCTCGGCAACACCCGTCTCATCGATAACCTGGAGATCTGACGGCCGCATGGCACGCAGTTTCAGGACACCGCAGCTTGATCGCCGTGCCGTAAGACGTCTGGCTGCGCCCCATCGCCGTTCGGCCCAGGAAGCGACACATGCTGACCACCGAACACGGCCAGCTTCTTCTGGCATAGCCTCAATGGCCGATGTGCGGGAGCCAGCGCAGACGCTGCCCCGAATCATCATCAGTCCCGCGCTCCGGTTACTTTCATCCACTCGAACCGGGTCTGCTGCGGGCTGCGCTACTCGCGCTCGGACCAACGGCGACCTAAGGCGTGCAGTCCATCGCGCCGCGGCACCGCGCCGAATCTCGTCCTGGCGCAATGGCTTTCGGCATGCTGGAGGTGCCGGACCGCGTGGTGCTGTACGAGCAGCCGCTGCCGACGTGGCGCTTGACGGGCACGCTGGCGCCCCGGCAACGTGACCTACTCACTTTGTTTGGCGGTGTGATCGGTTACGACTCGATGCTCGGTCGCAGTTGCGTCGACTGGCCGCCATCGGCGCTGCGCCGCTTCATGCTTGAGCACGTGCTGTTGCATGAACTCGGTCACCATCATTTGCAGCACCACAAGGGCAAGCGCACGATCAAGATCGCCAGACGCCGCGATCATGAGGCGTACGCCGAGCAGTGGGCGGCGCGCCGGCAGCCGCGTCTTCACGCGCTGCTGGACGCTTCATGACGTTCTCGGCGGAGCAAGCCGTGCATGGAGCGGGTCGCATCGCCCTGGTGGGCGACGGCCTGGAAAAGACGGCCAATGTCGAGCTGCTGCAGCAGGTTGCTCGACTCTTCGACGCTGACTGTCTGCTGCGCCTGGCAGCCCCAACGCCGGCGCAGCTCGAGGGCAGCGACGGCGCGGCATTGGACCGGATCACGCGGCTCATCGAGCACGCCGATGTGCTGCGAGAAAGCTATCCGCATCGCATTGCGTTCGATAATCTGCCTGGGGCAAGTGACGTGTACGGCCATCGCGTGCAGGGGCGTTTTGCCGTCCATGTCGGCAATGAACGGCGCGGACTGACGGCTTCGTTCGCTGCCGCAGCCACCGAGCGCATTCAGATCCCGATGCACTCGGCACGCATCAACTCCCTCAACGTCTGTGCGGCGGCGGCCGTTGCGCTGTACGCGCTCAGTCGACCGCCCACGCGGCCCATGGGGGTGCAGCGTAACGCCGACGCTCGCCGCCCGCGACTGCTGTTGGCGGGGGTTCGACAGCACTACGAAATGGGCAGCGCCATACGCTCGGCCCCCGCTTTTGGCTGGCGACAAATCTACGTCTAGGACACGGAACACATCTGGTTCGAGGTCGACCGCGCGAGGCACAACGAGGGCCGCGCAGCGGCACGAAGCGCGCGCAACGACATTCGTCTACTGGCGTCCACGGCTGAGGCGCGTTACGACGCGGACGAGGCCATTGTTGTGACGAGCAGCAGCGGGCCACCATTGCAGAAGATCGACTTGGCGCGAGGCGATGGGCTGTCGCTGGTGCTGCCTGCCGAGGGCAATGTCGCGTGCATGCAGCAGGACTGAAGCCGTTTGGCACGCAAGGTGACGGTGGCGTCGCTGGGGTGGCCGGCCCCGCCGTCAGTGGCTGCGTACCGCTTATCGGCAAGCATTGCGATGGCCGAATGCGCGCGCCAGGTGGGTCGCGACGCTGTGGGACACGCAAGGCGCGGCTTGCAGCGTTACCGGATCGAGCTTCCCCTGCACCCTGGTCCGGCCAGTGAAGTCATCAGTGTCGTCGAACTGATGAACTACTGATTCCATTTCTAATTCAAAAGGCTAATATTTAGCCACGGCCAAGAAACGATGGAACGCACCCGAGGAAGATCGCTTTCGAGGTCGCGAAGCCCGCATTCGAGTTGGTTCTCCAGCGCCTCCAGGCTGTCGAAGACGAGGT
>JADCGX010000024.1 GCA_020248785.1 Burkholderiales bacterium | reverse complement strand
CCCGAGGTCGTCGCCAAGGGCTTCGTGGTGCAGGCCAAGCGCTGGGTGGTCGAACGTACTCATGCCTGGAACGAGCGCGCACGCCGACTCATGGCACACCATGATCGATCCGATTGGGCTCCACTGGCCTGGGTCTGACTGGCCGAAGCACGTATCCTCGCAACTAGACTGGCGACGTAGATCATTTCGACTACACCCTCTCAGGCGGACGCACAGAACAAAAAAGGCAGCCGGAGCTGCCTTTTGTGCTGCCACGTTGCAGTCGCAACGGCGGCTCCGTGTCCTGCAACGGATGCTACTTGCGCTTGGCCTTGGCCTGCTTGGGCGTGGTTTCCTTGGCCTTGATGGCCTCGGCGGCGGCGGCATTGACCTGCTCGGTCTTGGCCGCGAACTTCTGCCGGAACTTCTCCACCCGGCCCGTTTCCACGATGCGGGTTTGCGCGCCGGTGTAGAACGGATGCGATTCGGAACTCGTGTCGAGCTTGATCAGCGGATAGGTCTTGCCGTTCAACTCGATCGTGTCGCGGGTTGTCGCGGTCGAACGCGAGACGAACTTAAAGTCGTTCTGCATGTCCTGGAAAACGACTTCCCGGTACTCGGGATGGATGCCTTGCTTCATTGTGTCCTCACGCACTTGTCGTCACGCACTTGTCGTGCTTGCTTGGGCCGCCGGCCGGATGCGGTTGCGCTAGAGGTGCGACCGCCGACCACGTACCCGGGGCGGAAAAGCTTTCCAGTATACAGGGGACGGGACGTTGGGCCCGGGCTCGCGCCAGATTCATCAGTGCGGCCGCGCCTGCTGCCGGGCCGCGGCTGATTCGCGTTCAACTGACACACGCCGTTGTGCACAACGACGACCGCGCTCAACCACCCCGGCGCATCATCTCGAAGAACTCGGCGTTGGTCTTGGTCGCCTTCATCTTGTCGAGCAGGAACTCCATCGCCTCGATCTCGTCCATCCCGTAAAGCAGCTTGCGCAGGATCCAGACCTTCTGCAGGATCGCCGGGTCGAGCAGCAGCTCTTCCTTGCGTGTCCCGGAGCGGTTGACGTTGAGAGCCGGATAGACGCGCTTTTCGGCCAGCCGGCGCTCCATGTGGATTTCCATGTTGCCGGTGCCCTTGAACTCCTCGTAGATCACATCGTCCATGCGCGAGCCGGTGTCGATCAGCGCGGTGGCAATGATGGTCAGCGAGCCGCCTTCCTCGATGTTGCGCGCCGCGCCGAAGAAGCGCTTGGGCCGTTGCAGGGCATTGGCGTCCACGCCGCCAGTCAGAACCTTGCCCGAGGCCGGCACCACCGTGTTGTAGGCGCGCGCCAGGCGCGTGATCGAGTCGAGCAGGATCACCACGTCCTTCTTGGATTCGGCCAGCCGTTTGGCTTTCTCGATCACCATCTCGGCTACCTGCACATGCCGCACCGCCGGCTCGTCGAAGGTGGAGGCGACCACCTCGCCGCGGACCGAGCGTTGCATCTCGGTGACTTCCTCGGGCCGCTCGTCGATGAGCAGCACGATCAGGACGCAGTCCGGGTGATTGGCCGCGATCGCGTGTGCGATGTGCTGCATCAGGACGGTCTTGCCGCTCTTCGGGCTGGCCACCAGCAGGCCGCGCTGGCCCTTGCCGATCGGCGCGATGATGTCGATCAGCCGACCCGTGATGTTTTCATCGCCTTTCATCTCGCGCTCGAGCTTCATCGGCTCGTTGGGGAAGAGCGGCGTGAGGTTTTCGAACAGGATGCGGTGCTTGAGCGACTCCGGCGGCACGCCGTTGGTCTTGTCGACCTTCACGAGCGCGAAGTAGCGCTCGCCATCCTTGGGCACCCGCACTTCGCCTTCGATCGAGTCGCCCGTGTGCAAATTGAAGCGGCGAATCTGGCTGGGCGAGATGTAGATGTCGTCGGTGCTTGCCAGGTAGCTGGTGTCGGGCGAGCGCAGGAACCCGAAGCCGTCAGGCAGTACTTCAAGCGTGCCGTCGCCGAAAATTTGCTCGCCACTTTTGGCGCGCTTTTTCAGGATGGCAAACATCAGTTCCTGCTTGCGCATCCGGTTGGCGTTGTCGATGTCGAGCCCCTGCGCCATTTCGAGCAGCTGGGAGACGTGCAGGGCTTTCAGTTCTGAGAGGTGCATAAGGGTGGGCGGTACGGATGAGATGGGGTCCGTGTGAGGCAGACCCGCGCAGATGTGGTCGAGCGCCGGTTGGCGCCCGACGTTATTGAACGATCAAATGTTTGAATCGAGGAAGGCCGTGAGTTGCGACTTGGACAGCGCGCCGACCTTGGTGCCGACCACGGCGCCGTTCTTGAACAGCATTAGCGTGGGAATGCCGCGGATGCCGTATCTGGCCGGCGTGGCCTGGTTCTCGTCGACGTTCAGTTTCGCAACGGTGAGCTTGTCCTTGTAGGCACCGGCAACCTCGTCGAGGATCGGCGCGATCGCGCGGCAGGGGCCGCACCATTCGGCCCAGTAGTCGACCAGCACGGGGCGTTCTGACTTGATGACTTCCTCGTCGAACGAGGCATCGCTCACATACTTGATGTCGCTCATGAAGTTGTTCCTTCGGGTGCCGCGCTGCCGATGGCAGTTCGCTTGAACGGAAAAGGGTAGGCGGGGGTGGGCGAACGTCTGGCGGAGGTAGCGCCTGCGGCTGCATCGTGCGCAGGGCGGCGGTGCCGACGTCGTGTCAGCGCATGGTAGCACCGCCCCGGGCCACATGAAAGCGGTGACTAGAATCGATGCGATGGCGGCACAAGACATGCAAGCTGGCAATGCGTCTGGTCCGGTGACCACGGTGGATCGGGCGGCGGTCGCGCAGGCGTGCGCGCAAGGCGCGAGCGTTGTCACGCCCAACCGTCGGCTGGCGCGCGCACTGAAGCGCGAGTTCGACCAAGCCCAGGTGGATGCAGGCAAGGCCGTGTGGACGAGCGCCGATGTGCTGCCCTGGGACGCCTTTTTGATTCGCTGCCTGCAGGAGGCCGGTTGCGAGGGCCAGGTGCTCTCTCCGCTGCAGGACCTCGTGCTCTGGCGCGAGGTCATCGCGCAATCGGCCCTGGGCGCACTGCTGCTCAGCGACGCGGCGGCCCGCTCGGCGCAACAGGCGTGGGCGTTGCTGCACGACTACCGGCTCGGGCACCGGCTGCGCGAACTCGGCGCTACCGAAGACCAGCGTGTCTTCCGCGACTGGGCCAGCGTCTATGCGCAGCGCCTGCGCGGCCTCGACGCAGTTGCTCCCGCGCAGGCGGCCACCGCGTTGCAGGCCGCGGCTGGCCGCGGCCAGTGGCGGCCGCCGCAGCCTGTCGTTCTGGCCGGCTTCGATGCCCTGACGCCGCAGCAGCAGGCACTGCTGGAGACCGTGCGTGCGCAGGGCGTGCAGGTTCGCCATGCGGCGGTGCCCGTGGTGGCAGGAGCGGCGCAGGTGCTCGCCTGCGCCGATGCCGCCAGCCAGTGGCGTGCCGCGGCGGCCTGGGCGCGCGCCCGGCTCGGGGCGCGGCCGGACTGCCGCCTTGGCATTGTTGTGCCGGATCTCGGTACGCATCGCGCCGCCATCGCCCACGCCTTGGCCGAGGCGCTGGTCCCGGCGCTGCTGCTGGCGCCCGACGAGGATGCCGCGCGTCCGTTCAACCTCTCACTGGGCGAGCCGCTCGCCGACGCGCCGCTGGTGGCCACGGTGCTCACGGTGCTGCGTGCCTTGGCCGCGCCGCTCGCGCTGCCGGAGGCCGGCATGCTGCTGCGCTCGCCCTTCCTGGGCGATGCGCAGGCCGAGGCGGTGCGCCGTGCGCGGCTGGATCGCGCGCTGCGCGACAGCGGCGCAGCCGAACTCGACCTCGTGCGCCTGCGGCGGCTGGCCGCGCGAGCCACGGACGACGGCTCCTGGCATGGCGATGCCGCGCCGCTGCTGGCGGCGCGTCTTGCGCGGGTCGTCGCGCGGCGGGACGGTTGGCGGCGCGCTGCGCCTTCGGTGTGGGCCGAGCGCTTCTTTGGTGTGCTGTCCGATCTCGGCGTGCCCGGGGAGCGGACGCTGAGCTCGGCCGAATTCCAGACTTACGTGCGGCTGCGCGAGCTGCCCGCGAGCCTTGCGACGCTGGACCGGGTGCTCGGCGCACTGTCGCTGCAAGACGCCGTCGCCCTGGTGCGGCGCGTTGCCGCCGACACCGTGTTCCAGCCCGAGTCACCCGACGTGCCGGTGCAGGTGCTCGGTGCGCTCGAGGCGCAGCACCTGCAGTTCGATGGGCTGTGGGTGACGCAGATGACCGATCAGCACTGGCCGGCCGCGGTGACGCCGAATCCGCTGGTGCCGCTGGCCTGGCAACGGGCGGCGCGCATGCCGGGCGCCTCGATCGAGGAGGTACAGGCGCAGGCTCGTCGGGCGCTGACCCGCTGGTCGGCCAGCGGTGAGCTGGTGCTGTCGTACCCGCAGCAGGATGGCGACCGCAGGCTGCTGCCGAGTCCAGTGCTGCGCGGCATGCGCCTGGCCGATGCCGACGCGCTCGCGTTGGCACCGACGCCTGCGCTGGCGCGCGCCCTGCGCACCGATGCCGTGATGGAAGGCGCGGCGGACGCGGGCCCCGCGGTGCGCGCCGAGCCGCCGGTGGCGGTCACGGGCGGCACGCATCTCTTTGCCGACCAGGCCGCCTGCGCCTTCCGCGGTTTTGCCTTGCATCGCCTGCGTGCGAGGGAGTTGCCCGAGGCCGAGGCTGGACTGGATGCTGCCGATCGCGGGGCGCTGCTGCACGCCACCATGGCGCACGTGTGGCGCGCGCTGCGCACGCACGCGGCCCTGCTTGCAGCCAGCGACGCCGGGGTCACGCAAATGGCGGGCGACGCGGCGCACGATGCGCTCACCCTGTTCCTGCGGCGGCGGCCTGACGCGCTCGGTGCGCGGGCGCAGGACCTGGAGCGGCGCCGACTGGCGCGCACCGCGCACGCGTGGCTGCAGGTCGAACGCGCGCGCCCGCCGTTCGAGGTCATTGCCATCGAAGCGCCGGTCCGCGTGGTGCTTGGCGGCCTTGCCCTGTCGATCACGCCTGATCGGATCGATCGGCTGGCCGACGGCAGCGTGCTCATCATCGACTACAAGAGCCGCAGCTTCAGTCCGGCGGCCTGGCTTGGCACGCGGCCCGATGAGCCGCAGTTGCCGCTGTATGCAGTGACCTGCGAACAGGACGTCGCCGGTGCTGCGTTCGCCGTGCTGGCGCCGGGCAAGTTGCAGTTCAAGGCCCTGGTGCGCGACGGCGTTGAACTGCCTGGTGCGAAGGCCGTGACGAGCGACCGCGCCGAGATGCAGCGACCAGGCTGGCCCGGCTTGCTGGCGGACTGGCGCGAGGAACTGGAGCGGTTGGCCGCCGACTACCTCGCCGGCGCCGCGGAGGTCGCACCAAAACGCAAGACCAGCTGCCAGTTCTGCCCACTGCCGCTGTTGTGCCGGCTCGAAGCGCGCCGTGGCGATGGCGAGCGCCTGGCGCTGGGTGGAGCAGGCGATGCGGGCGACGCAGGCGGGCAGGGCACGCATGACGACTAGCGCCGCCAACGCCGATCGGCGCCCGCCCGACGATGCGGCGGAGCGCGCAGCCGCGCTGGATCCCGCGCGCTCGTTCATCGTGCAGGCGCCGGCCGGCTCGGGCAAGACCGAGCTGCTCGTGCAGCGCATCCTCGTGCTGCTCGCGCAGGTCGACGCGCCCGAGGAACTCGTCGCACTCACCTTTACGCGCAAGGCGGCGGCAGAGATGCACGAGCGTGTGCTCGGCGCCTTGCAGGCCGCGCGCGATGGGTTGCCGCTGCGCGATGCCGCCGATGCCGCCCGCCGCCCGCTGGCGCTCGCGGTGCTGGCGCGTGACGCGCAGGCCGGCTGGGGCCTGCTCGATGCGCCGGCGCGCCTGCGCATCGGCACACTCGACTCGTTCTGCGCCGAGCTCGTGCGCCGCATGCCGCTGGCCTCGCGCATGGGCGGTGTGCCGCAACTGCTGGACGACGCGCGCGAGCTGTATGACGACGCGGCTCGCGCGACGCTGGCGCTGCTGGAGCACGGCGAGCCCGCGCATGCCGCCGCGGTAGCGCGCCTGCTCGATCACCTGGACAACGACGCTGCACAGGCCGCGCGCCTGCTCACCGCGATGCTGGGCAAGCGCGACCAGTGGATTCGCCTGGCGGCGGTGCCGCAGCCGCGCGCGACCCTGGAGGCTGGCCTGGCCGAGGTGCGACGCGATCTGTGCGGCCAGCTGCGTTCGGCGCTCCGCCCCGTGGCCGACGAACTGCTGCGACTGGCGGCCTGGGCCGCGGCCAATCTGCCACCGGCGTCGAACGCGGCCTTGCGCGCCTGCCGCGATCTGGTCGCGCTGCCCGCAGACGACGATGCGGCGGCCGAGGCTGTGTGGCTGGGCTGCGCCGATCTGCTGCTCACCGCCGACCGCAAGGGTGCCTGGCGGCGGCGTTGGACGGCCAATGAGGGCTTCCCCGCGCAGGGCAGCACCACCGATCGCACACAGCGGGCGCGGCTGGTCGAGGCCAAGGCGCAGATGGAGGCGCTGGGCGAACGCTGCGCCGCCATCGACGGTCTGCTCGAGGCGCTGCTGGCCATCCGGCAGATGCCGCCGGCGCGCTACGACCAGACGCAGTGGGAGACACTGGCCGCGGTGCTCGACGTGCTCAAGCTCGCGTTCCTGCAGCTCGAGCTCATGTTCCGCGCGCGTGGCGCGGCGGACTTCCAGGCGGTGTCGCATGCGGCGCTGCAGGCGCTGGGAGATGCCGAGGGCGAGGGCCCGTCGGACCTCATGCTCGCGCTGGACGCGCGCATCAAGCACCTGATGATCGACGAGTTCCAGGACACCTCGGTGATGCAGGTTGAGTTGCTGGAGCGGCTGACGCAGGGGTGGAGCGAGGGCGATGGCCGCACGCTGTTCCTGGTCGGCGACCCGATGCAGTCGATCTACCGCTTCCGTGAGGCGGACGTCGGCCTGTTCCTGCGCGCCCGGCTGCGCGGCATCGGGCCGCTGCAACTCGAGCCGCTGCGGCTGTCCACCAATTTTCGTTCCTGTGCGAGCGTGGTGCAGTGGGTGAACGACGTGTTTCCGCAGGTGCTGGCGCCGCGGGATGACGTTGCCAGCGGTGCTGTGTCCTATGCGCCTGCCTCCCTCTGGAAGGGCGACCTCGCCGGCGCCCGCGTGCAGGTGCAGGCGCTCGTCGGTGCGCCCGCGCGGACGCAGCGTGCCGAGGCCGAGCGGGTGGTCGCGCTGGTCGCCTCGGCCCTCGCCGAGCAGCCTGACGCCAGCATTGCGGTGCTGGTGCGCGCGCGCGGCCACCTTGCGCAGATCGTCCCGGCGCTCGCGGCCGCCGGGATCGCCGTGTGCGCGGTCGACATCGACCCGCTGGCGCGACGGCCCGCGGTCGTTGATGCGCTGGCGCTGACGCGCGCCCTGCTGCATCCGGCCGACCGCATCGCCTGGCTGGCGGTGCTGCGCGCGCCCTGGTGCGGACTCACGCTGGCGGACCTCGATGCGCTGGTGGACGGGGCGCCGCGCGAGCCGCTGTGGTCCTTGCTGTGCGACGACCTGCGGCTAATGGAACTTGGCGACGACGGTCGCGGCCGCGCGCTGGCCGCGCGCGAGGCACTGCTGCCCGCGATGGACGGTGTGCGCCGCGTGAGCCTGCGCGCGCAGATCGAAGGGGCGTGGTTGCGCCTGGGCGGGCCGGACACCCTGCGCGAGCCGCGCGACGCCGACGATGTCCGCGCGTTCTTCGAGGTGCTCGACGAGGTCGCCATCGCAGGCGACATGCCGCGCCTGGCGCAACTCGATGCCGCGCTCGACGCGCTGTTCGCGCAGAGCTTGGCCGCGCCGCGCTCCGTGCAGGTGATGACGATCCACAAGGCCAAGGGGCTGGAGTTCGACATCGTGATCGTCCCCGCACTGGAACGCGAGAGCATGCGCGATACGCCGGGCCTGCTGGCGTGGACCGAGCGGGCCCGGGCGCATGGTCGCGGCAGCGATCTGCTACTCGGGACGGTGGCCGCGCGCGGCAGCGAGCCGGATCGCGTGCATGCTTACATCGGCCGCCTGCAGGCCGAGCGCGCGCGCAACGAAGCGCAGCGCCTGCTGTACGTGGCCGCCACGCGCGCCAAGCAGCAGTTGCATCTGATCGGCGCGGTGCCGCTGCAGGCCGATGCGCAGGCACCAAGCGCGCCTGCGGCGGGCAGCCTGCTTGCGCTGCTCTGGCCGGCGGTGCAGCCGCAGTTCACAGTCTTGGCGTTGGCCGCGCCGCGGACCGAGGCCGCGACCGCATCCGACGGGGCGCCGGTCCTCGATCCGATGCACTGGCGTCTGCCCTGGCCGCGCCCGCTGCCCGTGCTGCCGCCCGCCGTCGCCTGGCAGGCCGGCGTGGCGCCACACAGCGGCGATGTCGAGATCGAATTCTCGTGGGCCGGCGAGACCGTGCGCCACGTGGGCACGCTCGTGCATCGCATGCTGCAAAAGATCGCTGAGGACCGCGATGGCTGGAGCGCCGCGCGCATCGCCGGCGCCACGGCGGGGTTCGTGCGCACGCTCCTCGCCCTCGGCGTGCCGGAGAGCGATGTTCGGGTGGCCTCCGACCGGGTCGCGCAGGCCTTGACGCGTTCGCGGGCCGACCCGCGCGGCCAATGGGTGCTGCAGGCGCATGCGCAGGCGACCAACGAACTGAAGCTCACCGGCGTGATCGACGGCGAAGTCATCAATGTGGCGATCGACCGCAGCTTCGTCGCCGATGGCGTGCGCTGGATCATCGACTACAAGACCAGCGTGCACGAGGGCGGCGATCGCGAGGCGTTTCTCGATCAGGAGCGTGAGCGCTATCGGCCACAGCTGGCGCGCTACGCGCAGCTCGTGGCGGCGCTCGGCCCGGAGCCGGTGCACTGCGGCTTGTACTTTCCGCTGCTGGGTGCGTGGCGCGCCTGGCCAGCCTGACCGCTTGGGGACGGGTTGCACGGCACGTTGTTGCGCGGCTGCACCTGCGCCAGCGGCTACACTCCGTCCCGGCGGGCCCCCTCGCATTCGGGTGCCGTGAACCTGGTCAGGTCGGGAACGAAGCAGCCACAGCGGAGAGCCCGGAGTGCCGAGGATCAGGCTCGCCTAGCCTGGGCCGCTTGCGGCCCAGGCTAGGCGAGCCTCGCGCGCAAGCGCGCGGGCCGCATGTTGATGCAAGAGGGAGCGGCTCCGCGCTCCCTCCTTGACCTCCCTCCCGGGAAATTTCCTTCCGATCGATTCGCGTTACGTCGATGTTCCGCATTGTTGCCGCACGTCCGCAGGATTCCGTCACCGTGCTTGACCTCGTCAAGCAACTGGCCGAGTACGAGAGGCTGTCGCACCTGGTGGTCGCCAGCGAGGACGACGTGCGGCGCGAGTTGTTCGGGCCGCGCGCGGTCGTCGAATGCGTGCTCGGATGGGAAGGCGAGGGTGAGGGCGCGCGGCCGGTGGGCTTTGCGCTGTACTTTCACAACTTCTCCACGTTCTTGTCGCGGCGCGGCCTGTACCTCGAGGATCTGTTCGTCATCCCGGCGGCGCGCGGCAAGGGCTACGGCAAGGCGCTGATCCGGCACGTCGCGCAGGTGGCGGTGCAGCGGGAGTGCGGCCGGTTCGAATGGTCGGTGCTCGACTGGAACCAGAGCGCGATCGACTTCTACGCAGCCCTGGGCGCGAGCATCCTGCCCGACTGGCGCATCTGCCGCGTCACCGGCGAGGCCCTCGCTCGCCTGGGCGCCCCCGTGCCGACCGGCCCGCGCGACTAAACTCACCCCATGTCGTACCAAGTGCTTGCGCGCAAGTGGCGCCCGCGTGACTTTGCCTCCTGTGTGGGTCAGGAGCATGTGGTGCGCGCGCTGACGCATGCGCTCGAGCAGCAGCGGCTGCATCACGCCTACCTGTTCACCGGCACGCGCGGCGTCGGCAAGACCACGCTGTCGCGCATCCTGGCCAAGTGCCTGAACTGCGTGGGGCCGGACGGCAGGGGCGGCATGACCGCCACGCCCTGCAACCAGTGCGACGCCTGCACGGCGATCGATGCCGGCCGCTTCGTCGACTACATCGAGATGGACGCGGCGAGCAACCGCGGCGTGGACGAGATGACCGCGCTGCTGGAGCGCGCCGTATACGCGCCGAGCAATGCGCGCTTCAAGGTCTACATGATCGATGAAGTGCACATGCTCACCACGCACGCGTTCAACGCGATGCTCAAGACGCTCGAGGAGCCGCCCGAGTACGTCAAGTTCATCCTCGCCACGACCGACCCGCAGAAGATCCCGGTCACGGTCCTGAGCCGCTGCCTGCAGTTCAACCTCAAGCAGATGACGCCGCAGCACGTGGCCACGCTGCTCACCGAGATCCTGCGGAAGGAGGGCATCAGTGCGGAGCCGGTCGCGCTGCGCCTGCTGGGGCAGGCTGCGCGCGGCAGCATGCGCGACGGGCTGTCCCTGCTCGACCAGGCGATTGCCTACAGCGCCGGCAGCGTGACGGCCGAGGCCGTGCGCGGCATGCTCGGTGCGATCGACACCACCGTGCTCGTGCGGCTGCTCGATGCGCTGGCCGCGCGCGATGCCAAGGGGCTGCTCGCGCTGGCCGACGAGATGGCCGGCCGCAGCCTGTCCTTCGCGCAGGGCCTGCGGGATCTCGGCAGCCTGCTGCACCGGATCGCGCTGGTGCAGCAGGTGCCCGAGGCGCTGGCCGACGACGATGCGGCCGAGGCCATCCGCCGCCTTGCCAAGCGGTTCAGCGCCGACGAGGTGCAGTTGTACTACCAGGTGGCGCTGCACGGGCGCAACGACCTGCACCTGGCGCCGGACGACTATGCCGGCTTTACGATGGCGCTGCTGCGCATGCTCGCCTTCGCGCCGACGACCGCGCCCGGCGAAAGCACCACGCAGCGTGCCGCGGCGCTGGTCGCAAGCAAGCCGCGCGCGACGATGCCCGCCCGGGTTGCGCTGTCGCCGCCGACCGCGGTGCGTGGCGCGTCGCTGCCACCAAGCGCCGCACCGCTCGCGCGTGCACCAGTGGCGCCGCAGCCGTCCAATGGGCCGCAGCGGTCCAACGGTCCGCTGCGGATCGACGACTGGCCGGCGCTGGTCACGCGCCTACCGATCAACGGGCTGACGCGCGAACTTGCCTCGCGCAGCGAGCTGCTGGCGGTGGAGGGCGACGTGGTGCGGCTGCGCGTGCCGATGAAGACGCTGGCCGACGCCAGCAACATCGAGCGATTGAAGAGCGCACTCGGACAGCACTTCAACCGCAGCCTGCGGGTGCAGGTGGACGTGGGCACCACGGCGGGCCCGACGGCCGCCGCGCTCGTCGAGCAGGCACGCAGTGAGCGGCAGAAGCGGGCCGAGGAGGCGATCCATGCCGACCCGTTCGTCAAGCAGGTGATCGAGAACTTTGGTGCGAGCATCGACCCTGCGTCGATCCGGCCGGCGGATTGAACGCGTGGCGGCCACGGCGCGCCCGCACAACGCTTCCAGTAAAGCAAGCAAGGACACGAGGATATTGCCATGATGAAGAACCAGCTCGCCGGGCTGATGCAGCAGGCGCAGAAGATGCAGGAGAACATGAAGCGCCTGCAGGACGAACTCGCCAGCATCGAGGTCGAGGGCCAGTCGGGCGCCGGCATGGTCAAGGTCACGATGACCTGCAAGAACCAAGTGCGGCGCGTGCAGATCGACCCGAGCCTTGTCGGCGACGACAAGGACATGCTCGAGGACCTGGTGGCCGCCGCATTCAACGATGCCGTGCGCCGCGCTGAAGAAACCTCGCAGCAAAAAATGGCCTCGGTGACGGCGGGCATGCCGCTGCCGCCGGGCTTCAAGATGCCGTTTTGAGCGGCTCGGGTGTACGCGACGCTGCGCGTCGCACGTGTACCCTCGCCGGGTAAGTCTGTGGGTCGGGCTCTGGAACGGCCACGCGCCCGACCCATCCATAACTGCAACGAGCGCGCTTTGCGCGCCAGTGTGCGAGGCGCCTTTCCTTGAAACTCTCGCCGACACTTGACAAGCTGGTGGATGCGCTAAAGCGGCTGCCGGGCATCGGGCCGCGGTCGGCGCAGCGCATTGCGTTTCACTTGCTGCAGCATGAGCGCGGCACCGCGGTGTCGCTGGGCGAAGCGTTGTTGGCGGCGGCGCAGAACGTGCGGCACTGCGCGCGCTGCAACACGCTCACCGAGCAGGAGATCTGCGAGACCTGCGCCAGCCCGCGGCGCGATGCCGGGCTGCTTTGCGTGGTGGAGGGTCCGGCCGACCAACTGATGGTCGAGCAGTCGCTGGCGTATGCCGGTCTTTACTTCGTCCTTCTTGGGCGGCTTTCGCCGCTCGATGGCATCGGACCCAAGGAGATTCAGATGGAGCGGCTGCTGGCGCGCGCGACCGACGGCCTGGTGCGCGAGGTCATCATTGCCACCAGCTTCACGCCGGAAGGCGATGCTACCGCGCACTACATTGGCGAGCTCATCCGCCAGCGCGACCCGCATATCAGGATCAGCCGCCTGGCGCGCGGTGTGCCGGCCGGCGCCGAGCTCGAGTACACCGATGTGAACACCATTGCGCAGGCGATGCTGGATCGGCGCGCCGCGTAGCTCCCTGGGAGACATTGATGACGATCGCGCTCTGGTGCGTGCTGATTGCGGCGCTGTTGCCCTATGTGGCCACGGGCATTGCCAAGTTCGCCACCGACCAGCGTTACGACAACCGCGATCCGCGCGCGTTTCTCGATCGCCAGACCGGCATGGCCAAGCGGGCCGACAACGCACAGAAGAACGGCTTCGAGGCGTTTCCGCTCTTCGCGGCCGCGGTGCTCGTGGCCGAGATGCTGCAGGCCTCGCAGGAGCGGCTCGACATCCTGGCGATCATGTTCGTTGCCGCGCGCGTGGCCTATCTCGGGTTCTATCTGGCCGACCTGCATGCGGCACGCTCGATCGCCTGGCTGATCGGCATCGTCGCTTGCATCACGATCTTCGTGCTGGCTGCGTAGCGAGGCTGCGATGAGCGCGCTGGCCGGCCTCAAGGTCCTGGAACTCGGCACGCTGATCGCGGGGCCGTTCGCGGCGCGGATGCTGGCCGAGTTCGGCGCCGAGGTCATCAAGGTCGAGTCCACCGAGGGCGGTGATCCGATCCGTAGCTGGCGCCACCTGCACGAGGGCACGAGCCTGTGGTGGTACGTGCAGGCACGCAACAAGCAGTCGATCACGCTCAACCTCAAGGACCCCCGCGGCCAGGAGATTGCACGCAAGCTGGCGCTCGACGCGGACATGATCATCGAGAACTACCGGCCCGGCGTGCTCGAAAAGTGGGGCCTGGGGTACGAGGCGCTCAAGGCGCTGAACCCCGCGACCATCATGGTGCGGCTTTCCGGCTACGGTCAGAGCGGGCCGATGCGGGACAAGCCGGGCTTTGGCGCCATCGGTGAAAGTATGGGCGGCATTCGCTTTGTCTCCGGGCATCCGGATCGGCCGCCGGTGCGTATCGGCATCTCGATTGGCGACTCGGTCGCTGCTCTGCATGGGGTGATCGGGGCGCTGATGGCGCTGCGGCATCGCGACTCCACGGGGGGTCGTGGTCGCGGCCAGGGCCAAGTGGTCGACGTGGCGCTGTACGAGGCCGTTTTCAACCTGATGGAAAGCACGGTGCCCGAGTACGACCGCTATGGCGTGGTGCGCTGCCGGACCGGCGGCGCGCTGCCGGGGATCGTGCCGTCGAACACCTACGCCTGCGCCGATGGCGCGGCCGTCGTGATCGCCGGCAACGGCGATGCGATCTTCAAGCGCTTGATGACCGCTATTGGCCGCGACGATCTCGCCAGCGATCCGCAACTGGCGCGCAACGACGGACGGGTGCCGCGCACGCAGGAGATCGACGATGCGATCCAGGGCTGGTGCAGCGGCCGCGGCATCGACGAGGCGCTTGCCGTGCTGACTGCCGCCGATGTGCCCGCATCGAAGATCTATAGCGTCGCCGACATGTTCACCGACCCGCAGTTCTTGGCGCGCCAGATGATCGAGCGGCATCTGCTGGCTGATGGCACTGCCATGGCGGTCCCCGCCGTCACGCCCAAGCTGTCGGCGACCCCAGGGCAGACACGCTGGCTGGGACCGAAGCTCGGGGAACATACGGACGCGATCCTCGACGCACTGGGCTTCGACGCAGCCGCGCGCGCGCGGCTGCACGCCGACGGCGTCGTTTAGCGCAGCGCGAGGCAGGCCGCGCGATATAGTCCCCGTCAGACCGGCCGGCGAGCCGGCATCACCGGACGGAGACACCATGCAACACTCGAAGCATCGGCGCGCCATCGTTGGCGCCACGCTTGTCGCTCCCTTTGCTGCCGCACTGCCCGCAGGCGCGCTGGCCCAGGCACTGGAGCGCAAGAAAATCACGATCGCTGTCGGCGGCAAGAACCTGCTGTATTACCTGCCGCTATCGGTGGCCGAGCAGCTCAAGTACTTCCAGGCCGAAGGGCTGGACGTCGAGATCGTCGACTTTGCCGGCGGTGCCCGTGCACTGCAGGCGGTGGTCGGCGGCAGCGCAGACGTCGTGTCAGGTGCGTTCGAGCACACCTTGAACATGCAGGCCAAGGGGCAGCCGATGCGTGCCTTCGTGCTGCAGGGGCGCGCGCCGCAGATCGTGCTGGGCGTGTCGACCAAGACGATGGCCAGCTACAAGAGCATCGCCGATTTGAAGGGCAAGAAGATCGGCGTGACCGCGCCCGGCTCATCGACCAACATCATGCTCAACTACGTGCTGGCCAAGGCGGGCATGAAACCGAGCGATGTGGTGATCGTCGGCGTGGGCGCCTCGCAGGGCGCGGTGGCCGCGCTGCGCGCGGGCCAGATAGACGCGATCTCCAATCTCGATCCGGTCATCACCATTCTCCAACGCGCGGGCGACATCAAGATCGTGTCGGACACGCGCGACGTGGCCGAGGCCGACCGCGTGTTCGGCGGGCCGATGCCGGCAGCGTGCCTTTACGCGCCGCAAAGCTTTCTCGACAAGAATCCCAACGTGGCGCAGGCGTTGACCAACGCCATCGTGCGCGCCAACAAGTGGATCCAGGCAGCCGGCCCGGGCGAGATCATCAAGGTCGTGCCGGAGTCGTACCTGCTTGGCGACCGCGCCGTCTACATCGATGCCTTCCTCAAGGCCAAGGGCGCGCTGTCGCCCGACGGCTTGTTTCCGGAGGCAGGCTCGGCCACGGCCTTGCGTGCGCTGGTCAGCGTCGATGAGTCGATGCAAAAGGCCAAGCTCGACCTGAAGGCCAACTACACCAACGAGCTCGCAAGAAAGGCCAACGCGAAGTATCCCAAGGTCTGAGCGACGGCGCGGGCGGCGGGCGCACGCCCGGCTTGCCCTTCGGTCGGGCCCCGATGTGCGCAGACCGCGCTATTGCGGCTGACTGGTGCCAGCTTCCAGATGCCCGCGGCGGCGATGACGGTGCTGCCCGGGTCGGGAACGAGGAAGTCGACCTCCATGACGTCACCGGGCTTGATGCAGTCCAGATCGATCAGGTCGGGCGCCACCAGCACGGTGCCGCTGCGGCCGCCGTAATCGCGCAACTGCAGCGTGTTGCCGCGGCTGTCCACAGCCACCACAGTAAACATGCCGGGCACTGGCGCCTGCGCCACGCCACCGCCATCCAGCGGATAGAAGCGTCCCGGTGCGATCGGCCGATCCGGCCGGTCGGGCCGGGACGGGCGTGGCGGGCGGGCGATCGGGTTGGCCGGTCGTTGAGCCCATGCGACGTTGCCCAGGCCGCCCAGGGCAGCCACTGCAACCAAGCTTGCCATCATTGCGCGTCGCTGCATCGTTGCCGCCTGTTGCTGACGTTGGCTGCCTCGATTGTCACGCGCCGCCGCAGTGGCCGGCTGTGCGGCGTCAGTGATTGGCTGCCGAATGGGGGCGGTGCGCCAGACACACACCCCGCAGCCGTCGCGCCGCCGCTATGCTTGCGGGCCCATGCAAGATGCCGCTCCCGCGCTCGCCCTCGACAGCATCACCTGCACCTTCGTTTCGCGGGAGGATCGCAACCAGCGGTACACCGCGGTGCGCGATGTCACGCTGCACATCGCGCCCGGCGAGTTTGTCAGCGTGGTCGGGCCGACGGGTTGCGGCAAGAGCACGCTGCTGAACGTCGGTGCGGGTCTGCTTGCGCCGTCCAGTGGCACGGTGCGGGTGTTCGGGCAGCCGCTGGTGGGCATCAACAGCCGCGCGGGCTACATGTTCCAGTCCGAGGCGCTGATGCCGTGGCGCACGGCGCTTCGCAACGTGACCGCGGGATTGGAGTTTCGTGGCGTGCCCGAGCGCGAGGCACGAGCGCAAGGCGAGGACTGGCTCAAGCGGGTCGGGCTGGGCGGCTTTGGTGACCGCTATCCGCACCAGCTGTCGGGCGGCATGCGCAAGCGCACCTCGCTCGCGCAGACGCTCGTGCTCGACCCCGACATCATTCTCATGGACGAGCCGTTTTCGGCGCTCGACATCCAGACACGGCAGTTGATGGAGAACGAGGTGCTTGAGCTGTGGGCAGCCAAGCGCAAGGCTGTGCTGTTCATCACCCACGACCTCGATGAAGCCATTGCCATGAGCGATCGCGTGGTGGTGCTGTCGGCCGGACCGGCCGCGCGGCCCATCGGCGAGTTCGTGATCGACCTGGCCCGTCCACGCGACGTGGCCGAGGTGCGCGTGACCCCGCGCTTCATCGACCTGCACAAGGCCATCTGGGACGTGCTGCGCGAGGAAGTGCTCAAGGGCTACGAGCAGCAGAAGCGGGCAGCGTAGGCACCTTCACCATGTGGTCGATCATCAAGCCCAACCAGCGCAACATCCGCTTCTGGCAGGTGGCGGTGCTGGTCGCCGTCTTCGGCTTGTGGCATGTACTGACCACGCCCGGCCTGATCCCGCCGATTTTCTTCGACAATGATCGCCAGGCCGCCTTCTTCTTCGGCGAGCCGGTCAAGATCGTGGCGCGCATCTGGGAGTGGTTCGTCACCGATGCCGACATTTACGGTCATCTGTGGGTGACGCTGCTGGAAACGGTGCTTGCCTTCGTGATCGGGACGGTGGTCGGCTTGGCGGTGGGCATGTGGCTGGCGCTGTCGCCGGTGGCCGCCGCGATCCTCGATCCGTACATCAAGGCGGCCAATTCGATGCCGCGCGTGATCCTGGCACCGATCTTCGCCGTGTGGTTTGGCCTGGGCATCGCCTCGAAGGTGGCACTCGGCTTCACTCTGGTGTTCTTCATCGTCTTCTTCAACGTTTATCAGGGCGTGAAGGAGGTGAGTCCCACGGTGCTGGCCAACGCGCGAATGCTGGGCGCCGGCCAGCGCCAGTTGCTGCGCCATGTGTACCTGCCCAGCGCGATGAGCTGGGTGTTCTCTTCGCTGCACACCTCGGTCGGCCTGGCGTTCGTCGGCGCCGTGGTGGGCGAGTACCTGGGCTCTGCACGCGGCGTGGGCTACCTGATCCTGCAGGCCGAGGGTACGTTCGACATCAACACGGTGATGGCGGGCATCCTCGTGCTCACGGCCTTTGCCCTTGTGCTCGACTGGGTCGTGGGGCGCGCCGAGCGCCACCTGATGAAGTGGCAGCCCAAGAGTGGCGAGACGGAGAAGCTGTAGGGCCGCTGGTGTTGGGCCCACGGCAGTGGTCTTGCCGCGGTCTGTAGGGCAATTCCGGTGCCTTTCGGGCCCGTGAGCATGGGACGTACCGTTACCATTCCGCAGACTGGACCTTCCGGCCGCCATCTTGAGCACCTGGACGCCTGACGCGACGGCTGCGCCCGTCACTCCCTTCTGGCAACGGATGCCGCGCATCTTTGCGCTGCCGCTCGACAAGGTCGTCCTGCTCCGCATCGCGGCCCTTTCGGCCTTGGCGCTGCTGTCTCCCCTGGCGCTGTTCATGGGCGTGATCGGCGTGTTTGCGATGCTGCTCGTGCTCTTGGGTGTTGTCGTCTACGGCGCGGCATACGGATTCACCATCATCGACCGCTCCTCGCAAGGTTTTCTTAGCCCCTCAAGCTATCCGGAGATCGACGAAAATGCCAGCTTGTGGCGACCGTTCAAGTATGTCGCCGTCAATGTCGTTTTCGGGCTGACCGTGACCGGCGTGCTGCTGCTCACCGGCGGCAGCGAGTTCCTATTCTGGTTGGCCTACGCATTGCTCTTCGGCATCGTCATGCCCGCCGCAGTGATGCGGCTGGTGGTGACGCAAGACGTCTTCGGGGCGCTGAATCCGGGCGGCATCGTCGGCACGATCAGCCGCATCGGCAAGACCTACTTCGTGCTGTGCATTTTCGTTTTTTTTGCCGATCTGTGCCGCAACTACGGCGTGATGCTGCTGGCCGTTGCCGGTGGGCTCGGCGGTCTGCTGGTCGGCGCGATGGCTGGCCGGACCGCGAGCGTCGGCGTCGGGGTCTTTGCTCTGCTGTTCTTCATGGCCGCCGCGTTTTGGTACTTCACCTATGTCATCTGCGCGCTGATCGGCTACGCGATGTACCAGTACAGCGATGCCCTGGGGATCACACCCATCGGCCCTGGCGACACGCGCGCTTCCTCATTGCGCAAGGTCGACCTGAAGGCGCGCTCGCGCGACGCGTTGATCGGCAAACTGGTCTCCGAAGGCGCGATCAAAGACGCCATTGACGTGCTCAATGATGACCTGCGCGAGCGCCCGCAAGACCTGTCGCTGCACGCTCGGCTGCACAAGCTGCTGCTTGCCGAGGGCTATTTGCCCCGTATCGAAGGCCACACGGATACGTATCTCGATCTGCTGATGGCCACTCGCAACGATCGCGAGGCCCTGGCGTTGGCCGAAGAGGCGTTGGCACGCGGCGCCGGTTGGCAGCCACGCAAGACGGAGCACATCTCGCCGCTGGCGCGCGCGGCGATTGCCGCGGGAAAGAGCGATCTTGCCGCCCGGCTCATCAAGGGCTTCGACAAGAAGTACCGGGGACACCCGGATGTGCCGGCGATCTATCTCATCGGTGCGCAACTTATGCTGGCAGCCGGCGGCCCCGCGCTTGTGCAGGCGCGTCGCATCCTCGAATACCTAGTCGAGAAGTTTCCTGAGCACCCGGCAGGACAAGAAGGGGTGCGCACGCTCGAACGCATGGACCGGCTTGCGAGCCGCTAGCGACAACTCTCGGGACGACCCCGGTCCCGCCAGACCGGCCGGACACAGCGTGAGTCATTCATCGAACCGGCATGATTAAGCCAAAAAACCGCAGTTGACGGCCGCAAGACGCACCAAGTCGCTGTCGCGACTGAACAATTTGAGCGGCGGTCGATCACCGGTTTGGAACTGCACCGCAGTCGCGAGAATTGCCCGGAGAGCCTCGCCAACACTCGATCTGCGCTGTTTGGCAGCAATGACAACTGCGGTTTCTAGGTTAAGTGGACGTCACTCGTGCGCGCCAACCCGAGTCGCGGTGCCGGCTTGCAGGAGCTTGAATGCAGTCTCAATGGCGATCAGGCTGCCGCGAGCTGAGATCGATGTACAGCGTGTCTGGGGCCTGCAGCGTCGAGCGGCCGCTCAGGGTCGAGCTGCGTATCGTGGGCGGTGGCTCGTTCGTTGGCGCGTACCCGCCGATTTCGTTGGGTGAGGGAAAGTAGCTCTTCAGGCGGCTGTGAACCGCGTCGGCCTGTTGGCGGAGCGCATAGCGGGTGTAGGTCGTGTACAGGCCGAGCAGGCAGTCGGCGATCTGGCGCCCGTAGAGCGCGCGCAGATTGGTGTCGCCGAGCACGCCGTCGAGCACGCGCAACGAGGCCGCGTCCTCGCGCGAGCGCACCAGGCGCCGCGCCAGCCGCAGCTGCTCGTCCACCGGCAGGATGCTCAGGACACGCGGCTGCGCGATGGTCAGATACGCCCTGCGCAACTCGTCCGTGTGCCGCTTGCCGCGGAACCGCAGCACCCGCAGTGCTGCGTCCGACAGCGACTCCTGGCTCTGCGACAGCAGTGCCACGTTCAGGTACGCGGCCAGATGCTCGACCTGTTCTGGATGCTGCTCCACCAGCTCGCGATACAGGCGCGCCGCGCGCTTGGTGTCCATGCGTGCGGCCGCCTCCTGCGCTTGCTGCAGCAGGGACGAGTGCCGCTGCTGCTCCTCGCCGGCGAACTCCTCGGCCACCAGCTTGTCGACCTTGGTCGCGTCGCGCGGGCGCAGCAGCCAGGCGGCCAGCGCGCCAGCTGCAAACCCGCCGAGGTGAGCCGCGTAGGCCACGCGCGACTCGCTCGCCACGCCCCACTGCACGAGCTCGTTGATGATCCAGACGGGCAGCAGCGCCAGCGCCGGGACCTTGGCGGTGTCGAAGTAGACGAACACCCAGTAAAACACGCGCACGCGTCGGGTGCCGTACAGCACGGCGAGCATCGCCATCGCACCCGAAATCGAGCCCGAGGCACCGACCAGCGGAGCTGCGGAGAGCATCAGGTGCGCGGCCCCGGCCACGCAGCCGGCGAACAGGTAGCCCACCAGAAAGCGCAGCCGTCCGAGCGCCGCCTCGACAAATGGGCCGGCCAGCAGCAGCACGACCATGTTGCCGAACAGGTGCATGAAGCTGCCGTGTAGGAACTGGTAGGTCAGGTAGTGGAACCACCTGCCGCTGGGCTCCAGCGCGTAGTGACGCGTGAACACCCGGTCGAGCAGTTCATCGACCTTGCGCCGCTCCTCGCGCCAGCGTTGGAACTCCGGGTCACCCGGCGGTACCACGCGGCCGCTGCGCATGGCCTCGCGGAACGCGTCATCGCTGTCGATGATGAGCAAGGCCAGCTTGGGCTGCGCCTTCAGTGCCGCCAGGCGGCTCTGCGCGTCGCGGTCGTTGCGCCGGGCGAGCCAGGCCTCGTAGCGCGGCACTTCGATCCTGGCCAATCCGATGGCGTTGTACGCCTGCAGCGCTGCTTCATAGCGGCTGTCATCGCGCGACTGCAGCACGGCATAGACGAGCACGTTCAGCGCGATCAGCACCAGCGTCACGATCGGCAGCGAGCGCGCCGAATAGCGGGTCTGGTACGGCAGGATCAGCATGGGGCCGTGGGGCTAGGCGGGCACGCGCGGCAGCAGCGTCTGCAGCTTCAGCGAGTCGGCGACGAACAGACGGATGCCCTCGGCGAGCTTCTCGCTCGCCATTGCGTTGTCATTCAGCTGCGTGCGGAAGGCAACTGCCGACAGTGCCCGTGGCTCGATCCGCGGTCGCTGCGCCGGCAGGGCGCGCGGCACGGCGCCCGACTGGGATGCGAGTGCATCGAGCAGTTCCGGGCTGATGGTCAACAGGTCGCAGCCCGCCAGCGCCAGGATCTGACCGGTGTTGCGGAAGCTCGCGCCCATGATCTCGGTGGCGTAGCCGCCGCCCTTGAGCTGGTCGTAGATGGCGCGCACCGAGCGCACGCCGGGATCGTTGGCGCCGGCGTTGGCGGCCTCATCCCAGGCCGCACCAGCCTGCTTCTTGAACCAGTCGTAGATGCGGCCGACGAAGGGCGAGATCAGCGTGGCACCGGCGTCGGCGCAGGCCTGCGCCTGCGGGAGCGCGAAGAGCAGCGTCATGTTGCAGTGGATGCCTTCGCGCTCGAGCACCTCGGCGGCGCGGATGCCTTCCCAGGTCGAGGCGATCTTAATCAGCACGCGCGTGCGGTCCACGCCGTGCGCCTCGTACAGGCTGATCAGGCGGCGCGCCTTCTGCAGCGTGGCGCGGGTGTCGAACGACAGGCGCGCATCGACCTCGGTGGAGACCCGGCCGTCGATCAGCCGCAGGATCTCGGTGCCGAACCCCACCAACACGTGATCGAGCGCGAGCTCAATGGGATCGTCTCCCGCCGCCCGCAAGGCGCGTTCGATCAGCGGCGCGTGCTCCGCCTTCTGCGCGGCCTTGAGGATGAGCGACGGAGTGGTTGCGTCGCGTGGGCGCAGACGCTGGATGGATGCCAGATCACCTGTATCCGCGACGATGATCGTGTGCTGCTTGAGTCCCGCGAGCAGGTTCGACATGGTCTTGGACGGTGTCAGGCGCCGGAGTGTCACTTCAAGAAGTTATACTTCGGCAGTCTAACTACAGCACCCGTCCGGCGCAGTGGTTGCCGTGAATTTTCGGTCTCCGCGCGTCGTCAAGCCGTCACCGCTGATCGCATGCCCGCCGGCGCCGTCCGGTCCGCCGGCCTGCCGTCAAGCGTGCCTGGTGCACACGTCGGAGTTCTCGTCTTGTCGTCGCTGATTGCCGATGCCCGTCCCCACGCGCTGCTCGCGCTGGCCGACGGGACGATTTTTCGCGGCCGTTCGATCGGTGCGGCCGGCCACACGGTCGGCGAGGTCGTCTTCAACACCGCGATGACCGGCTATCAGGAGATCCTGACCGATCCCAGCTATAGCGGCCAGATCGTCACGCTCACCTATCCGCACATTGGCAATACCGGCGCCAATGCCGAGGACGTCGAGTCCACGCGTGTGCACGCCGCCGGCCTTGTGATCCGCGACCTGCCGCTGGTGCGCTCGAATTTCCGCGCGCAATGGTCGCTCTCAGAGTACCTGCAGCGCGAGCGCATCGTGGCGATTGCCGATATCGACACGCGCAAGCTCACCCGCCGGCTGCGCGACAAGGGCGCGCAGGCAGGCGCCATCGTCGTCGGAACCGATGAGGCGCGCGCGGTCGAGCTGGCGCGCAGCTTTCCGGGCATGGCCGGGCTCGATCTCGCCAAGGTCGTCAGCGTCGAGAAGCCGTATGAGTGGACCGAGGCCGAGTGGCAACTTGGGCATGGCTACGGCACGCTCACGGAGCCGAAGTTTCATGTGGTGGCCTGCGACTTTGGTGTGAAGCGCAACATCCTGCGCATGCTGGCCGCCAGAGGCTGCCGCATCACGGTGCTGCCGGCGCAGACGCCGGCCACCGAGGCGCTCAGGTACAGGCCTGACGGCGTGTTTCTCGCCAACGGCCCTGGGGATCCGGAACCCTGTGACTACGCCATCGACGCGGCGCGCACCTTG
This sequence comes from Burkholderiales bacterium, assembly GCA_020248785.1. Taxonomy (GTDB): domain Bacteria; phylum Pseudomonadota; class Gammaproteobacteria; order Burkholderiales; family Burkholderiaceae_F; genus JALHMQ01. Next base: position 22,607 of record JADCGX010000024.1, on the reverse strand, counting down.
ATCGAGCGGGGCCTGCCGACCTTTGGCATCTGTCTGGGCCACCAGATCATGGGCCTGGCGGCGGGTGGCAAGACGCTGAAGATGAAGTTTGGCCACCACGGCGCCAACCATCCGGTGCAGGACCTTGAAGACGGCCGCGTGCTGATCACCTCGCAGAACCATGGCTTTGCGGTCGACCCCGCCACGTTGCCGACCCGATGCAAGGTGACGCACGTGTCGCTGTTCGACGGTTCGCTGCAGGGTTTTCGCTACACCGACCGCCCGGCGTTCTGCTTCCAGGGTCACCCCGAAGCGAGCCCGGGGCCGCACGATGTGGCCTACTTGTTTGACCGCTTCATCAAGCTGATGCAGGAGCGTGCGTGAGCCGCGAAGTCGTCCGCGCCGCCTTGCGGCAGGCGCACGCGGCGCTAGAGGCGCTGCTGGCCGACGAAGCAATGTTGGCCAATATCGAGCGCGCGGGTGCGCTGCTGGCCGCGACCTTTGTCGCCGGCGGCAAGGTGTATTCGTGCGGCAATGGCGGCTCGATGTGCGATGCCATGCACTTCGCCGAGGAGCTCACCGGCCGCTATCGCGATGACCGGCCGGGCTACGCCGCCACCGCGATTGCGGACGCCAGCCACCTGTCGTGTGTCGGCAATGATTACGGCTACGAACAGGTGTTCGCGCGCTATGTGCAGGCGCACGGGCGCTCCGGTGATGTGCTGCTGGCGATCACCACGAGCGGCACCAGCAAGAACGTGGTGGCCGCTGCCAAGAAAGCCCGCGAGCTTGGCGTCAACGTGATCGCGCTCACTGGCAAGCCAGACACGCCGATCACCGAGCTGGCCGACATCGCCATCGTCACCCCCGGCGGCAAGTACGCGGATCGTGTGCAGGAACTGCACATCAAGGTGATCCACATCCTGATCGAACTGGTCGAGCGCAAGCTCGCGCCGGGGAACTACGAAGAAGCCTAGATCGCGATGAAAGTCGACCTTCTTGCCGAATGTGCGCGGCTCGCCGGCCAACTCGAGGCGCTTAGCGCATCGCAGACGCAGCTCGGCCAGAAGGCGCAGGCGTCGTTGAAGCAACTGACGACCGCATCGCGGGCAATGCTTCACTTGATGCGCCAGGTCAGCGAGAACTACATCGATTTGACGGCCTATGACGTCGGCGACAACCGCTGGAGCGAGGCGCGCGCATGGTGGGACTCTCTGCCGCCAGGGCGCCTTGAGCGGTCGCGGATCGATGAACTTGTGAAGGAGCACAGCGCGACGCTCGCGCGGTTGTACCGTGCTTCGCTCGACTTCACGTCGATCACGAAGTTCGGGGAGGCGGAGCTGGCGTTTGCCCGGGAGATCGGTGATGAGTTCCGCATCTACAAGAAAATCTGGAGGCGGCTGAAGCAACTGTTGGTCGACGGGCGCTCGTATCGGCTATTCAACGAGGGACAGGCACGTGCGGTCATTGGCTTGTTCAACCTGTTACTGCGCCATGGTCTTGTGACGAAGTGCGACGCCCAGATCAAGAGGGGGGCGGACAGCCGAGTAGTTGATCTGGCGGGAGTCATCGCGGAACTGCGAAAGGCACCTCTCGCAGACGACGACAAACTATTCGTCCGCTATGAACTGGATCGCCGCCGCCAGGGTTTGCTCACCGGAGGTTGGTTCGAGGCGTATTCGTACCATGTCTTTAACAACATGCTCAGCAGGTTCTCGGTCGACTTCGAGCTGTACAGCCGGGTGCAGTATGAAGCCAGCCTCGCGGCCAAGGCAGTGTCGCGCGGTGACATCGATTTGCTGGTCAGCCTGCGAGACCAGATCATCATTGTCGAGTGCAAGTCGGCTGAGCTTTCGGCCGACGAGGCGAACCGCGTTATCCAGAAGACACGCTTCTTAAGGGACTTCTTCTCCAGCACAGGCATCAAGGAAACCTTGTTCATGCTGGTCTGCGTGCCGGCCGAGACCGATGAGGCGCAGGCTGTGCTCGATCGTATCGAGGCCGAAGGCATTGAGGTCGTAGAGCCGCAGGACATTCGGACCTTCCTAAGTGGGAAATTGGCGTCAGACCATGAAGCTTGACCGGCCGGCGAAGGGGTGCGCTGCAGTTGCTACCGACCCCAATGAAAAGTAAGGCAGCACAACAAAAATGCCGAAACGTACAGATCTGAACTCCATCCTGATAATCGGCGCCGGTCCGATCGTCATCGGCCAGGCCTGCGAGTTCGACTACTCCGGCGCGCAGGCGTGCAAGGCGCTCAAGCAGGAGGGGTATCGCGTCATCCTGGTCAACAGCAATCCTGCAACGATCATGACCGACCCGGAGACGGCCGACGTCACCTACATCGAACCCATCACATGGCAGGTGGTCGAGCGCGTGATCGCCAAGGAAAAGCCGGATGCGATCCTGCCGACCATGGGCGGGCAGACGGCGCTCAACTGCGCCATGGATCTGTACAAGAACGGCGTGCTCAACAAGTACGGCGTGCGGCTCATCGGTGCCTCGCCGGAGGCGATTGAAAAGGCCGAGGACCGCCTGAAGTTCAAGGAGGCGATGACACGCATCGGCCTGGGATCGGCGCGCTCGGGCATCGCCCACACCCTGGCCGAAGCGCTGACGGTGCAGGAGCAGATGGGCTTTCCGGCCGTCATTCGGCCGAGCTTCACGCTGGGCGGCACCGGTGGCGGCATCGCCTACAACATGGAGGAGTTCGTCACCATCTGCACGCGCGGACTGGACCTGAGCCCCACGCGTGAGCTGCTGATCGAGGAGTCGCTGATCGGTTGGAAGGAGTACGAGATGGAGGTGGTCCGCGACAAGGCGGACAACGCCATTATCATCTGCTCGATCGAGAACCTCGATCCGATGGGCATCCACACCGGCGACTCGATCACCGTGGCGCCGGCGCAGACGCTGACGGACAAGGAATACCAGATCATGCGCAACGCGAGCATCGCGATCCTGCGCGAGATCGGCGTGGAAACGGGTGGCTCGAACGTGCAGTTTGCGATCAATCCGAAAGACGGCCGGATGATCGTGATCGAGATGAACCCGCGGGTGTCGCGGTCCTCCGCGCTGGCGTCGAAGGCCACCGGCTTTCCGATCGCCAAGGTGGCGGCCAAGCTGGCGGTCGGCTACACACTTGACGAGCTGCGCAACGAGATCACCGGCGGCCTCAGTGGCTATTTCATGCCCGCGAGCTTCGAGCCCAGCATCGACTACGTCGTCACCAAGATCCCGCGCTTTGCCTTCGAGAAGTTCAAGCAGGCGGATAACCATCTGACCACGCAGATGAAGAGCGTGGGCGAGGTGATGGCTATCGGCCGCACCTTCCAGGAGTCGTTCCAGAAGGCGCTGCGCGGCCTGGAGGTCGGCGCCGACGGTCTGGACGAGCGCAGCACCGATCGCGATGAGATCGTCGAAGAGCTCGGCGAGCCCGGGCCCGATCGCATCTGGTTCGTCGGCGATGCCTTCCGGCTCGGCATGACGGTGGCCGAAGTGCATGAAGAGACCGCGATCGATCCGTGGTTCCTGGCGCAGATCGAGGAACTGGTGCGGATCGAGGAGCGGCTGAAGGCGCGCGCGCTGGCGCAACTGACCGCCGAGGAACTGCGCTTTCTCAAGCGCAAAGGCTTCTCGGATCGCCGCCTGGCCAGGCTGCTCGGCGTCGAGTCGGCCGACGTGCGCGCCGCGCGCTTGCACCACGGCGTGCGCCCCGTCTACAAGCGCGTCGATACCTGCGCGGCCGAGTTCGCGACGACCACCGCCTACATGTACTCGACCTACGAGGACGAGTGCGAGGCGCAGCCGAGCGACCGCAGGAAGGTGATCGTCCTGGGTGGTGGGCCCAATCGGATCGGCCAGGGCATCGAATTCGATTACTGCTGCGTGCACGCGGCCTTCGCGCTGCGCGACGATGGGTTTGAGACCATCATGGTCAACTGCAACCCGGAAACGGTGTCCACCGACTACGACACCTCGGACCGCCTGTACTTCGAGCCGTTGACGCTCGAAGACGTGCTGGAGATCGTCGACAAGGAAAAGCCCTTCGGCGTGATCGTGCAGTACGGCGGGCAGACGCCGCTGAAGCTCGCGCGCGACCTGGAGGCCAATGGGGTGCCGATCATCGGCACCTCGCCGGACTCCATCGACATGGCGGAGGACCGCGAGCGCTTCCAGAAGCTGCTGTACAAGCTCGAATTGAAGCAGCCGCCCAACCGCACCGCGCGCAGCGAGGACGAGGCGCTTCGTTTGGCCTCCGAGATCGGCTACCCGCTGGTGGTTCGGCCGAGCTACGTGCTGGGCGGCCGCGCCATGGAGATCGTGCACGAGAGCCGCGATCTGCAGCGCTACATGCGTGAGGCGGTCAAGGTCTCCAACGACTCGCCGGTGCTGCTCGACCGCTTTCTCGATGACGCGATCGAGGTCGACGTGGACTGCATGTCCGACGGCACCGAGGTCGCCATCGGCGGCGTGATGCAGCACATCGAGCAGGCGGGCGTGCACTCGGGCGACTCGGCCTGTTCGCTACCGCCGTACTCTCTCACGCCTGCGGTGGTCGAGGAGATCAAACGCCAAACGGCCATCATGGCGCGTGCGCTGCACGTCTGCGGCCTGATGAACGTACAGTTCGCGATCAAGCACGACGGCGGCGCGCTGACCATTTACGTCCTCGAGGTCAATCCGCGCGCCTCGCGCACCGTGCCCTTCGTGTCCAAGGCCACCGGCGTGCCGCTCGCCAAGGTGGCGGCCCGCTGCATGGTCGGCCGCGGCTTCAAGGCGCAGGGCCTGACGATCAGTGCGATCGAGGTCGTGCCGCCGTACTTCTCCGTCAAGGAGGCCGTGTTCCCGTTCGTGAAGTTTCCGGGCGTCGATCCCTTGCTCGGGCCCGAGATGCGCTCCACTGGTGAGGTCATGGGCGTAGGCCGCACCTTTGGCGAGGCGCTGTTTAAGTCGCAACTGGGCGCGGGCGCCTCGTTGCCGCCCAAGGGCACGGTGTTCCTCAGCGTGAAGGACAGCGACAAGCCCAAGGTGATCGAGATCGCGCGCGTGCTGCACGACATGGGCTACAGCCTGGTGGGTACGCGCGGCACCGCCAGCGCGGTGGAAGAGGCCGGCATCCCGATCAAGCCCGTGCACAAGGTGAAGGACGGCCGCCCGCATGTGGTCGACCTGCTGAAAAATGGCGACATCGACCTTGTGATCACCACGGTGGCCGAGAGCCGCGCGCAGATTGCCGACTCACGCTCGATCCGCACCACGGCGCTGGCCCAGCGGGTGACCTACTACACCACCATTGCCGGCGGCCGTGCCGCCATCGAGGGCATGAAGCACTTGGCCGCGCTCGAGGTCTACGACCTGCAAGGCCTGCATCGGCAGTTGCAGTAGCGTTGGGCGTGCCTGGTTGCTGAATACGTTGCCGGGTGCTCGTCCGACGGGTGCTCGTCCGACTTGTGTGCGTGGCCTGCCGCAGCTAAAGTGACGACATCGCGCCCCGGCCTTGGTCGGGGCGTTCGTTTTCTATCCCTCGCTGCGCGCCGTCTCTTTTGGCCCTGACGCTAGACCCCTGACGCTCGACGACTTCTATGCCCATTCCCATCACCGCGCGCGGCGCGGAAAAGCTCAAGGAAGAGCTGCAGCGCCTGAAGAGCGTGGACCGCCCGGCGGTGATTCAAGCCATCAAAGAGGCGCGCGAAAAAGGCGACCTGTCGGAAAACGCTGAGTACGACGCGGCGCGCGAGCGCCAAGGCTTCATCGAGGGCCGCATCCAGGAGCTCGAGGGCAAGCTCGGCGCGCTGCAGATCATCAATCCCGCCGAGGTTGACGCCGGCGGCCGCATCGTTTTCGGTGCCACAGTGTCGCTGGAGGACCTGAAAGCCGGCGAGCAGGTGAAGTACCAAATCGTGGGCGACGACGAGGCCGACATCAAGGCCGGCATGATCTCGATCTCAAGCCCGATCGCCCGTGCGCTGATCGGCAAGAGCGAAGGCGATCTGATCGAGGTGGCGGCACCCGGCGGCATCCGCGAGTACGAAGTGCTCGAGGTCAGCTACGTCTGACGCACCGCCCCCTGTGCAGCCGCGCTATCGCGCCCGCCCGCCCGTGCGCCGCGGCGCCGTGGTGCGGCTGGTACTGCGGATGTCGCTGCGCCCGGGCTTGCCACGCTGGGGGGCGCCCGCTGCCGCTGTCTTCTTCGGCACCTGTGCGGGGGCCTTGGGCGAGCGTGCCGGTGCAGTGGTGGACTTGGCCGTGGCCTTGCCTGCCGCCTTATCCGCCGCGTCCTCGGGCAGCGGCCTGAACAGCACCAGGATCTTGCCGATCGCCTGCACGCGGGCGGCAGACAACCGCTCGGCAAGATCGGCAAAGATCTGCTCGCGCTGGGCGCGGTCATCGCCCGGTGCGCGGACCTTGATGAGCCCGTGGGCCGCGAGCGCGCGGTCCACTTCCTGGACGACGGCATCGGTCAGTCCTTCGGCGCCCATCAGCACCACCGGGTTCAGCTTGTGGGCTTCTCCCTTGAGCTGCTGGCGCTCCTTTGCGCTCATGATCAATTCGGCCACGGCCTGCCTCCCTGCAACTTTTCGCAATGCCCAAGGTTAAATCCACCAGCGGCAAGAAGCACCGTTCGAATCCTGAATGGTTGCGTCGACACATCACCGACCCCTATGTGCGGCAGGCAGTGGTCAAGGGGTATCGTTCGCGCGCGGCCTTCAAGCTGTCCGAGATCGACGACAAGCTGCGCCTGTTGCGTCCGGGGGCCGTGGTGGTCGACCTGGGCAGTGCGCCAGGCAGCTGGACGCAGGTGGTGCGCGAGCGCCTCATGGACAAGGAGCGCAACCTGCGGGGTCGGATCATCGCGCTGGACATTCTGCCGATGGACCCGCTGCCGGACGTGACGTTCATCGAGGGGGACATCCGCGAAGAGGCCGTCGGGGCCCAGTTGGCGCAGGCCCTGGAGGGCGAAAAGGTCGATCTGGTGCTGTCGGACATGGCGCCCAACTTGTCCGGCATTCCGGCGGCAGACGCGGCGCGCAGCAGCCATCTTGCTGAAATCGCGATCGATTTTGCGCTCGAGCACCTTGATCCAAAGGGCGCGGTGTTACTCAAGGCCTTTCAGGGCAGTGGATTCAGTCAACTGGTCGAGCAGTTGAAGCGTGCGTTCGTCACGGTGTCGGTTCGCAAGCCTGCGGCGTCCAGGGCCGAATCGGCGGAAACCTACCTGCTTGGCCAGGGTCTCAAACGCCAGTGACATTCGCCCCGGCGCGCCGGCGCCGCCGGCAGTCGTGAAGCGTCGCGTTGAAATCGACGCGCGAGCCCCCAATTACATCGTGGTTTGGCTGTGCTCTTGCCGCTTGGGCTGGGGATTCGGCCTAGAATGGTCCGCAGTCCCAGCTTGACCCGGCCTTGCCCCTGTGGCGCGGCCTCCTTCAGGAGCTTCTTTTGAACAACAACATGCTTGCGAAAGCCGCCATCTGGTTGGTGATCGCGCTCGTTCTGTTCACCGTGTTCAAGCAGTTCGAAGGGCGCCAGCGCCCCGGTGAAACGCTGATGCCCTATTCGGAGTTCCTTGCCGAGGTCAAGGGCGGGCGGCTGAAGGCGGTCACGATCCAGGAGTCGGGCATGACGCCCGAGATCGTGGCGGTGACGCAGGATGACCGCCGTCTGCGCACGGTGGGCACGGCGCTCGACCGCGGCCTCATGGGCGATCTGATCAACGCCGGCGTCAAGGTCGAAGTCCGGCCGCGCGAGGAGCAGTCGCTGCTCACCTCGATCTTCGTGTCCTGGTTCCCGATGCTGCTCCTGATCGGCGTGTGGATCCTCTTCATGCGCCAGATGCAGGGCGGCGGGCGCGGCGGTGCCTTCAGCTTCGGCAAGAGCCGGGCACGCATGCTCGATGAAAGCAACAACAACATCACCTTTGTCGACGTCGCCGGCTGCGACGAGGCCAAGGAAGAAGTGCAGGAGCTGGTCGAGTTCCTGCGCGATCCGTCCAAGTTCCAGAAGCTCGGCGGCCGCATCCCGCGCGGCGTGCTGATGGTCGGCTCGCCGGGTACCGGCAAGACGCTGCTCGCCAAGGCGATCGCCGGCGAGGCCAAGGTGCCGTTCTTCTCGATCTCCGGTTCGGACTTCGTCGAAATGTTCGTCGGCGTGGGTGCTGCCCGCGTACGCGACATGTTCGAGCAGGCCAAGAAGCACGCGCCCTGCATCATCTTCATCGACGAGATCGACGCCGTGGGCCGCCAGCGCGGCGCGGGCCTGGGCGGTGGCAACGACGAGCGCGAGCAGACGCTCAACCAGATGCTGGTTGAGATGGACGGCTTCGAGACCGGTCAGGGCATCATCGTGATCGCCGCGACCAACCGGCCCGACGTGTTGGACCCGGCGCTGCTGCGCCCGGGCCGCTTCGACCGTCAGGTCGTGGTGCCGCTGCCCGACATCCGCGGCCGCGAGCAGATCCTGAACGTGCACATGCGCAAGGTGCCGATCGGCGCCGACGTGAAGGCCGACGTCATCGCCCGCGGCACGCCGGGCTTCTCCGGCGCCGATCTCGCCAACCTGGTCAACGAGGCGGCCTTGTTTGCCGCGCGCCGCAGTGGCCGCGTGGTCGAGATGGAAGACTTCGAGCGCGCCAAGGACAAGATCATGATGGGCGCCGAGCGCAAGTCGATGGTCATGTCCGAGGAGGAGCGCCGCAACACCGCGTACCACGAGTCGGGCCACGCGATCGTCGCCAAGCTGCTGCCCAAGTCCGACCCGGTGCACAAGGTCACCATCATCCCGCGCGGCCGCGCGCTGGGCGTGACCATGCAACTGCCGGAGCAGGACCGCTACGCCTATGATCGCGAGTACCTGCTGAACCGCATCGCCGTGCTTTTCGGTGGCCGTATCGCCGAAGAGTTGTTCATGAACCAGATGACCACCGGCGCCAGCAACGACTTCGAGCGCGCGACGCAGATGGCGCGCGACATGGTCACGCGCTACGGCATGAGCGACGTGCTCGGCCCCATGGTGTACGCGGAGAACGAGGGTGAGGTGTTCCTCGGCCGCTCGATCACCAAGACCACGCACATGTCCGAAGCGACGATGCAGAAGGTTGACAGCGAGATCCGTCGCATCATCGACGAGCAGTACGCCCTGGCGCGGCGCCTGCTGGAGACCAATCGCGACAAGGTCGAGGCGATGACCCATGCGCTGCTGGAGTGGGAAACCATCGACGCCGAGCAGATCGACGACATCGCCCAGGGCAAGCCGCCCCGGCCTCCGAAGTCGGTGGGCTCGAGCGGCGGCAAGCCACCCGCCGGCGGCAAGTCGGCGGCAGGCGGCGCGGAGGGGGCACCGCAGCCCGCTTGATGCTCGACCCGTGCTGTGGATGGGAGCCGCCTTCGGGCGGCTCTTCTTTTTGAAGTTGTTCGCCTAGCACGGTGATCGTCAACGCGCCGCGGCCGCCGCGCCGGCTCCGCGCCTAGAAAGAGCGACCTCGGCAATATCAGCTGACCGAAACCAGGTACTCGGAAGGTCGGAGTTCGGCCCGTTGCGGCCCTTTGCGCTCCCCAGTTGAATGTCGGCTTTGCAGCGGGAGCGGTCTCTCTGCCTTACCGCTTCCACTGACCGTTCGCAATCGAAGCGGTCGTTCACCTGCCTTTCTGGTAACGATGGAGAAGTCTCGGAGCTTGACGCCGTCGGGGCGCTGCGGAACTCGGGCGCAAGTCTGCACAAGATCCAGATAGCGCCGCTCCCTTCCGCCAGCTGTCCTCGGCATATCGATCGCTCCCATGCAGGGCGCATAAGGCCGGATCGCAGCACGGTGGACGGCAACCATGCTGTCGCTGGATTGCGTTCGTCGCCGCGCCTCTCTGCAGGCGACGAACTGGGCACCCCAGTTCTGGCAAACTTCAGCGCAATAAGAGATGGGCGACCCGCCAACGGGGCTGCGGAGGAGGCGCGACTTGTACAACCTGTTCGTGACGGCGCAGGACGGCGCCTGGGATCGCCTCGGATACGAATACGACCGCGGTCGATTCCTTGAATACACGCCCGACGAGCTCGTCGAGAGCTTTAAGGATCTGAAGAGCCGTCAACTTGACGCTCTACGGGCACTCCCATGTCTCTTTGCTTATGAGGGCGAGCGGCCGATGCGGGTCGGCAGGCTGAAGTCCATCAAGCTCCGCGGGCGATCGCTTGCCATCGATTTCGAGCTCGACGATGCCATACCGGCGATCGCGTTCGCCAGCATCGATCCGCTCCGCACGCTGCTGGACATTCGCGACTGGGAGATGCACCGCACACATTGGGCCGTGAAGGACGAAGACCTTTTTGCGATCCTTGGAGACGCCGATCTCATACCACCTGGTGTGGTCCAACCCGCAATTGAAGAGCGTCCTGCTCCCGAACCGCCTGAGAGACAGGTCAACTCAGTAGGCGCGTTCGTTACAGCGGTCCTAGCTCTCAAACAGAAAGGGAAGGAAGTCTTCTACCGAGGTCACTCCAGCAAGGCCAGATATCGGCTCGAGCCCTCGGTCTTTCGAAAGAACGCAGCGGGCGATTACATTCATCTTGACAACGAGGATCGGATGTATCGCGAGCTGCTGGTGGCGAATTCGAGCGACTTTCACGCCGATGTCTACAGCCTTGACCGTCTCGTTCGGATGCAGCACTACTCACTTCCCACTCGCTTGCTGGACATCACGTCGAACCCGCTGATCGCCCTGTACTTTGCATGCCGCAGTCACGGTGAGAAGCTGGAGGGTACTAAGGTGAATCCGGAAGAGCAGGGCGAGGTCATCGTTTTCTTCATCGGCTCCGACGACATCAAGTACTTTGATTCAGACACGGCAAGTTGCTTGGCTAATCTGGCGCGACTTTCCAGAGCCCAACGTGACTCCGTGGACTTCACTCTGGCGAGCGCGCATTTCCACAAGCAGCAGGCTGTGAAGCGGCTGCTTCACTTCGTCAAAGAGGAAAAGCCCTTCTTCGAACCTCGAATGAAGAAGGACGACCTACGCAGCGTCATCTGTGTCAAGGGCAAGCGAAGCAACGACCGCATCTCGTTTCAGTCCGGCGCGTTTCTGTTGTTTGGCCACGATGCAGTTCTCGACGAGCTGGGCACACCGAAGATCGGCGTGACCCGCATTGGAGTAAGCAACAAGAAGGCAATGCTCGAGGAACTGGACCAGCTCGGCATCAACGAGCGGACAGTCTTTCCCTACATCGAGAACTCTGCTCGCTACATCGCGCAGAAGTTCTCGTTCATACGCTGACCAACACAACAGGCCGCTCCATCCCGCGACTCTCTACCGGCGCGAGTTGACAGAAATGCGACGAGTCGAGGCATCGGTCAACCATTTGGGCGGAATGTGCCGCTGGACGCGGCGTTGAAGATCGGCTTGAATGTCCGCAACGCGGCGACTTAGCGACCTCGCCTAGCGGCCAAAACCGGACGATGACGCTGTGAGGACGCGGTGAAATCAGCGCTTAGGATTGCACGTTCCCTACCCGAGGGCGGCTGTCGAGCATGAGTCGTCCCGGCAAACACGCAGTCCATTTTTCGGACGTGTTTCGAATCCGTCCAGTTGTCCTGGCGAATTACGGCGCCTTCGACGTTGCGCTGCTAAACGACCTGCCGTTGTTCGTCGACCCGTTCCTGCTCTACGACAGCCTGAATCCCGAGTACCGGAAGCTGCATGACGAAATCATCGATTACCTGGTGTTTTTGAAAGAACGCGCGCAATTCGGCGAACTCGATGAAATCAACATCCGACGGTGGCTTCTCTTCAAGGAAGTCCACCAGAATTGGCTTGGCTTCTGCACGACGGGCAATCGAGGAACGGGCCTTGGGATGGACTTCGCGCGTTCGTTAGCGAAGAACCTAAACGGGCCTTTCAGAAACTTCGGCGACGAAACGCTCACCAAGTCCAGTCACATTGAGAAGTTGGGGCTCCTCGGAGGTGTCGGTCGCGACCACCTTAGCGACTTCGTGACCAACCTCATTAAGCGCTACCTGCTCGAGTTCACTCAAGGATTCGCATCGAAGCACTTGGGCGCGAACCAAGTGGCGTCGTTCGCGGTCGACAAGGTCCGGTTCGACTATGAACAGCGCCGGTGGCTTGGCGGCACCTACACGCTCCCAAAGTTGGCCGACGACTACGTTCTCCTTACTCCGGAAGACATACTCACCCGCGACGAGAGTTGGATTAACCAGCGAGACATGCTCGGACAGTTTTCTCGTTTGCGCCTGTCCCTGCCCAACGACGTCTTGCGTCGAAATGTCGAGGAACACTTCCAGCGGCAGATTGGCAAACGTGCGAAGGAGAAGGAGAAAAGGCTCGCTGCGCTCAGGACCATCACCGAGTTTCCGGAGCTAATGGACCACTACATCGCCTTGAAAGAGGACCAGGCGCCCGCGGCACACGTGGCCAGCGGGAAGAAGGTCGCGGAGACCTACCACCAGTTTGTCGAAGCGGTGCGGGACCTAGCGGACAAACATTTGGTCCCGGGCCACTTCTACGACCACGGTGACTCGTACGAAGAATCGATGAACAGGGTCCGGTTCCTTAAGCGTGTCATTGAGGACAAAGACGGATACCGAGCGTTTTGGGGCAAGAACGGCAAGCCGATTCAGCGCGAGTCGGACCTGCACATCATGTTCAAGTTGGTTTGGTTTCGCAGCCCGTTCGATGCCAATGCAGAGGTCAACAACGGCCGTGGCCCGGTCGACTTCAAAGTATCGAAGGGAAGCGCGGATAGCTGCTTGGTGGAGTTCAAGCTTGCGTCAAACAGCCAATTGAAGAAGAACCTGGCGAACCAAGTGGCGATCTACGAGAAGGCGAACGAAACCAGGCGGTCAATCAAGGTCATCCTCTACTTCACAATCGCCGAGCATCGTAAAGTGATGAAAATGCTGAAGGACCTGAAGCTTGAAGGGTCCTCCGACATCGTGCTAATCGACGCATCAAAGGCCAAGCCTTCCGCGTCAAAAGCGGGACCGCCAGCCGCTCGACCGTAGGACAACGAATTCGACTCGCTGTGCGTACTGCCACGGGTGACGTGGTTGGCAAGAGGACGAAATTCATGGAAGCCAACTACTGCCCTCTGACCACTAATCTGTCCAGACCGCCGATGCCAGTACCCTAACCACAAAGCTGACCTTCGCGAGGCCCGCTCTGGGTCGGAAGCCGGCCCTGGCAAGGTTTCGGCGGATGTCCGCAGTCAGTCTGAAGCGGTCGGCGGCGCGCTGATCGTGCGGGTCAACAGATGGCCGTCCCAAGCACTGACGAGCCCGCCGCAAAGCCGTCGTTCCAGATCGATCGCGGCTGGCCCCGTACAGGCACGGTGTGCGTTCTTTGGTCAGTCCCCCTCCTGGAACGCCACCTCGCGCGTCTTCTTGATCGCCGGCAGCGCCACGATGATCACCAGGGCCAAGGCCATGAGCAGCAGCGTGAGCGACAGGGGACGCGTGACGAACACCGTCGGATCGCCGCGCGACAGCAGCATGGCGCGGCGCAGGTTCTCTTCCATCATCGGGCCGAGGATGAAGCCCAGCAGCAACGGCGCCGGCTCGCAGCGCAGCTTGTAGAACACGTAGCCGATGACGGCAAACACGACCGTCATGTACACGTCCCAGGTGTTGTTGTTGATCGAGTACACGCCAATGCAGCAGAAGGTGAGGATCGCCGGGTACAGCAGGCGATAGGGCACCTTGAGCAGCTGGATCCACAGGCCGATCAGCGGCAGGTTCAGGATCACGAGCATCAGGTTGCCGATCCACATGCTGGCAATGAGCCCCCAGAAGAGCGACGGGTTGCTCGTCATCACCTGCGGGCCGGGCTGGATGTTGTGGATCGTCATCGCGCCGATCATCAGCGCCATCACCGCATTGGGCGGGATGCCGAGGGTCAGCATCGGGATGAAGCTCGTCTGCGCGCCGGCATTGTTGGCGGACTCTGGTCCCGCCACGCCGCGGATGTTGCCCTTGCCAAACGGTGGGTCGGCGTTCGGCCCGGCCATCTTTTTCTCGATCGTGTAGGCCGCAAAGGACGCCAGCAGCGCGCCGCCGCCGGGCAGGATCCCGAGGATGGAGCCCAGCAGGGTGCCGCGGGCCACGGCCGGCGCCGCCTGCTTGGATTCCTGCCAGTTAGGCAGCAGCGAGCCCACCTTGCTGGTGAAGACCTCGCGCCTTTCTTTCTTCTCGAGGTTGGCGATGATCTCCGAGAAGCCGAACACGCCCATGGCCACGGCGACGAAGCCGATGCCGTCCGACAGCTCCGGGATATCGAAGGAAAAGCGCGCGACACCGGAATTCACGTCGGTGCCGACCAGGCCAAGCAACAGGCCCAGCACGATCATCGCGATCGCCTTGATGAGGCTGCCGGAGGCCAGCACGACGGCGCCGATCAGGCCCAGCACCATCAGCGAGAAGTACTCGGCCGGTCCGAACTTGAAAGCGAGTTCGGTGAGCGGCGGCGCGAAGGCGGCGACCAGCATGGTCGCAAACGTGCCCGCGATGAACGAGCCGATTGCCGCGATGCCGAGCGCGGCGCCCGCGCGGCCGCGCCGCGCCATCTGGTAGCCGTCGATGCAGGTGACGACCGAGGACGACTCGCCGGGCAGGTTGACCAGGATCGCGGTGGTCGAGCCGCCGTACTGCGCGCCGTAGTAGATGCCCGCCAGCATGATCAGTGCGCTGGTCGGCTCCAGCGCGTAGGTCGTGGGCAGCAGCATCGCCAGGGTGGCAATGGGCCCGATGCCCGGCAGCACGCCGATCAGCGTGCCGATCAGCACGCCGGCAAACGCATAAAAGAGGTTGTTGAGGGAGAGCGCGGTCGAGAAACCAAGCGCCAGATTGGAGAGCAGTTCCATCGTGTCGCCCCGCTAGTCGCGCATGAAGCTCGGCCACACCGGCAGGGTGAGACCGAGCCCGTAGATGAACACCACGAGCACCAGCACGACGAGGCCCGCGGCCAGCATCAGAAGGTGCTTGAAGTTGCGATCGTGGCTGCCCAGGCCCGAAATGAGGATGAGCGCCACCAGCGCCACCACCAACCCCATGGGCCGCAGCAGCAGTGCGAAGGCGACGACCGCGCCCAGCACCCAGCCCAGCGCGTCGAAATGGAACTTCTCGACGTTGGCGTCGGCCCGCTTGTCGCCGCCGAGCGAGGTGAACGCGATCGCCAGGCCCAGAAGGCCAAGCAGCGCTCCCAGGATCGTCGGGAAGTACGCCGGTCCCATGCGCTGCGCAGTGCCCATGTCGTAATCGCGTGCGAACACGACAAAGGCCAATCCGAAGGCGAAGAACATCACCCCGGACCAGAAATTCTGTTCGTTCCTGATCTTCATTGCCACTTTCCGCTGCTGTCGACTCTTGCCAGGCCGTTCAGTCCACCTTGGCGCCAGAGAACTTCACCACCTGCTGGTACTTGGCCAGTTCACGCTGGATGAGAGCACCGAACTCCCCCGGGGTCGTCGGCGCCGGCTCTGCGCCCATCCGTGCAAGGCGCTCGCGCATCTCGGGGCTGGTCAGTGCCGTGCGCAGAGCCGCGTTGATCTGGTTGACGATGGGTGCCGGCGTGCCGGCCGGCGCGAGCACGCCGAACCAAGTGCTGACGTCAAAGCCCTTGAGCGGCTGGTTGGGCAGGCCGGCGCCGGCTTCGCTCATGGTCGGCAGCTCGGCAAAGCTGGGCGCACGCGTGCCCGTGGTCACCGCAAACGCGCGCAGCTTGCCGGCGCGGATCTGCGGCGCGGCGCTGGCGAGGTTGTCGAACATGAAGTCGGTCTGCCCGGCCAGCAGGCCGAGCTGCGCCGGTGCCGCGCCCGCATACGGGATGTGCACCACGTAGATGCCGGCCATCGACTTGAAGAGCTCGCCCGCCATGTGGCCGCCGCTGCCGTTGCCCCCCGAGGCGTAGTTCAGCTTGCCGGGGTTCTTGCGGGCGTAGCTGACGAGGTCGGCCACCGAGTTGATGCCGAGGTTGTCCGCCGTCTGCGGCGTCATGACCAGCACGTTGGGCACATGCGCGATCAGCGCGATCGGCGCAAAGTCCTTGACCGGGTCATAGGGCAGCTTGGAGAAGAGCCACGGGTTGATCGCATGCGTGGCCACCGCCCCGATGACGAGCGTGTAGCCATCGGCCGGCTGCTTGGCGACGTAGTCCACGCCCAGGTTGCCGCCCGCGCCGGGGCGGTTTTCCACCACGACGACGCCCAGCGTGTCTTTGACGCGCTCGGCCAACGCGCGCGCCGCGGTGTCGAGCGGCCCGCCGGGCGGGTAGGGCACGATGAGGCGGATCGGCTTGGCGGGAAACGTCTGGGCGAGCGCGCGGCCAAGCGGGGCGGTGGCGGCGGCGAGGGCCGCAGCGAGCGCCAGCACGGCGCGGCGGGTCGTCAAGTGGGTCTCCTTGCGCGGGCGGTCCGGCTGCCCGGCAACGTCCCTGTTCGAGGTGTGGGCGGATTAAACCGGAAATCCCCTTAGGCTGTCAGCCAATCCGCACCCGGCTTCCTGCCGGTGTTGCGGCTGGCGCAAGTCCTGTCCGATGCACTTGGCACTAAACACCGAACGGCTGCTGCTCGTCCTGGCCACGCCTCGCCTGGCCGCAGACCACGCTGCCTACTTTGCGCGCAACGATGCGCACTTTCGTCCTTGGGACCCGCCGTGCCCGCCGGGCTTGCTCACCGAGGCGCATTGGCTGCAGCAGCTGGCGCGGGCCGAGGCCGACTTTGCTGCCGGCACGGCGGTACGCCTGGTGGCATTCACGCGTGCTGCGCCGCGGCAGATGGTGGCCCGCATCAACCTCACGCAGATCGCGCGGGGGCCATTTCAATCGGCCATGCTCGGCTATGCGATCGATGCCGCGCACGAGGGGCAGGGCCTGATGCGCGAGGCGCTGACGGCCGTCATCGGCTACGCCTTTGGCGAACTGAAGCTGCACCGGCTCGAAGCAAATGTGCGGCCAGAGAACCTGCGCAGCCTGCGCCTGCTCGAGCGTCTGGGTTTCGAGCGCACCGGGCTGGCGCCGCGCTATCTCTTTGTCGACGGCGCCTGGCGCGACCATATGCAGCACCAGCGCATCAACCCGGACTTCGACGACAAAACTGTTGCGCCCGCCTAGACGGTGCGGCGGATTTCGAAGTGCGGGCGGCTGGTCTTGCCCGCGTTGCTCGACGGCAAGTCGATCGGCATGGCGTCGACAGCGGTCACGCGCGCACTGGGCGGTCCGCGCCGCGCCCAGCGGATGAGGGCGTCACATGCAGCGGCCGAGCCATAGCACTGCGCTTGCACGCGGCCGTCGTGCAGATTGCGCACCCAGCCCGCAAGGCCGAGAGCCTGCGCCGCCTCCGCCAGGCTGGCGCGGTACCCAACGCCCTGCACGCGGCCGCTCACCACCAGTTCAAACGCGAGCGTTTGCACCGCAAGCCCGGAGGTGTCAACAGGCTGTCCCGGCAGGCGGTGGTTCTCAGTCTGTAACCGGCGTGGTGAAGTCATGTTTGGACAAACCCAAGATGGTCCGTCGGGGCGACGCGGGCTGGCGCGGCCCGCTTGCGCTCAAGTGCTCGCCGCTGCCTGCGAGCGTCGGCTGCGCCCCTGTTGCCCAATCTGGCTCGCGCACGCATCCGCGCAACTCGCCCGTGCGTGATGCAACAACCGGGCTAGAGCGCAACGACCTTGCCCGGGTTCAGGATGTTCAGCGGGTCGTAGGCGCGCTTCAGACGACGCATCAACTCGAGCGCGTCTTCGCCGTGCTCCTCGAGCAGAAAGCCCATCTTGTGCAGGCCGACCCCGTGCTCGCCGGTGCAGGTGCCATCCATTCGCAGCGCGCGACTGACAATGCTCTGGCTCAGCCGCTCGGCCTCGGCAAGTTCGCGCGGATCGTTGGGGTTGGCGAGGATCGCGCAATGGAAGTTGCCGTCGCCGACGTGGCCAAGGATTGGCGCAGGCAGGAAGCTCGCGGCCAGGTCCTTCAGCGTCTCGTCGATGCACTCGGCCAGGCGTGAGATCGGCACGCACACGTCGGTGGTGCAGCTGCGGCAGCCCGGCTTCAGTTGCAGGCAGGCGAAGTAGGCGTTGTGGCGCGCGGTCCATAGCCGCGTGCGCTCCTCCGGCGTGCTGGCCCACGCGAAGTCGCGGCCGCCATGGTCGCGCGCGATCTCCTGCACCGCCTCGGCCTGCTCCCGCACGCTGCTGGGCGAGCCGTGGAACTCGAACAGCAGCATGGGCAGTTCGGGCAGCGCAAGCTTGCTGTAGCCATTGACGGCTTTCACGGTCAGCGCGTCGAGCAGTTCGCAGCGGGCGATCGGAATGCCCATCTGGATGGTGGCAATGGTGGTGTCGACCGCAGCCTGCACGCTGGGGAACGAGCACGCGGCGGCCGAGATCGCCTCGGGCTGGGGATACAGGCGCACCGTGACCTCGGTGATCACCCCCAAAGTGCCCTCGCTGCCGACAAACAGGCGTGTGAGGTCGTAACCGGCGCTTGACTTACGCGCACGACGCGATGTGCGGATCACCTTACCTTCGGCCGTGACCACCGTGAGCCCGAGCACGTTCTCGCGCATGGTGCCGTAGCGCACGGCGTTGGTGCCGCTGGCACGCGTGGCGGCCATGCCGCCGATGCTGGCATCGGCCCCTGGGTCGATCGGAAAGAACAGTCCGGTGGAGCGGATGGCCTCGTTCAGCTGCTTGCGTGTCACCCCGGCCTGCACGGTCACTGTGAGATCTTCGTCGTTAACCGCGAGTACCGCGTTCATGCGCGACAGGTCCAGGCTCACGCCACCCTGCACGGCGAGCAGATGTCCCTCGATCGACGAACCCATCCCGTAGGGAATCACCGGCACGCGATGCTCGGCGCACAGGCCGATGAGCGATGCGACATCCTCGGTGCTCGTGGCAAACACCACGGCATCGGGTGGCACCGGTGCGTACGGCGACTCGTCACGTCCATGGTGCTCGCATACAGCCGCCGCCAGCGACGCCTGCTCGCTAAAGCGGCGTTTGAGCTTGTCGACGAACCCACCCGGCAAGGGTTGACGTAAAGGCGAGCGCAGCGCGGCTGCGGCGGTGGGCGCGTTCATAATAAGCCTCGTTGGGGAGCATTTCGATTGTAGGCAGGACGGAAATTCATGGGGAACCGACTTTCACAGATCAGCACGCGTACAGGCGACGATGGCACCACGGGCCTGGGCGACGGCACGCGCACGCGCAAGGACGCGCTGCGCGTGCAGGCCATGGGCGACGTCGATGAGCTGAACTCGCACATCGGCCTGCTGCTCACCGAGACGCTGCCCACCGAGGTGCAGCGCGACCTCGTCGACATCCAGCACGACCTGTTCGATCTCGGCGGCGAGCTGTGCATCCCCGGCTACACGATGCTCAAGGACGTGCAGGTCGCGCGCCTGGACCAGCGCTTGACGCACTACAACAGCGCGCTGCCGCGCCTAGCCGAGTTCATCCTGCCGGGAGGCAGCCGCGCGGCGGCGCAGGCGCACGTGTGCCGCACCGTGTGCCGACGTGCCGAGCGCAGCATCGTCGAGCTGGGCGCGCATGAGACCCTGAACGCCGCACCGCGCCAGTACGTCAACCGCCTGAGCGACCTGCTGTTCGTGCTCGCGCGCGTGCTCAACCGCGCCGCCGGTGGCAGCGACGTGCTGTGGCAGCAGCGCAAGACGCAGGCGCCCTCCGAATGAGGGCCGAGTCCACATGACACAGCAGGCGGGCGCGCCGCCCGATGGTGAGGACTACGACAAGCTCAAGCGCAACGCTCCGGCGATCGTCACGGACATCGCGCTCGGCGTGCTGTTCTTCATCGCTGCCAAGCTGAGCGACCTGCGCACCGCGGCGCTGGTGGCCGCCGGCGCCGGCGTCGCGCTCTATGGCGTGCAGTGGGTGCTCGATCGCGTGCTCAAGAAGAAGATCGATCTGTTGGGTGGGCTGGCGCTCTTCGGCATCGTCATGCTGCTGATCTCGGCGGGCTTTTCCTGGTTGTTCGAGTCCGAGCTGGCGGTGCAGCTGAAGTCGACCTATCTCGGCCTGCTCGTGGCCGGTTTTTTCGCGCTCGACGCACTGCGCGGCGGTCGCTACCTTGGTCAGCGGCTGTCGCTGTACGTCGCCTACAACGACGTCGACGCGCGTCGCCTCGCATGGAGTTTCGCCGCCGTGGGCGCCACCATGGCGCTGGTCAACGCGGCGATCGCCGTCACTTTCAGCAAGGACACCTGGCTCTGGTACACGCTGTGGGGCGACCTGGTGCTGGTTACGGTGCTGGCGATGTGGGCGATCAAGTACGCCCGCCGCCCGCCCGCCCTGGCCGCGGCAGGCGGGCCGGCGCGCTGACCCGCACCGCATAATCGCCGCTCATCGGATCCATGCCATGACCGGCTCGGGGCCACCGGGCCGACCGACCGGCAGGCGTGGCCACTATGGAGAGACATGCTGCGCAGTGCCCAGTGCCTTCTTGTCGTCGCGATGCTGTCCGTGCTCGCCGGCTGCGCATCGCTGCCCCCGTTAACCAGCCGCGCCGAGACACGCGTCCTCACCGATACAGAAGACACGATGCTCGGTCGCGCGCAGGTTGACACGGAGCGGGCGTCCGCCGGCAAGAGCGGCATCTACCCGCTGGCGCAGGGGCTCGATGCGTTTGCGGCCCGCGCGGTGCTGGCGCGTCTGGCTGAGCGCTCGCTCGATGTGCAGTACTACATCTGGCGCGACGATACGACTGGTGTGCTGCTGCTGCAGGCGCTGCACGAGGCCGCCGAGCGCGGAGTACGCGTGCGCCTGCTGCTAGACGACTTGGGCACCCATGGGCTGGACGCGTCTCTGGCGGCGCTCGACGCCCACCCCAATATCGAGGTTCGGCTGTTCAACCCCTTCGCCAGCCGAAAATGGCGCGGCGTCAGCTTGCTGACCGACTTCGAGCGCCTGAACCGGCGCATGCACAACAAGTCGCTGACGGCCGACGGGCAGGCCAGCATCGTGGGCGGGCGCAACATCGGCGACGAGTACTTCGACGCGGGCGACGGGGCGCTGTTCGCTGACCTCGACGTGCTGGCGCTGGGTCCGGTGGTGCAGGAGGTGGGTGCCGCCTTCGACCTGTACTGGAACAGCGCATCGGCCTATCCGGTCGCGTTGCTGCTGCCCAAGGCCACGGATGACACGGTGCAGGCGCTGCGGACACGCTTCGCGCAGGTGCGTGCCTCACCGGAGGCGCGTTCCTACACCGACGCGCTGCAGCGGGCAGAGTTGTTCGATGCGCTGCGCACGCGCTCGCTGCCGTTGGAGTGGGCGAAAGCGACCCTGGTGTACGACGAGCCCGTGAAGGCCCTGGGCAAGGCCGAAGTCGGCGAGCTGCTGATCTCACGCATGACGCAGACGTTCGGCACGGCGCGGCGCGAGATCGACATCATCTCGCCGTACTTCGTGCCCGGCGCGCAGGGCACGGAGCAGCTTGCGCAGCATCCGAAGCGCGGGGTGAAGCTGCGCATCCTCACCAACTCGCTTGCCGCCTCGGACGTGGCGGCCGTGCATTCGGGCTACGCGCGTCGCCGGGTCGCCTTGCTGGCGGCAGGGGTCGAGTTGTACGAGATGAAGCCGGATGCAAGCCAGGCGAAGCCGCGCCGCAAGAATGAAGGGGCGCCCGGCAGCTCCGGAAGTTCGGGCGTCAGCCTGCATGCCAAGACCTTCTCGATGGACCGCGAACGCGTGTTCGTTGGCTCGTTCAACATCGACCAGCGCTCGGTGGCGCTGAACACCGAAATGGGCGTTGTGCTCGAAAGCCCCGCACTGGCCCGCGCGCTGTCCGACGGCATGGACGCGCAGCTCGGCGCGCTCGCCTATGCGGTGGTGCTGGCGCCCGACGGCCGCCTGCAGTGGATCGAGCGCACGCCGCAAGGCGAGATCCGCCACGACACCGAGCCAAAGACAGGCTGGTTCAAGCGCTTTGGCGTCGGCGTGCTGTCGGTGCTGCCCATCGAGTGGTTGCTGTAGTCGCTATAGAAGCGCCGTATGGAGGGCGCACTTTGCTCTCTCGCTTGTGCTGCCTCGTCGTCATGCCGCTAGCAGGCTCGGGGTTGTCAGAACCTGACCCTGTCTGTTTTGGCGCCGCTCTTCAAGTGCCGCTGTGGCACTGTATGGTTAGCATAAGGGTCTCAACTCCAAGTTCAGATTGACGATGAAGCGTTATGTGTGTCGCGACTGCGGTGGGCAATTCGACCGACCTGAGCGAGTGACGCCGGGATCGCTAGGACTGGAAGTTCTATTGTGGATCCTGTTCATTCTCCCGGGCGTGTTCTACACGATCTGGAGACATGGCAGCCGCGACGAGGCTTGTCCCGGCTGTCGCTCCAAGCGCTTCATCGTGACAACCTCACCGATTGGGCGCAAGTTGGTCAGCGACCTGGGAAGCGCTCACGGGAGTGTCCACACGACCGCAGAACGGGCTGGGCGAAGCATCGGTTCGCTAGTCGCAAAACACCCCCTGGCCGTAATCATCGTTGCGACAGCTTTAGCAGTCTGTTGAATTTCGCTGCTCTTTTTCAGGAAGAGCGCGGCGGGGTGTCGAAATTTTGCGCAGGAGCGATGGTTTGGCGGTATTCGGGTCTATCGGAGCGTTGTTCGATGGTGTTTGAAGGGTTTGGCGGGGTCT
>JADCGX010000239.1 GCA_020248785.1 Burkholderiales bacterium | reverse complement strand
GACGAGACTGGCGCGCTCCAAGCGCACCAGCGTCAGGCTGGCCCAGCGTGCCCGATCTGGTCGCCGCCATTGATGAATACGTCGCCCATCACAACACCAAGCCCAAGCCGTTCATCCGGACCAAGAGTGCCGCCGATATCCCGCAGGAGGTCATTCGCGCCAATGTGCGCTTAAGTTTTAAAAAGAACGAAACACTGCACTAGATGATGATGACAATCAGCCCCGCGAGCGCCGCGCCGATGCCGGCACCGGCCGCGACATCGTTGGGATAGTGCAGGCCAAGCGTGACGCGCGATAAAGCCACCGGGGCCACAAACGGCCAGAGCATTCAGCCCAGCGCCGGATAGGTGTGCACCAGGATCAGCGTGAATACCACCGCGTGCAGCTTATGCCCCGAGGGAAGACTGAACTGATCGAGCGCACGCGCACCCACGCGGATGTCCAGTCAGCGCACGTACGGCCGCGGCCGCGCGATCAGCCTCTTGAGCCAGCCGTAGAGCGTCACGCACAGCAGGCCGGCCAGTGCCATGCACGTGGCGCACAAGCGAGCCTCGCTGTCGCCGAGCAGCGCCAGGCTGGCCTTCGCCGCGTACCACAGGCCGCCATCGCCCATCCTGCTGGCAAGCACCAGCGGCACCAGGGCCAGCGGCTGCGCGGCGAGGTGGTTCATGCGGGTGGCCCAGGCCAGGTCGCGCGCCGTCCACTGCGCGTGTGACTGCGCCGCACGCTCGCGCCAGGCTGCTCGCCGACCGCGCGTGACCTCGAGCGCAGTGGCGGCCGGCGTCGGCAGCGCGCTGTCGTCGTCCTGCAGTTGGGCGCTCATGTCGTGTGCAGTCAGGGTTCAGGGCAAAGCTGGCTGGCCGGCAAGGGCGGCCGGTGCCTGCGCCAGTTGCAACAGCGAGGTCTCGAATCGGCGCAGCACCACGTCCCAGCCGATCTGCTCCGCGCTGTGGCGCGCTGCCCGGCGCATCGGTCGGAGGGCGTCGACCCGCGCCGCGGCAACGCCGGCGCGCGCGATGAAGGCCGAGCGATTCCCTGGCCTGACGGTGATCCCGTTGTGGCCGCTGCGGACCCGTGCCTTGGCGGCAGCGCAGTCGTAGGCGACGACGACCAGTCCACTGGCCGGCGCCTCGGTGACCACGTTCTCGAAGGTGTCGGTGTGGCTGGGGAATGGAAAGAGGTCCGCCGATGCGTAGTGCTCCGCGAGTTCCTCGCCGCGCCGCGCACCGACGAACAGCGCCTCGGGCTCCTGCTGCTCGAGCCGCGCGCGCAGTGGGCCGTCGCCGACTACGACCAGTCGGGCGCGCGGCTACCGGCCGCGCATTGCGCGACAGGTATCGAACACAAGGTCGACGTTCTTTTCTACCGCCAGGCGGCCGACATACAGCAAGACCGGCTGGTCCGGCGCCACGCCCCAGATGGCGCGGCGTCGTTCACTGCGCCGCGCGGGATTGAACAGTGCGAAATCGTCGCCGCGGCCGACTACCTTGAGCCGCTCGAATCCCGCATCGTCCAGCGCGGCGGCCAGCGCGCCGGTGGGCACGACGGTGAGGTCTGAACGGTTGTGAAACGCGCGCAGGTAGCCGAGCACGTTCGGCTGCGCCCAGGTAAAACCGTAATGCGCCGCGTAGGCCGGAAAGTTGGTGCGAAAGTCGGTGCTGACGGGAATGGCGAGCTGCCGGGCGGCCCGCGACACGGCCCACCCCAGCGGGCCCTCGGTGGCGATGTGCACCACGCCGGGACGATCGCCCTGCCAGCGTTCAACGAGGGTGGCGGCGCGTGTCAGGCCGCAGCGCAGGTCGCGATACGTCGGCAAGGGCACGCCGAGGCCGCGCAGCTCGGCGGCCGCCGGCGATGCATCGCTGCCGCGCCGCTCGCCCTGCTGCGCGGGACGCACGAGGTCGATGCGGTGGCCGCGCTCGTGCAGGTGTTGCACGATGCGCGCGACCAAGTGCGCCAAGCCATTGAGTTCTGGCGGGTAGGTTTCTGTGACGACCGCGGTACGCATGCTCGCTCGTTGTCCTGGCAGACCGGCGCGCCGCGCCGGTCTGCCGGCGTTCAGCAAGGTGGGTGCCCATCGGGCAGCCCGCCATCCCCTCATGCGTTCGTGGAACCCGAGCCCGCCGCCAGGCACTGCGTTGGTGTGCTCTGACCCAAGTTCAAGGGGTGTTCCCCGAGCGTCCTTGCTGGCCCGCACGCGTACCGCAGACCCAGCGAGCCCGGCGCAATGCCAGGCCGACGCCATCGTGCACCTTCGTGCCGCGTAGCAGAGCGTGATCGAGCTTGCCGAACGCAATGACGCCGTGCTTCCGCAAGCCTCAACCAGCGAGGTCTATCCTGACCCCATGACCCAGCAGCACAGTGAGCAGTCGGCGGGCTGGGTGAGGACGCCCGGCCCGCGCGCCTGCGATGACGACAGCAAGCGCTGTGCGGAGACTTTTGCCACCGAGTACGCGCGGCGGCGCGCTCTGCCGGTACGCATTTCGCCCGCTTTCACCACCAAGGGTCGGCGCATGCGGCCCAACCATCGCTGGGCTCGAGCAACTTGTCTGGCGGCGATCCGGGCCGAAGGCTCTTCGAAGTCTGCAGAGCAGCGGTCGGCGCGGACGTGCTGAGGTAGTGACCGAGCGACCGCAGATCGCCTGGATGCTGGCCGAAGTGCATGCCCACCATTTGCGCGACAAGGCGGTGTTCGAGGGGCGCACTGTCCTCGTCCCTGCCGCCCGGTTCGCGGCCGGCCAAAGCGGCGTCGTCATCCCCGCCACCCAAGCCATCAGCGCAGCGCAGCGCGGCCGGCGATGTCGTCGAACGCGTACAGCGTCCAGGCGCTGCCCGGCGCGTTGCGGCACATGCCAAAGCGAAACGGCGTGCTGCTGCGACCAGGGAAACCGAAGCGCAGGTCGCGGTACCACACGCAGGTGTCCTGCGCCGTCTGCTCGACCCGGTAGGCCAGCGGGTACATCGCAAACCAGCGGAAGAACTCGAAGTCCGGGTGCTGCCAGACCTCGCGCGCAAGCGCGGGCGCGTCGCTGCCGAACTTCTCAAACTGCTCCCAGTGCGCCTGTTGCAATGGCGCATACGGTGCCGAGAAGCGACGCACGAAGTTGTCGTCAGCGCTCGTCACGAGTGGCGCGGTGCGGCGCGTGTTCACATGCGCCACGTGATAGCGCGTGCCATCGAAGACGAAGACCGACCAGTTGAAGGGCGAGGCGGGGCGCGGCGCGGCATCTATGACCTGTGCCTTGATTCCTTGTCGCTCGGCGTAATCGCGGGCGAAAGCCAGCGCCTCGTTCTTGCCGATCACGGTGGTGCCCACCCAAACGGGCAGCAGCGCCAGCGCGAACAGCGACGGCACGCGCGAGCGCCACAGCAGGGCCGAGGCGATCAG
Source organism: Burkholderiales bacterium (assembly GCA_020248785.1). Lineage (GTDB taxonomy): Bacteria > Pseudomonadota > Gammaproteobacteria > Burkholderiales > Burkholderiaceae_F > JALHMQ01. The sequence continues at coordinate 23,696 of JADCGX010000239.1, read as the reverse complement.
ACCCGCCACGATGATCCCGCTGAACACCAGATCGATGATGAACACGCTGCCCAGGCCAAAGCGCGCATCCGACAGCGGAGCGAACAGCATGGTGCCGAACTGCGTGATCCAATCGCCGGCGATGTGAATGCCGATGGCCGCGGCCGCGAGCCAGCCATAGCGCCTGAACGCATCGCGCCGGCGAAAGGCCAGGCTCGCCAGCCAGCCGATCAGCAGCGCCCACAGCGGCAGCATCACGATCGAGTGGGTCACGCCGCGATGGCCGCGCAGGTACGCAAGGTCCGAGACAATGCGCAGCACGAAGTCGCTGTCCGGAAACGCCGCGGCAAAGAAACCCAGCAGGACGCCGTGCCACGCCGGCACGTGCGGACCAAACCAGCGCTCCACGCGCGGCGAGGGCGCAGGACGCGACGGTGTCAGCGCGCGGCCGAGCAGCGCGCCGGAGAGGGCGTGAGTGAGGGTGTCCATCAGGAGGTGAGGCCGGTGCGCGCGCACCGATTGCAGTGAGGCGGACACTACAATGCGCGCCCGCTCGATCGTCAATTGGGGTTTGGGAGTGCGCTTGGTTCGATGGCTGGTGCTCGCAGTGGTTCCGTTGCTCGCAATCGAGGGTCTTGCCGCACGCAGGGCACATGCGGCCGAGCCGATCCGCCTTGCCATGATCGAGGGCATGTCCGGCCCCTTTGCCAATGCCGGCGAAGCGGTCGCGCGCAACCTGGGGTTTGCGGTCGCGCGTGTCAACGAGCGCGGGGGCGTGCGCCTGCTCGGCGGGGCACGACCGCTTCAGCTCGTCGCCTACGATTCCAAGGGCCAGGTCGAAGAGGCGCTGCTGCAACTGAAGCGCGCAGCTGACGATGGCGTGCCCTTCGTGCTACAGGGAAACAGCTCGGCGGTGGCGGGCGCGCTGATCGATGCGGTGAACCGCCACAATGCACGCGAGCCGGCCGCGCGCCAGCTCTTTCTCAACTACTCGGCGGTCGATCCGGCGCTCACCAACGAGCGCTGCAGCCCCTGGCATTTCCGCTTCGACGCGCATGCCGAGATGCGGATGGCGGCGTTGATGGAGGTCATCGCCAGCGATGCGCGTGTCAAGCGCGTGTACCTGATCAACCAGGACTACAGCTTTGGCCGCGAAGTCGCGCGCAGCGCGCGTGTGCTGCTGGGCGCGCGCCGGCCCGATGTGCAGATCGTCGGCGACGAGCTGCATCCGCTTGGGCGCATCAAGGACTTCTCGCCCTACGCGGCCAAGATCAAGGCGGCTGGCGCCGACACCGTCATCACCGGCAATTGGGGCAATGACCTCACGTTCCTGGTGCGGGCGGCGCGCGACGCGGGGCTGGACGCCGGCTTCACGACGTTCTACGGCAACGGCCTGGGCGCACCCGCGGCCATCGGCGAGGCCGGAGTGGGGCGCGTGCGCGCGGTGGCCGAATGGCATCCGAATGGCGGCGTCGACGCCATGGAGCGTGTGTATGCCGAGTTCCGTCAGCGCCACCCGGAGCCGCGCGAGGATTACTTCCAGGCGCGCATGGTGGTGTTGGTCGAGATGCTGGTGCGCGCCCTCGAGGCGGCCGCCACAACGGAGGCAGCCGCCGTGGCTAGCCGCCTGGCCGGCATGCGCTATACGGCAGCGCAGGGCAATCCGCTGGGCGAGGTGTGGATGCGGCCCGAGGATCACCAGCTGCAGGCCGCGCTCGTGGTGTCGGTCATGGATCGGCTGGGTACGGCGGGCGTGGCGCGCGACATTGAAGGCTCCGGTTACGGTTTCCGCACCGAGCGTGTGATCCTTGCCGAACACGCAAGTCGGCCGCACAGCTGCAAGATGCCCCGTCCCACCCCGTGACCAACCGGCTTTTGGCAGTGCCGGGCGGGCAGCCGGGTTGGGCTAGAATCGCAAGCTGCCGCTGAAGTCTGCGGCATAGTGCGTTGTTTCACCGTCGAACTCACGGCGCGGCCTTCCTTCCGCGACCGCTCGTCTCTTTGAAAGGGAACCCATGTCCGTTGCCGACATCAAAAAGGGCGACATCGTCGCCAAGTACCAGCGCAGCCAGGGTGATACCGGCTCGCCGGAGGTGCAAGTGGCACTTCTGACGGCCCGCATCAACGAGCTGACCGAGCACTTCAAAGCCCACGTGAAGGACCACCATTCGCGCCGGGGGCTGCTCAAGATGGTCAGCCGTCGCCGCAAGCTGCTCGACTACCTCAAGGGAAAGAATCCTGAGGCCTACAAGGGGCTGATCGACAGCCTTGGTTTGCGCAAGTAGTTGCCGCGCAAGTCGTCGTGCCGCAAGTCGCCCAAGCAAGTCAGCCCGCAAGGTCCCGCACCTGGTGCGGGTCGGCCTGCTTGGTGACCTGGACCGCGCGTCGCGTTTCCGTCGTAGAGAAATTGGGGTCCGATCCCCAGTCCGCTTCGCAAATCGAGGCGCAAATCGGGGTCTGACCCCAATTTCTCTTCCGCGGCGTGCCCTCTGAGCTGTTGGCAGAGCAACCAAGAGAGGAAAGCCAAGTGTTCGAAAGAGTTACCAAGACGTTCCAGTATGGCGCGCATACCGTCACGCTTGAAACCGGCGAGATCGCGCGCCAGTCCACCGGCGCCGTGCTTGTGTCGATGGACGACACCGTCGTGCTTGCCACCGTGGTGGCCAAGCGCGAGGCCAAGGCCGGGCAGGACTTCTTTCCGCTGACCGTCGACTATGTCGAGAAGACCTACGCCGCCGGCAAGATCCCGGGCGGCTTCTTCAAGCGCGAGGGGCGTCCGAGCGAGAAGGAGACGCTCACCAGCCGCCTGATCGACCGTCCCATCCGTCCGCTGTTCCCGGATGGCTTCTACAACGAGGTGCAGGTCGTCATTCACGTGCTGTCGGTCAATGCGGAGATCGACCCGGACATCCCGGCGATGATTGGCGCCTCGGCCGCGCTGTCCATCTCGGGCATTCCGTTCAAGGGCCCGATCGGTGCTGCGCGCGTCGGTTATCAGGACGGCCAGTACTTCCTCAACCCTTCGGCCACGCAACTGAAGACATCTCAGTTGAACCTGGTCGTGGCTGGCACCGAGCGTGCCGTGCTGATGGTGGAGTCCGAGGCCGACCAGCTGTCCGAGGAGATCATGCTCGGCGCGGTGGTGTATGGCCACGAGCAGATGCAGCACGCGATCAATGCGATTCATGAGCTGGTGCGCGATGCCGGCAAGCCCGCGTGGGACTGGCAGCCGGCGCCGAAGAACGAGGCGCTGATCGGCAAGATCCTCGGCTGGGCCGAGCCCGGCATGAAGGCGGCCTACGAGACGCGCAGCAAGCAGGCGCGCAGCGACAAGATCAACGCCGTCTACACCCAGGTGTGGGAGAACATCAAGGCCGACGTGGCCGCCGGCGGCGACAAGCCCGACGACAACATGGTCGACTCGATCCTGTTCGACCTGCAGGCGCGCATCGTGCGCGGCCAGATCCTCGAAGGCGAGCCGCGCATCGACGGCCGCGACACCCGCACGGTGCGGCCGATCGAGATCCGGCTGGGCGTGCTGCCGCGCACCCACGGCTCGGCGCTGTTCACCCGCGGCGAGACCCAGGCGCTGGTGATCGCCACCCTCGGCACCAAGCAGGACGAGCAGATCATCGACGCGCTGATGGGCGAGTACCGCGACCGCTTCATGCTCCACTACAACATGCCGCCGTTTGCCACCGGCGAGACCGGACGGGTCGGCGCGCCCAAGCGCCGCGAGATCGGCCACGGTCGCCTGGCCAAGCGCGCGCTGCTGGCGGTGCTGCCCTCCGAGCAGGAGTTCGGCTACTCGATGCGCGTGGTCTCCGAGATCACCGAGTCCAACGGCTCGTCCTCGATGGCGTCGGTGTGCGGCGGCTGTCTGGCGCTGATGGACGCCGGCGTTCCGGTCAAGGCGCACGTGGCCGGCGTGGCGATGGGCCTGATCAAGGAGGGCCACAAGTTCGCGGTGCTGACCGACATCCTCGGCGACGAGGACCACCTGGGCGACATGGACTTCAAGGTGGCGGGCACGGCCACCGGCGTGACCGCCCTGCAGATGGACATCAAGATCGAGGGCATCACCAAGGAAATCATGCAGGTCGCGCTGGCGCAGGCCAAGGAAGGCCGCATGCACATCCTGGGCAAGATGCAGGATGCGATGGGTGTGCCGCGCACGGAGCTGTCAGCGCATGCGCCGCGCATGATCAAGATGAAGATCAATCCGGAGAAAATCCGTGACGTGATCGGCAAGGGCGGCGCGGTGATCCGTGCGCTGACCGAGGAGACCGGCACGCAGATCGACATCGAGGACGACGGCTCGATCACAATCGCCAGCGTGGACCTGGACAAGGGCCGCGAGGCCGAGCGCCGCATCCGCGAGCTGACGGCCGAGGTCGAGGTGGGCAAGATCTACGAAGGCCCGGTCCTGCGCCTGCTGGATTTCGGCGCCATCGTGCAACTGCTGCCGGGCAAGGACGGCCTGCTGCACATCAGCCAGATCGCCAACGAGCGCGTCAACGCCGTCACCGACTACCTGAAGGAAGGGCAGATGGTGAAGGTCAAGGTGATCGAGGCCGACGAGAAAGGCCGCGTGCGCCTGTCGATGAAGGCAGCCGCCACCGACGCGGCGACCGCCGCCGGCGGCGGTCAGTAACGAGGCCGCCTACCGGGTCGGTGCAGGCTGAGCTGCGACGGGTTGGCAAGTGCGGGTGATCGAGATCACGCAGCCGGGCGAGCCTGAGGTCCTGCGGCTTGTCGAGCGGCCGCAACCCGTGCCCGCTACCGGCGAGGCGTTGGTGCGCGTGGTCGCGGCCGGCGTGAATCGCCCGGATGTGTTGCAGCGTCGCGGCGGCTACGCGCCGCCGCCGGGCGCCTCGGATCTGCCAGGGCTGGAGATCGCTGGCGTCATCGAGGGCGGTGATTTGGAGGGCAGCGGATTCGCCGTGGGCGATCCGGTGTGTGGTTTGGTTGCGGGCGGCGGCTATGCCGAGTACTGCGTGGTGCCCGTCGGCCAGTTGCTGCCGGTGCCCAAAGGGCTGTCGTTCGCGCAAGCAGCGGGCTTGCCCGAGACTTACTTCACGGTTTGGAGCAACGTCTTCGACCGCGGCCAGCTCAGGCCCGGCGAGACGCTGCTGGTGCAAGGCGGCTCGAGCGGCATTGGTGTCACCGCCATCCAGCTCGCCAGGCAGCTCGGCCATCGCGTGCTTGCCACTGCGGGGTCGGATGAGAAGTGCCGGGCCTGCGAAGCGCTGGGCGCGGAGCGCGCGATCAACTACCGCACCGAGGACTTCGTCGCCGTGGTCAAGCAGGCGACCGGCGGCAAGGGGGCCGACGTGATCCTCGACATGGTCGCGGGCGATTACGTGCCGCGCGAGATCGATTGTCTGGCTGACGACGGTCGCCTACTGCTGATCGCCACGCTGGGCGGTGGCAAGGCCCAGGTCGATCTGAGCCAGGTGCTGCGGCGCCGGCTCACGATCACGGGCTCGACGCTGCGCCCGCGGTCGGTGGAGTTCAAGAGCATGATCGCGCGTCGGTTGAAGAGCGTCGTCTGGCCGCTGTTCGAGGCCGGGCGCCTGAACGCCATGCTCTACAAGACCTTTCCGCTGGGGCAGGCTGCCGAGGCGCATCGGTTGATGGAGTCGAGCCAGCACATCGGCAAGATCGTGCTCGATGTTCAGGCCGCATAGCGAGCAGGCGGCATAGGAACGGGACATGCGTAGGAAGCTGGTCAGTGCCAACTGGAAGATGAACGGCAGCCGCGCCGCCAACGCCGCCTGGCTCGCTGAGTTCGATGGCCGCGACCTGGCGTGCGATGTGGTGGTCTGCGCACCGTATGTCTACCTGCCGCAGGTCATCGAGGGCTTGCGCGGCGGCGAGACTGGCGCGCAGAACCTGAGCGCCGAGGCGCCGGGCGCCTTCACGGGCGAGATCGCCGGTGAAATGCTGCTGGACCTCGGCTGCCGCTGGGCGATCGTCGGCCACTCCGAGCGGCGTGCGTTCTATGGCGAGAGCAACGATGTCATCGCTGCCAAGGCAGCGCGAGCCATCGGCCTGGGGCTCAGGCCGATTGTGTGCGTGGGCGAGACGCTGGCCGAGCGTGAAGCCGGCCGCACGCAAGCGGTGATCGATGCGCAGCTCGATGCCGTGCTGGCGCGCTGCACGCCAACGCAACTTCTGGCGGGCGCCGTTGCCTATGAACCGGTGTGGGCGATCGGCACCGGCAAGACTGCGAGTCCTGCGCAGGTGCAGGAGGTGCACGCCGCGATCCGGGCCCGGCTTGCCCGGGTCAATGGCGCCGCGGCCGCGCAGCTTCGGCTGCTCTATGGCGGCAGCGTCAAGCCGGCCAATGCGTTTGAACTCTTTACGCAGCCCGACGTGGACGGCGGGCTGATCGGCGGGGCATCGCTGCAGGCGAGGGACTTTCGCGCCATCTGCGAGACAGCGTGTGAGGCAGCGCGCTAGGACACTGTGGGCCGGTCGCTGGACCGCTTGATTCGAGATTGAGGACTTGGGAGTTTTCGCAATGGCTTGGTTGTCCACGCTTCTGATCGTCGTGTTGTCGATTTCGGCGATCGCCGTGATCGTGCTGGTGCTGCTTCAGCACGGCAAGGGTGCTGACATGGGGGCTGCCTTCGGTGGCGGTGCCTCGGGCAGCCTCTTTGGGGCGACCGGCTCGGCCAACTTCCTGTCGCGCAGCACGGCGGTCGCAGCCACCGTTTTCTTCCTCGCCACCCTGGGCCTCGCATTCACCGCGACCACGCAGCGCCTAACACCGACACAACAGCCCGGCGGCCTGATGCAGGGTGTTGGCCAGGAGGCGCCCGGGACGCCGGGCAAGGCCGAGATCCCGGGCGGCAGTGCGACACCGGCGCCCTCGCCGAGCGCGCCGGCCGCCCCGGCACCGGGCACGCCCTCGCAAGGCAAGGCTGGTGACATCCCCACGAAGTAACACCGCGCTTTTCGCGGGGGGACAGAGGTCCGTCGCGACGCGGCAGATCACGCGTTTCAAGTAAACTCTCGTTGCTTTGCCCACGTGGTGGAATTGGTAGACACACCATCTTGAGGGGGTGGCGGCGAAAGCCGTGTGAGTTCGAGTCTCACCGTGGGCACCACGTCAGGTCTTTGATCCGATTGCCGCGGTCGCGGGCACCAAAGCTCCATGACAGAGCGGCCGCCAGGCAAGCCATAACAAGGGCGGGATCGGTTCGGCGGCCTACACAATTTGGCGTTGCGCTGTGAGCCTCGAAAGCTACCTGCCGGTATTGCTGTTCATCCTTGTTGGCCTCGCTGTCGGTGCGGGGCCGCTCGTCATCGGCAAACTGCTGGGCCCGAGCAGACCCGACCCCGAGAAGCTCTCGCCTTACGAGTGCGGTTTCGAGGCCTTCGAGGACGCGCGCATGAAGTTCGACGTGCGCTACTACCTCGTGGCGATTCTGTTCATTCTGTTCGACCTCGAGATTGCCTTTCTATTTCCTTGGGCCGTCGTGCTCGGCGACCTGCCGGCGTGGGGCGTGGGCTTCTGGTCGATGATGGTTTTCCTCGGAATCCTGACGGTCGGCTTCGTTTACGAGTGGAAAAAGGGCGCGCTCGATTGGGAGTGAACGCGCGGTCAGGCGACGGGCGGCGCGCAAGGCGCTTCGCCGTCGAGCAGATCAATGAGCAGGCATCAAGCCAATGAGCATTGAAGGTGTATTGAACGAGGGCTTCGTCACGACCAACGTCGACAAGCTCATCAACTGGAGCAAGACCGGGTCGCTGTGGCCGATGACCTTCGGCCTGGCCTGCTGCGCCGTCGAGATGATGCACGCGGGCGCGGCGCGCTATGACCTCGATCGCTTCGGCATCTTCTTTCGTCCCAGCCCGCGCCAGAGCGACGTGATGATCGTCGCCGGCACCCTGTGCAACAAGATGGCGCCGGCGCTGCGCAAGGTCTATGACCAGATGGCCGAGCCGCGCTGGGTGATCAGCATGGGCTCCTGCGCCAACGGCGGCGGCTATTACCACTACAGCTACTCGGTCGTGCGCGGTTGCGACCGGATCGTTCCGGTGGATGTCTACGTGCCCGGCTGCCCGCCGACGGCCGAGGCGCTGATCTACGGGATCATCCAACTGCAGAACAAGATCAAGCGCACCAACACGATCGCGCGCTGAATGGATCGATGAGCCGATGACGCGTCTGGAACAGCTTCAGGAAGCACTGCGCGGCGCGCTGGGTGAGCTGCTGGTGAGCTGCACCGTCGCGCTGAACGAGGTCACCGTCGTGCTGCGCGCTGCCGCCCATCTCGAGGGCCATCGCATCCTGCGCGATGACCCGGCGCTGTCGTTCGAGCAGTGCGTCGACCTCGCCGGCATGGACTACCGGGGCTACGGCGAGGGCGACTGGGAAGGGCCGCGCTTCGCGGTGGTGACGCATCTCTTGTCGGTCAAGCACAACTGGCGCGTGCGGGTGCGGACCTTCTGCCCGGACGACGAACTGCCGCTGCTGGCGTCATTGGTCGACGTCTGGCCGGCCGTCAACTGGTACGAGCGCGAGGCCTTCGACCTGTACGGCATCGTGTTCGAAGGGCACCCCGATCTGCGCCGCATCCTCACCGACTACGGTTTCGTCGGCCATCCATTTCGCAAGGACTTTCCGGTCAGCGGGTACGTGGAGATGCGCTACGACCCCGAGCAGAAGCGCGTGATCTACCAGCCGGTGTCGATCGAGCCGCGCGAAATCATCCCCCGCGTGATCCGCGAGGAGAACTACGGAAGATGAGGCCGACAAAAGTGAAACCCTACTTTTGTCGGGGCGATCACCAAGAAATCGCTGGCAACGCCAGTCGATTTTTTGAGGTAACTGCAACGAAACTGCGTGCGGCTCGTATCCCTGCGCTGGCCCTTGCGTTTAAGGCTGCCTGATGGCCGAGATCAAGAACTACACGCTCAACTTCGGTCCGCAGCACCCCGCAGCGCACGGCGTTCTGCGCCTGGTGCTCGAGCTCGACGGCGAGGTGATCCAGCGTGCCGATCCGCATATCGGCCTTCTGCACCGGGCCACCGAGAAGCTGGCGGAGACGCGCACGTTCATCCAGTCCGTGCCCTACATGGACCGGCTCGACTACGTGTCGATGATGTGCAACGAGCATGGCTACGTGATGGCCATCGAGAAGCTCCTCGGCGTCCAGGTGCCGCCGCGTGCGCAGTACATCCGCGTTATGTTCGACGAGATCACCCGGCTGCTCAACCACCTGCTGTGGATCGGCGCGCATGGGCTCGACGTCGGCGCGATGGCGGTGTTCCTTTATGCCTTCCGCGAGCGCGAAGACCTGATGGACATGTACGAGGCGGTCAGCGGCGCGCGCATGCACGCGGCCTACTACCGTCCGGGCGGCGTCTACCGCGACCTGCCCGAGCAGATGCCGCAGTACCGGCCCTCGAAGTACCGCAATGCGCGCGACGTGGCCCGGCTCAACGAGAGCCGGCAGGGCTCTTTGCTCGACTTCATCGAGGACTTCACCAAGCGCTTCCCGAAGTACGTCGACGAGTACGAGACGCTGCTCACCGACAACCGGATCTGGAAGCAGCGCTTGGTGGGCATTGGCGTGGTCTCACCCGAGCGCGCCTTGGCGCTGGGTTTCACCGGTCCCATGCTGCGCGGTTCCGGCGTGGAATGGGACCTGCGCAAGAAGCAGCCGTACGAGGTGTACGACCGGCTGGATTTCGATATTCCCATCGGCAAGAGCGGCGACTGCTACGACCGGTATCTCGTGCGCGTGGAGGAGATGCGCCAGTCCAATCGCATCATCAAGCAGTGCATCGACTGGCTGCGCGCCAACCCCGGCCCCGTGATGATCGACGACCACAAGATCGCGCCGCCGTCGCGCGTCGAGATGAAGTCGAACATGGAAGAGCTGATCCACCACTTCAAGCTGTTCACCGAGGGCTTTCACGTGCCGCCGGGCGAGGCCTATGCGGCGGTCGAACACCCGAAGGGCGAGTTCGGCATCTACCTCGTGTCCGACGGCGCCAACAAGCCGTTTCGCCTGAAGATCCGTGCGCCGGGTTTCGCGCACCTGCAGTCGCTCGACGAGATGGCCAAGGGCCACATGATCGCCGATGCTGTGACGATCATCGGCACGCAGGACATCGTGTTCGGGGAGATCGATCGATGAAGATCGCGGCGGGATGGTTGTTTTCGTTTCTTGCGCTGGCGGTGCTCGCGGCCGCGTCTCACGCATCGGCGCAAGCCGGCGACGAGGAGCGGCGCGCCACCGCCGCCGCGCAGGCGTGGGTGCTTTTGATGGACTCCGGGCGCTTTGCCGAGACCTGGGACGGCGCCAGCGCCGGCTTCCGCGGCGCGGTCGGCCGGGACGCCTGGGCCAAGCAGGCAGCTGCGGTGCGCGGCCCGCTGGGCAAGGTCAATGCACGAAAGGCCGTCGAGGTCACGACCCAGAAAAATCCTCCGGGCGCGCCCCCCGGCGACTATGTGATCGTCGCGTTCGAGACCGACTTCGCTGACTCTGCGCCGCGCCGCAGGGAGACCGTTTCGACGATCAGGGAGCCCGATGGCAACTGGCGCGTCATCGGGTACTTCATCCGTTGAGAAGCACATCATGAGTGCAGTCCTGAAGCCCGGCTCGCTGCTGTCCGAAGCGGCGCTGCGCCAGATCGACCGAGAGGTCGCCAAGTACCCGGCGGACCAGAAGCAATCGGCGGTCATGGCGGCGCTGCGGATCGCCCAGTCCGAGCGCGGCTGGCTCAGCAAGGAGCTGATGCAGGAGATCGCCGACGTCCTGCAGATGCCGGCGATCGCGGTGTACGAGGTCGCGAGCTTCTACACGATGTACAACCTCGCGCCGGTCGGCCGCCACAAGATCACGATCTGCACCAATCTGCCGTGCGCGCTGTCGGGCGCAAACCAGGCGGCCGCGCACCTGCGGAAGACGCTGGGGGTCGGATTCAACGAGACCACCGCCGATGGCGAGTTCACGCTCAAGGAAGGCGAGTGCCAGGGCGCCTGCGGCGACGCGCCGGTGCTGCTGGTCAACAACCATCGCATGTGCAGCTTCATGAGCAATGACAAGCTCGACGCGCTGGTCGACGAGCTCAGGCAGTCGGGCAAGCAGTGAGGAAACGATGAGCGCCCAGACCTGCTTCCATGGCCGCCACCTGAGCCCGGTGATCCTCGCCGGGCTCGACGGCGACAACTGGCGCCTGAAGGACTATGAGGCGCGCGGCGGCTATGGAGCGCTGCGCAAGATCCTTGCCGAGAAGATCCCGCAGGATGCGGTGATCGCCGAGGTCAAGAAGTCGGCCCTGCGGGGTCGCGGTGGCGCAGGCTTTCCGACCGGGCTGAAATGGAGCTTCATGCCGCGCCAGTTCCCGGGGCAGAAGTACCTCGTCTGCAACTCCGACGAAGGCGAGCCGGGCACGTTCAAGGACCGCGACATCCTGCGCTACAACCCGCACACGGTGATCGAGGGCATGGCCATCGCCGCCTACGCGATGGGCATCACCGCCGGCTACAACTACATCCACGGCGAGATCTGGGCCGAGTACGAGCGGTTCCAGGAGGCGCTGGACGAGGCCTTTGCCGCCGGCTACCTCGGCAAGAACATCATGGGGTCGGACTTCACGTTCAACCTGTACACATCGCACGGCTACGGCGCCTACATCTGCGGTGAAGAGACCGCGCTGCTCGAATCGCTCGAGGGCAAGAAGGGCCAGCCGCGCTTCAAGCCGCCGTTTCCCGCCAGCTACGGCCTGTACGGCAAGCCGACCACCATCAACAACACGGAGACGTTCGCCGCGGTGCCGTGGATCATCAACAACGGCGGCGAGGCGTTCCTGGCGCTGGGCAAGCCGAACAATGGCGGCACCAAGATCTTCTCCGTCTCCGGCGACGTCGAGCGTCCGGGCAACTACGAGGTCCCGCTCGGCACCCCGTTCGCGACGCTGCTGGAGCTTGCTGGCGGCATGCGCGGCGGCAAGAAAATCAAGGCCGTGATCCCGGGCGGCTCGTCGATGCCGGTGCTGCCGGGCGACGTGATGATGGCCACCGACATGGACTACGACGCGATCGCCAAGGCGGGCTCGATGCTCGGCTCCGGCGCGGTGATCGTGATGGACGAGACGCGCTGCATGGTCAAGTGCCTCGAGCGCCTGTCCTACTTCTATTACGAGGAAAGCTGCGGCCAGTGCACACCCTGCCGCGAGGGCACGGGCTGGCTGTATCGCGTGGTGCACCGGATCGAGACCGGCAAGGGCAAGCCCGAGGACATCGATCTATTGAACTCGGTTGCCGACGGCATCCAGGGCCGCACGATCTGCGCCCTGGGCGATGCCGCCGCGATGCCGGTGCGCGCGTTCATCAAGCACTTCCGCAAGGAGTTCGAGCACCACATCGAGCATGGCCACTGCCTCGTCCCGGAGTACGTGTAGTGGCGCCAAGTTGGTTTTCGTTGCTTTTGATTTGTGAGCGGGCGCCCGGCCGCCCGAAGCCCGCTCACCTAACTGATCGCTTCGAGGGCACGTGCGACTGCGAAGCAGTCGCCTACACGAGAAGCGCATAAACATATGGTCGAAGTAGAAATCGACGGCAAGAAGGTCGAAGTGCTCGAAGGCAGCATGGTGATGGATGCTGCCAACAAGCTCGAAATCTACGTGCCGCACTTCTGCTACCACAAGAAGCTCAGCATCGCGGCCAACTGCCGCATGTGCCTGGTGGAAGTGGAAAAGGCGCCCAAGCCGCTGCCCGCCTGCGCCACGCCGGTGACGCAGGGGATGATCGTGCGCACCGCCAGCACACGGGCCAAGCAGGCGCAGAAGTCGGTGATGGAGTTCCTGCTCATCAACCATCCGCTCGACTGCCCCATTTGTGACCAGGGCGGCGAATGCCAGCTGCAGGACCTGGCGGTCGGGTACGGCGGCTCCAACAGCCGCTACGACCTGCCCAAGCGCGTCGTCTTTCACAAGGGCCTGGGGCCGCTGATTTCCGCGGAGGAGATGACGCGTTGCATCCACTGCACGCGCTGCGTGCGTTTCGGCCAGGAGATCGCGGGCCAGATGGAGCTCGGCATGGCCGGGCGCGGCGAACACTCGGAGATCCTGTCGTTCGTCGACAAGACGGTCGATCACGAGTTGAGCGGCAACATGATCGACCTGTGCCCGGTGGGCGCGCTGACGAGCAAGCCGTTCCGCTACGAGGCGCGCACCTGGGAGCTGTCGCGGCGCAAGAGTGTCGCCTCGCACGACGCGCTGGGCAGCAACCTGATCGTGCAGGTGAAGAACCATCGCGTGCTGCGTGTTCTGCCGCTGGAAAACGACGAGGTCAACGAGTGCTGGCTGTCGGACCGCGACCGCTTCAGCTATGAAGGCCTGTACGCGGCCGATCGCCTCACCAAGCCCATGCTCAAGCAGGACGGGGTGTGGAAGGAGGTCGACTGGGCCGACGCGATCGACTACGTGGTCCACGCGCTCACCAACATCAAGCGCGAGAAGGGCGCCGAGGCGATCGGCGCCTTGGCCTCACCGGGCAGCACGCTGGAAGAGCTGCATCTGCTCGCCAAGCTGGTGCGGGGACTGGGCAGCGACAACATCGACCACCGCCTGCGCCACAGCGACTTCTCCGCCGACGGCAAGCGGCAGGGCGCGCCCTGGCTGGGCATGAAGGTCGCCGAGATCAACCAGCTCGATCGCCTGCTCGTCATCGGCTCGTTCCTGCGCAAGGATCACCCGCTCATCGCCGCGCGCGTGCGCGCCGCGACCAAGCGCGGTTGCCGGGTGAGTGTTGTGCATGCAACCGATGACGCGCTGTTGATGCCGCTCGCGGCCAAGCTGCTCGGCGCGCCGCAGGCGTGGACCCAGGCGCTGGCCGAGCTTGCCGTCGCCGTGGCCTCGATCAAGGGTGTGCCTGCGCCGGTGTCCGGCATCACCACAGGCGAGGTCGCGCAGGCGATGGCCAGGAGCCTTGCCAGCGGCGATCGCAAGGCCGTGTGGCTGGGCAACGCCGCGGTGCAGGCACCCAATGCGGCGCAGATCCAGGCGCTGGCCCAGTGGATTGCGCAGGCCACGGGTGCGAGCTTCGGCGTGCTAGGGGAGGCCGCCAACAGCGTCGGCGCCTACCTGGTCGACGCGCTGCCCGTGAAGGGCGGCCTCAACGCCAAGGCGATGGTTGAGTCACCGCGGCAGGCGGTCCTGCTGTGGAACTTCGAGCCGGAGTACGACACGGCCAATGGCGCCGCGATGATGAAGGCGCTGCGCGCGGCGCAGACCGTGATCGCGTTCTCGGCCTATCGCAACGGCGCGATGGAGTACGCCGACGCCATCCTGCCGATCACGCCGTCGTTCGAGACCTCGGGGACCTTCGTCAATACCGAAGGCCGCGTGCAGACGTTTAACGGCGCGGTCCGGCCGCTGGGCGATGCGCGGCCGGGCTGGAAGGTGCTGCGCGTGCTGGGCTCGCAACTGGGACTCGTCGGCTTTGGCTACGAGACGCCGGAGGCCGTGCGTGCCGAACTGCCGACCGACGTTCAAGGCCGGCTCGGCGGCACGATCGCGGTGGCGCCCTCGGCCCCCCAGGTCGCCCCGGGCCTGACGCAGCGCGTGGCCGATGTGCCGCTGTACTTCAGCGATGCGATGGTGCGTCGCTCCGCACCCCTGCAGCAGACGTCCGATGCGCGTCCGCCGCTGGCCAGTGCCAATGCCCGGACGCTGTCGCAGTTCCGTCTGAACCCTGGCGACAAGGCGCGCGCGGTGCAAGAGGGCGGGAGTGCGCTGGTCGAGGTCGCGCTGGACGAACGCCTGCCCGATGGCGTGGTGCGGGTGCCGGCCGGCCATGCCGCCACCAGCACATTGGGTGCGATGTTCGGCGCGATCGCCCTGGAGCGTGCGTGATGGACTGGCTCACGCTCGCCTACTGGCAGCAGACGCTCGGCGGTGCCTACCCGGTGGTCGCCGCGCTAGTGGGCATCGTGGCGATCACGCTGCCGATCCTGCTCGGCGTGGCCTATCTCACCTACTGGGAACGCAAGATGATCGGCTGGATGCACATCCGGGTCGGTCCGAACCGGGTGGGGCCGTTTGGCCTGCTGCAGCCGATTGCCGACGCGGTGAAGCTCATCTTCAAGGAGGTGATCTCGCCGTCGCAGGCCGACAAGGCGCTGTTCCTCATCGCGCCCGTGGTGATCATGATGCCGGCATTGGCCGCCTGGGCGGTCATGCCGTTTGGCCCCGGCATCGTGCTGGCCGATGTGAACGCGGGCCTGCTGTTCGTGATGGCGATCACCTCGGTCGGCGTGTACGGCGTGATCATCGCCGGCTGGGCGTCGAACTCAAAGTACGCGTTCCTCGGCGCCATGCGCGCCTCGGCGCAGATGGTGAGCTACGAGCTGGCGGTGGGCTTCGTGCTCGTCACGGTGCTGCTGGTGGCCGGCACGCTCAACATGACCGGCATCGTGCAAGGGCAGTTGCAGGGGCGCTTTGCCGACATGGGACTCACCTTCCTGTCTTGGAATTGGCTGCCGCTGCTGCCGCTGTTCGTCATCTACATCGTCTCGTCGGTGGCAGAGACCAACCGCCATCCGTTCGACGTGGTCGAAGGCGAGAGCGAGATCGTGGCCGGCCACATGGTCGAGTATTCGGGCATGAGCTTCGCGATCTTCTTCCTTGCCGAGTACGCCAACATGATCCTCCTGTCGGCGCTGGCGGTGGTCATGTTCCTGGGGGGCTGGTCGGCGCCGGTGAATCTCGAGATCCTGCTCGGCGTCGACTTCCCCAGCTGGGTGGATCAGGCGTCCAACTGGTTCTGGCTCATCTTCAAGACGTTCCTCGTCGTCTCGATGTTCATCTGGTTCCGCGCGTCGTTCCCGCGCTATCGCTACGACCAGATCATGCGGCTCGGCTGGAAGGTCTTCATCCCGATCACGCTGGTATGGCTGGTCGTCGTGGCGGTCTGGATGCAGACGCCGTGGAACATCTGGAAGTCGTCAAGCGCGGAGCGGCCGGCGTCGGGTAGTGCCCCGACCAGCCAGGCCGTCAACGCTGGACGCTAGAGGCTGGACGCCGTATGGGTGCCATCAACGAGTTCTTCGGCTCGCTGCTCCTGAAGGAGCTGGTCAAGGGCATGGCCCTGACCGGGCGCTACTTCTTCGCCCGCAAGATCACCGTGCGGTACCCGGAGGAGAAGACGCCGTTGAGCCCGCGCTTCCGCGGACTGCACGCGCTGCGCCGCTATGAGAACGGCGAGGAGCGCTGCATCGCCTGCAAGCTGTGCGAGGCGGTTTGCCCGGCACTGGCCATCACCATCGAAAGCACGGTGCGCGACGATGGCACGCGGCGCACCTCGCGCTACGACATCGACTTCACCAAGTGCATTTACTGCGGCTTCTGCGAGGAGAGCTGCCCGGTGGACTCGATCGTCGAGACCAGCATCCTCGAGTACCACGGCGAGAAGCGCGGCGACCTGTATTTCACCAAGGACATGCTGCTGGCGGTCGGTGACCGCTACGAGAAAGAGATTGCGGCCGCGCGTGCGGCGGATGCGAAGTACCGATAGGCGCGCCGGGCGTCGGACGACCGGCGTCGGGCGTTGAACCCTGCCCAGGGCAAACACAACACTAAGGAGCGAGGGACGAGAGAAGTGCGGCGGGAGTGAGGGCAACGCCAAGCAGGCGTGCCCCAAGCCCGACGCCCGAGGCCCGACGCTGCTGCGATGGACGCCAAGACCCTTCTGTTCTTCACCTTCTCCGCGGTGCTGCTGTTCGCCGCAGTGCGCGTCATCACGGCGCGCAATCCGGTGCATGCGGTGCTCTACCTGGTGCTGGCTTTCTTCAGCGCCGCCTGCCTGTGGATGCTGCTGCGTGCCGAGTTCCTGTCCATCGCGCTGGTGCTGGTGTATGTCGGCGCGGTGATGGTGCTGTTCCTGTTCGTCGTGATGATGCTCGACATCAATGTCGACCGTCTGCGCCAGGGGTTCTGGAAGAGCCTGCCGCTGGCAACGGGCGTGGCCGCCGTGATCGTGCTGCAACTGTGGCTGGTGCTCTCGCAGGGCGACTGGCAGGCGATGCGCGAGCCCGGGCCCGGCATCGTCGGCGCCAACAACATCGAGCAGCTGGGTCTGCTCACCTACAGCGAGTACGTCTACCCGCTGCAGATCGCCGGCTGCCTGCTGCTCGTGGCTATCGTCAGCGCGATCGCGCTGACACTGCGCAAGCGTAAGGACAGCAAGTACCAGAGCCCGGCCGACCAAGTGCGCGTGCGGCGCGATGAGCGCGTGCGCCTGGTCACGATGGCGTCCGACGCGGAAGCCAGACAGGACCGTGGCGGGGTGCCAGCGGCCACAAAAGAAGAAACCTTGGGGAGTGGAACCAAGTGATTCCGCTGTCGTGGTACCTGGGCGTGGGCGCGCTGCTGTTCGCGATCAGCGTGATCGGCATCTTTCTGAATCGCCGCAACCTGATCGTGCTTCTGATGGCGATCGAGCTGATGCTGCTCGCCGTGAACATCAACTTCATCGCGTTCTCGCACTTCCTGGGTGACTACCACGGGCAGGTGTTCGTGTTCTTCATCCTGACGGTGGCCGCGGCCGAGGCGGCCATTGGCCTGGCGATCCTGGTCGCGCTGTTCCGCAACCTGTCGACGATCAATGTCGACGAACTCGACGCACTGAAGGGTTAGACGGTGACGACCCCCACGCGCGCTCCACTCGTTGCGCCCCGAGGGCGCTGTCAACGTCTTGCGTCAGCAGCTTCGGACTGCCGGGCGGAGCTGCCATGACGTCGATGCAGAAGATCTACCTGCTGGTCCCGCTCGCGCCGCTGGTCGGCGCCATCCTCGCCGGGCTGCTCGGCAAGCTGCTCGGTCGCGCCGGCGCTCACACCGTGACCATTTTCGGCGTGCTGGTCTCCACCGTCTCGTCGGCCGTGGTTTGGCAGGACGTCATGGCCGGCAACACCTTCAACGGCAACGTCTACACCTGGGCCACGTTGGGAAGTAATGAGGGCGACATGACGCTCGCCGTCGGCTTCCTCATCGACTCGCTCACCGCCACCATGATGCTGGTGGTGACCTTCGTGTCGCTGATGGTGCACATTTACACCATCGGTTACATGAAGGACGACCCTGGCTACCAGCGGTTCTTCTCGTACATCTCGCTGTTCACCTTCAGCATGCTGATGCTGGTGATGAGCAACAACTTCCTGCAGCTGTTCTTCGGCTGGGAAGCGGTGGGCCTCGTGTCGTACCTGCTCATCGGCTTTTGGTACAAGCGGCCGACCGCCATCTACGCCAACCTCAAGGCGTTCCTGGTCAACCGGGTGGGCGACTTCGGCTTCATCCTGGGCATCGGCCTCATCTACGCCTACGTCGGCTCGCTCGACTACGCCACCGTGTTCAAGGCGGGCCAGCAACTGGCCGCGCAGACGCTGCCCGGTACCGATTGGCTGCTCATCACGGTCATTTGCATTTGCCTGTTCATCGGGGCGATGGGCAAGAGCGCGCAGTTTCCGCTGCACGTCTGGCTGCCCGATTCGATGGAAGGCCCCACGCCCATTTCGGCGCTGATCCATGCGGCGACCATGGTGACGGCGGGCATCTTCATGGTGGCGCGCATGTCGCCGCTGTTCGAGCTCTCGACCGCCGCGCTCGGCTTCGTGATCGTGATCGGCGCCATCACCGCGCTCTTCATGGGCTTCCTGGGCATCATCCAGAACGACATCAAGCGGGTGGTCGCGTATTCAACGCTGTCCCAGCTCGGCTACATGACCGTGGCGCTGGGCGCGTCGGCCTATTCGGTGGCGATCTTCCACCTGATGACGCACGCGTTCTTCAAGGCGCTTCTGTTCCTGGCGGCCGGCTCGGTCATCATGGGCATGCATCACGACCAGGACATCCGCAACATGGGTGGCCTGCGCAAGTACATGCCGATCACCTGGCTCACGTCGCTGGTGGGCTCGCTGGCGCTCATCGGCACGCCGTTCCTGTCGGGCTTCTACTCCAAGGACAGCATCATCATCGCCACCGCCGCCGCCAATGTGCCGGGCGCCGGCTTTGCCTACGTGGCGGTGCTGCTCGGCGTGTTCGTCACCGCGTTTTACTCGTTCCGCATGTACTTCCTGGTGTTCCATGGCAAGGAGCGCTGGGGGCAGGGCGACCATGGCCACGATCACCACGGCGACCACGACGACGAGGAGCCCGCGGACGACCACCACCATGGCCTCGCCAAGGGCGAGACGCCGCACGAGTCGCCCGCGGTGGTAACGATCCCGCTGATCCTGCTGGCGATCCCGTCGCTGGTGATCGGCTTTGTCGCCGTCGACGCGATGCTCTTTGGCGACTACTTCAAGAACGTGATCTTCGTGAATGAAGCCGCGCATCCGGCGATGACGCATCTGCGCGAGTTCTTCCACGGCGCCGTCGCGATGGGTCTGCACGGTTTCGTGACCGCACCGTTTTTCCTGATGGTGGCCGGCGTCGGGCTGGCCTGGTTCTTCTACATGAAGCGGCCCGACATCCCTGAGGCGATCAAGCACCGCTTCTCGGGCCTGTATCGCCTGCTCGACAACAAGTACTACATGGACCGCATCAACGAGGTCGTGTTCGCCGGCGGCGCGCGCAAGCTCGGGCTTGGGCTGTGGAAGGGCGGCGACCAGGTGCTGATCGACGGGCTGGCGGTCAATGGCTCGGCGCGCCTGGTGGGCTGGGTGGCCTCGGTGTCGCGGCTGCTGCAGTCGGGCTACATCTATCACTACGCCTTCGCGATGCTCGCGGGCATCGCGGTCATGCTTTTCTTATTCCTGACGCTGCCGTACGTGTGGCCGACGATGGTGCGCTAGGCGCGGCAGGGACAACAAGAATATGAACGCAACACCCTGGTTGAGTCTGGCGATCTGGATCCCGATCGCCACTGGCGTGCTGATCCTCGCGGTGGGCCGCGATCGCAGCGCCGATCTGGTGCGCACCGTCGCCCTGGCGGGCAGCCTGCTCGGGCTGCTCGTCACCATCCCGCTGTACACCGGCTTCGACGCGACCAAGGTCGGTCTGCAGTTCGTCGAGAAGGCGGTTTGGATCGAGCGGCTCAATGCGCACTATCACCTGGGCGTGGACGGCCTGTCGCTGTGGTTGGTGCTGCTGACGGCGTTCATCACCGTCATCGTGGTGATTGCCGGCTGGCAGGTCATCACCGAGAAGGTGGCGCAATACATGGCCGCCTTTCTCGTCCTGTCGGGCCTGATGATCGGCGTGTTCTCGGCGGCCGACGGCCTGCTGTTCTACATCTTCTTCGAGGCCACCCTCATTCCGATGTACGTGATCATCGGCGTGTGGGGCGGCCAGAACCGCGTGTACGCCGCGTTCAAGTTCTTCCTGTACACGCTGGCCGGTTCGCTGCTGATGCTGATCGCGCTCATCTACCTGTACTACGTGAGCGGCGGCAGCTTCGATCTGGCGGCCTGGCACGACGTGAAGATCCCGCTGCGGGCGCAGATCCTTCTCTTCCTCGCGTTCTTCGCGGCTTTTGCGGTCAAGGTCCCCATGTGGCCGGTGCACACCTGGCTGCCCGATGCGCACGTGGAGGCGCCCACCGGCGGCTCGATCGTGCTGGCCGCGATCATGCTCAAGCTCGGCGCCTATGGCTTCCTGCGGTTCTCGCTGCCGATCACCCCGGACGCGGCGCACGCGCTCGACTGGTTCATCATCGCGATCTCGCTGGTGGCCGTGGTCTACATCGGCTTCGTGGCGCTGGCGCAGACCGACATGAAGAAGCTCGTGGCCTACAGCTCGATCGCGCACATGGGCTTCGTCACGCTGGGCTTCTTCATCTTCAACCAGATCGGCGTCGAAGGCGCGATCGTGCAGATGGTGAGCCACGGCTTCGTCTCGGGCGCGATGTTCCTGTGCATCGGCGTCATGTACGACCGCATGCACAGCCGCAATATCGCCGACTATGGCGGCGTGGTGAACACGATGCCGAAGTTCGCCGCCTTCATGATGCTGTTCGCGATGGCCAACTGCGGCCTGCCGGCCACCAGCGGTTTCGTCGGCGAGTTCTATGTGATCCTGGGTGCGGTGAAGTACAACTTCTGGATCGGCGCGATCGCGGCAAGCACGCTGATCCTTGGCGCCGCCTACTCGCTGTGGATGTACAAGCGCGTGATCTTTGGCGACATCGCCAATGACCAAGTGCGCCAGCTCACCGACATCAATGCCCGCGAGTTCATCGCGCTGGCCCTGCTGGCCGTGTTCGTGCTGTGGATGGGCCTGTATCCCAAGCCGTTCACGGACGTGATGCACGTGTCGGTCAACGACCTCCTGCAGCACGTGCAGCAATCCAAGCTGCCGGCGCCGGTGGCTGCCCAGTAGGCGGGAAGGATCATGGACAGTCTCAACCTTGGCGCCGCCGCCCCCGAGATCGCGCTGCTCATCTGCGCCTGCGGCATCCTGCTGGCTGATCTTTTCATCCCCGACAGCCGCCGTAACCTGACCTATGGCCTGAGCCTTGCCGCGCTGGTGCTGGTCAGCGCCATTTGCTGGGTCTTCTTCAGCAACGACATCGTGCAGTACGCCTTTGGCGGCATGTACGTCACGGACCCGATGTCCAACGTGCTGAAGATCTTCAGCGCGCTGTGCGTGGGCACGATGCTCGTCTACGCGCAGGGCTATGCGCGCGACCGCGGCATCTGGAAGGGCGAGTTCTTCGCGCTGGCGCTGTTCTGCCTGCTCGGCATCTTCGTGATGATTTCGGCCAACAACCTGCTGGTGATCTACCTCGGGCTGGAACTGCAGGCCTTGTCGCTGTACTCGCTGATCGCACTGCGGCGCGACGACGCCAAGGCGACCGAGGCGGCGATGAAGTATTTCGTCCTGGGCGCGCTTGCCTCGGGCTTCCTGCTCTACGGCATGTCGATGCTGTACGGCGCCACCGGGTCGCTCGACATCAACGAGATCGCGCGCGACATCGCCGCGGGCGACGTCGCCAGCCGCGCCGCGCTGGTGCTCGGCACGGTCTTCATCGTCGCCGGCCTGGCCTTCAAGCTGGGGGTGGTGCCGTTCCACATGTGGGTGCCCGACGTCTACCACGGCGCGCCGACACCGGTGACGCTGTTCATCGGCTCGGCGCCGAAGCTGGCGGCCTTCGCGATCGCCTTCCGCCTGCTGGTCGAGGGGCTGCTGAACATCGCCGTCGACTGGCAGCAGATGCTGATCGTGCTCGCCGTGGGATCGCTGGTGATCGGCAACCTCACCGCCATCGCGCAGACCAATCTGAAGCGCATGCTGGCGTACTCGACCATCGCGCAGATGGGCTTCATGCTGCTGGCGATGCTCTCCGGCGTCGTCGGCGGCAGCATGATGGCCACCGCCAATGCCTACAGCGCGGCGCTGTTCTACGTGATCACCTATGCACTGACCACACTCGGCACCTTCGGCATCATTCTGCTGCTGGCGCGCCAGGGCTTCGAGGCCGACGAGATCGCCGACCTGCGCGGCCTGAACAAGCGCAGCCCCTGGTACGCGTTCCTGATGCTGCTGATGATGTTCTCGCTGGCGGGCATTCCGCCCACCATGGGCTTCTATGCCAAGTTCGTCGTGCTGCAGGCGCTGCTGGGCAACGGGCTCACGACCGGCATGGTGTGGCTCGCCATTGTCGCGATCGTTTTTTCGCTGATCGGCGCGTACTACTACCTGCGCGTGGTCAAGACGATGTACTTCGACGAGCCGGTGGATACGCGCCCGCTCGTGGCAGCGCAGGACATGCGCATCGCCCTGTCCGTGAACGGACTGGCTGTCATCGTGCTGGGCATCGTGCCGCAGTACCTGCTCGCGCTGTGCGCCAACGCCATGATCCGCACCCTTGGCGGCTAGCGCGGCAGCGCGTCCCACGATGCCGCTTCCCGAGCAGACGCCGCGGCCGGACCCGCTGGCCGAACAGACGCTCGAATCGCGCCTTGCCTGGCAGGGCGCTTTCCTCGAAGTGCACCTGGACCGGGTGCGCTGCCCGGACGGGCACATTGCGCCGCGCGAGTACCTGCGCCATCCCGGCGCGGTCATGATCATCCCGCTGCTCAACGACGGCCAGCTCGTGCTCGAGCGGCAGTACCGCTATCCGCTGCGCCGGAGCTTCATCGAACTGCCGGCGGGCAAGATCGACCCGGGTGAGGATCTCCTCGCCTGTGCGCAACGCGAGCTGCGGGAAGAGACCGGCTATGTGGCGCGTGAGTGGGTCCACCTTGGCGGCTTCCACAACGCTATTGGCTACTGCGACGAGAAGATCGAGGTGTTCCTCGCGCGCGGGCTGGTGCACCAAGGCGGTCAGACGGACGCTGGCGAGGTGCTCGAGATCTTCACGGCGCCCTGGCAAGAGGTGCTCGCCGCCACGCTTGCCGGCCAGATCACCGACGTGAAGACGATCATCGGCGTGCATTG
The DNA here is from genome assembly GCA_020248785.1 of Burkholderiales bacterium. Lineage (GTDB taxonomy): Bacteria > Pseudomonadota > Gammaproteobacteria > Burkholderiales > Burkholderiaceae_F > JALHMQ01. The sequence goes on along the minus strand of JADCGX010000239.1, from coordinate 314 downwards.
GCTCGAGAAGCATCTGGCCAAGGACCGCAGCTGAACCGGTCAAGGCGCACGCGCTAGACCCCGTCCCCGCGTCATGGCTTATCTCAGACGTCTTGCCGCGTCTGCTTCCCGGCGGCACGATGAGGGCAGAGTTCGGCCGCTTCCGGCCCGTCGGGCCTGCCCCACGGGTGACCGCTTCAGACTGGGTGCAGCCGCTCAGGCTCGGCGCTTGAGCGGCGGCTCTGGCCAGAAGTAGTCTTGCGCGGATCGGCTCTTCCGATGACCGCTCCGGCTTCGTGACAGGTCAGCCGTACGACGCCGCGGTCGCTGCGGCG
>JADCGX010000238.1 GCA_020248785.1 Burkholderiales bacterium | reverse complement strand
CAGCCCGGCGCGCTCAGCGGCACGCGCCCAACTCGATCGCAACGATCCGCCACCTGCTCGGCGTCCAGCTCATCCATCGCCTCGGCCATTGCCCGCACTGCGGTCAGCGAAGCGAAAGACTACGTTTGTGACACAGTAAGACTAATGGCTGCTTGAATGGCGTCCGAGAAGTCGCGACAGCTCGACACACCGCCCGTCGGGTCTGGCAAAGGCTCCTTGGCGCGTCACCAGCGCTTCATCAGCTTCAGCAGCCTGAACGTGAGCGGGCTGTAGGGCGGCGTGAACAGCTTCATGCCATTGAACCGTGCCTGACGGAACACGGGCTTCAGTTTGCTGAAAGTCTCGAAGCCCCATTTGCCGTGGTAGTGCCCCATGCCTGATGGGCCGACCCCGCCGAAGGGCAGCGTGTCCTGCGCCACGTGCAAGATGGTGTCGTTCACGCTCACGCCGCCGGCGTGCGTCGCATGCAGCGCTTGGTCCGTCCGCGCGCCGTCATGGTCGAACCAGTACAGCGCCAGCGGACGCGGGCGGGCATTGATGAACTGCACGGCATCGTCCACGCGGTCGTACGGCACCAACGGCAGCAGCGGACCGAAGATCTCCTCCTGCATGAGCTCCAGCGTCGGCGGCGGATCGAGGAGCAGTTGCGGAGCAAGCCTGTGCCGGGGCTCATCCTGCTGCGCGCCATCGAACAAGGGCTCGATCGCGATCCCGGCCTGACGCGCCTGCTCCAGCACGCGCACGAGTCGAGCGTACTGCCGCGCATTGATGACGCTGCAATAGGCATCGTTCGACAGGCCCCGCGGCACCATGCGTTGCGCCTGCCGGCGCGCCTCGCCGACAAACGCGGGCAGCGTCTCGCGCGGAAGCAACACGTAATCGGGCGCAATGCAGGTCTGCCCCGCATTCAGCAGCTTGCCCGCGAGGATGCGCTCCACCGCGTGCGCGAGCGGATAGCCGGGCGCAATGACCGTCGGACTCTTGCCGCCGAGTTCCAGTGTCACTGGCGTGAGGTTGGCCGCCGCCGCCGCCATCACCTTGCGGCCAACAGCGGTCGAGCCGGTGAAAAAGAGGTGATCGAAGGGCAAGGCGCTGAAGCTCGCCGCCACATCGGCACCGCCGAGCACGACGGCAAACTCCTCCGGTGCAAAGCGCTCGGCCACCAGCCGCGCGAGCAAGGCGCCAAACGCCGGGGTGAACTCGGACGGCTTGAGCAGCACCCGGTTGCCCGCGGCGAGTGCCGCGACCGTAGGCGCGACCGACAGGTACAGCGGATAGTTCCAGGGGGCGAGTACGCCCACCACGCCGAGCGGCTGCGGCATCACCTGCGCGCTCGCAGGGAGGAACCACTTCGATACACCGACGTTGCGGGGCTTCATCCAGCCCGCGCCAGCCGCCAGCGCATGCTTGATCTCCTGCAGGCTGGGAAAGATCTCGGCGATGTGCGTTTCCGTCGCCGGGCGACCGCCGAAGTCCTGGTCAATCGCCTCGAGCAGCGCGTCCTCGTTGGCCAGGAGCAGCGCGCGCAACCGCTCCAGGCGATCGCGGCGCGCGACCCAGTCCGGAAACGGCCGGGCCGCAAAGGCAGCGCGCTGGCGCTCGAAGGCAAGCCGCAGTTCAGCGGGTACGTCGGCGAGGTTCATGGGTGGATCCTGCACAGTCTCGTCAGTGCAATGCTAGTCGCAGACCCCAGCGCCGCGCTGGAGGGCCCGCCCTAATCCCGCGCTGCCCGCGTTCAGCGCCTTGCTTGCCGCCCCCTGCTTGCTGCACCGTGCTTGCCGCGCCGTGCTTGCCGCGCCGACCACATTGCTGCACAGTCGCGCGCCGTCCGCACTTGCACGTAGACCATGCAGACCCTGCATCAGATCGCCGGTTGTGGCGCCTTGCTCGCACTGTGCTGGCTGCTGTCCGAAGATCAGCGCCGTATCGCATGGAAGACGGTGGCGAGCGGCCTCGTGCTCGCCTTCGTGCTGGCTATCGCCCTGCTGAAGCTGCCACCGCTGCAGGCGACGCTCACGCTGCTCAACAGCGGGGCGATGGCCCTGGAAAGCGCCACCCGCGCCGGCACGGCATTCGTGTTCGGCTTCTTGGGTGGCGCGCCGCTGCCTTTCGCGGAGAGCGCACCCGGTGCAAGCTTCGTGCTTGCGTTCCGCGCGCTGCCGCTGGTGCTGGTGGTCGCTGCGCTCTCGGCCCTGCTGTTTCACTGGGGCGTGCTGCCGTTCATCGTCAAGGCCTTTGCGGCGCTGTTGCGCAGGACCATGGGCATCGGCGGCACGGTCGGCGTCTCGGCGGCCGCCAACGTGTTCGTCGGCATGGTCGAAGCGCCCCTGGTGGTCAAGCCCTACCTCGCCCGCCTGTCGCGCGGCGAACTCTTCATGGTCATGAACTGCGGCATGGCCACGATCGCCGGCACGGTGCTGCTCCTCTATGCGTCCATCCTCGGGCCGCGGGTGCCGGAGGCATTTGCGCACCTGCTCATCGCCTCGTTCGTCGCGACCCCGCTTGCCCTGGTGGTCGCCGCGCTGATGGTGCCGGGCGGCGCGACCGACGATCGCAGCATCGCGCTCCCGCGCGAGGATGCAAGCAGCATCGCTGCCATCACGCGCGGCACCAGCGAAGGGGTGCAGCTGCTCATCCAGATCGTCGCCCTGCTGCTGGTGTTCGTTGCGCTGGTCGCCCTCGTCAACGCCGCACTGGGCGCTTTGCCTGCGGTTGCCGGTGCGCCGCTGTCGCTCGAGCGCGTGCTCGGCTGGGTCTTTGCGCCGCTAGCGTGGACCACGGGCGTGCCATGGTCGGAGACGGCCGTCGCCGGCGCCTTGCTCGGCAAGAAGACGGTGCTCAACGAATTCCTGGCCTATCTTGACCTGGCCGCACTGCCCGCCGATGCGCTGTCGGAGCGCAGCCGGCGGCTCATGACCTACGCGCTGTGCGGCTTTGCCAACTTCGGCAGCCTCGGGATCATGCTGGGGGGAATGAATACGATGCTGCCGGCAGAGCGTCGCAATGAACTGGCATCGCTCGGGATGAAGTCCTTGCTCGCAGGACTGCTGACCACCTGCCTGACCGCGGCTCTGGTGGGCCTCATCGTGTGAGGACGTCGATCGGCCGCGGCTGGGCAGCGACCTGTCGTCACCGAAGCGGTACCAAGCGGCACCAGCCAAGGAGCCGGCTGGCGCTGCCGGGCCGAGCGCATTGCGCGATGGCACCGCGCGTGCGCATCGGCCGATGCGCACGCGCGGCCCGGACTGATTCCTGTTACTTCTTGGCAGGCGCAACGGCCACTGGCGTGACCGCCACGGCGGTCGCCTCGGTGTAGGTGGCCTCGATCTGATCGCCGACGGCAATCAGCTTGAACTGCTCCGGATCACGCACCTTCATATCGACGGTGCGCTCGGGGCCCTTCAGCGTCACGGTCTGGGTCGCCGCGTCGACCTTGACGACATTGCCCACCACCCTGACCTGGCGACCACCGACCACCCCCGGCCGCTCGCCTGGCTTGGCCGCGACAACCTCGGACTTCTCGGTCTTCTTGACCGGCAGGCCACCGCCCTTTTTGAGTTCAAGCACGAGCGACTCGAGATAGGCCGCTCGCACCGTGTCGCCAACCTTCAACTGGTCGAAGTTCTTGACCTCGGGGCCAGCGGTGATGGTTGTCTCGTTGCCGCTCGGCCCCTTGAGCGTGACAGCCCGCGTTGCCTTGTCGATCTTGGTGATGGTCGCGCTGATCTCGACAGTCTGCGAGATGCCCACGGCGCCCGGCTTGCTCGCCACGGTCACATCCTGGGTCTGTGCTGCCACGGGCGCCCCGGCCGCGACAGCAGTCACGATGGCGGCGAGGAAGAGGGATTTGTACATGCAATGCTCCAGTCAGGAAAAATTGTGTTGTGCAACGGGCGGGCTCAGTCGATCTTCGCCGGGGTCCAATCGGGCCCGGGGTCGAAGCGGGTGATGCTGGCAACGCGCGCGGCCGTGTCCTTGCCCAGATCGCGCTCGTAGACGACGCCATCGTGATTGACGATGAAGGTCATGACGCCCGAGTTGCCGTACTTGGCGGGGTAAGCGATGGCGGCAAAACCACCGATCATGCGGCCCCGCACGACGTAATCCATGGCGCCGCCCTTGGCATGCGGCCCTTGGCTCTTCAGGAGCCGAAACAGGTAGCCATGGTAAGGCTGCTGGCCTTGCGACCCCTTGTAGCCTTCGGCCGCGGCGCGAGTCACCAGCGGGCCGAGTGGACTGTCCGGTTCACCGTCGGCGGTCTTCCAGTACAAGCCGTCGCGCTTGCCTTCGGTGCTGCTGATTTTCATCGCGTACTGACGCAGGCCGCTGCCGTCGCGATCGGCCGAGGCGTACTCGCGCTGGGCATCGACGATGGCAAGCAACACGTTGACCACCGCAAGTTCGTTGCCGCCGATGCGGCGCGCCAGCAGTTCGGTCTTGCCCGCCTCGGTGTCGAAGCGCCAACCGGCCTTGCCCTTGACCAACGGGAAGGCAAAGGGCCAGTCATCGGCGCCAATCAGCAGCTGCGCCTTGCCGTCGGGCGCGACCGCGACGCGGCTCTTTTCCTCGTAGCGCTGTACAAAGCCTTCGCGGGCCGCGCGATCGGCCACCGGGTCGCCCGACGACAGCCAGGGGCTGGCGGACTGTCCGAGGATCGCCAGCACGGCCGCACGGTCGTGGGCACGCAGGGCCTGCACCAGTGCGGTCGCGGCCGCCTCCGGCGTGGCAAAGACGCGCTGCGGCGTGGCCGCAACTGCCGGAGCAGCGAGGCCAAGCGCACAAACAAGGGTCAGCAGGAATCGAAGCATTCCGCCCGAAAGGCAGTTGGGGAAAAGTCTAGTGAGCATGGTCCGTGTCTCCTAACGCGCAGGGATGCGAAGTGCAGACAGCGTCATCGCCGCCCTCCACCCCGACCACCGCCGCCACGCGAGGAGGCCATGCTCGACGCGCCGCGACTGCTCGCCGCGCGCGTGCTCGCCCCCGAGCCGCCGCTGAACGCCGACGCGTTGCCCTCGCGCGAGCCACCATCGAAGCCGCCGCCTCCAGCGGAGCGGCCACCGGTACCAGCGTCGCGCGTGCCCGCCGACACCGCGCCACCGCCACGGCTGCCTCCAGCGACGTCGCGCGCGCCAGCGGACGCACCAGCGCCGTCCCGACCGCCCGCGCCAGCCTCGCGGGTGCCTGCCGAAGCGCCGGCGCCGTTACGCCCACCGCCGACATCGCGACTGCCCGCGCTGACATCTCGCGTGCCGGCCGAAGGACCGCTGTCACGGCCGCGGTAGGCGTCACGGTTCTGCGCGCCGCCCTGGGCGCGGTTGCCGCCGTACTGGCTGGCCACCTTCTGGTCGCGATACGGCACCTGGCCGCGATGCTCGCCCTTGTGTTGCCAGTTGCCGTTGCTGATGTTGGTCTTGTTGAAGTTGTTGTACTTGTTTACGTTGATGTTGACGTCGTTGCCGCCCCAGTTGCAATTGCCCCAGATCGCACCGCCGACGATGACGCCGGCCGTGAAGCTCAGGAACGCCCCGCCGGCCACGTAGCCGGGCGGGTAGTAGTAGTAAGGCGTATAGGCCGTGGACCACCACGACCCGTAAACCACGGTCGGGTTGTAGGTCGGCACATAGACGACCTCGGGATTGGAGGACTCGATCTTGATGATCGTCTTGCTCTCCACCACCTCGGTCACGACGGTCTGCTCGGGAGTGGTCTTCAGGTTGCCCTGCGCATTGGCCTTGGTGCGCAGGGTCTGCACCGTCTGAAAAACGTCTTGCTTTTGCGCGAGGAAGGCGTCGCCGAGCTTCTGGGTCCAGTCGATCTTCTCGCTCATCATTGTGAGGACCTGCGGCACGGCGGCCAGCGACTTGACGGCTGCCTCCCATGGCTGCTTTTGCAGCGCGTCCTCCAGTGCCTTGTCCTTGAGTTTTGGATTGGCCTTGACCCAACGCTCGGCCTGTACGATCTCCAGGGGATAGGTCGATGCCATCAGAATCTGCGCGAGCAGGTTGTCCGGATAAAGCGCAATCGGCGCGAGGATCTGGTCGAGTTCCTCCTTAGAGAAGCTCTTTTGCGCCTGCTGAACGCCCGGTGCGGCGGCCAGCGCAGGTGGCGCGGTGGGCGGCGTCTGCGCGCGCACCAGGCCAGCCAGCGTGAATGCAACCAGGGTCGAGCCGACAATGACCCTTGCGGCCGTCCATCCCTGACGTTGCTGCAATTGATGCATACGTCCTCCCGTGCTCACTTGACCGAGTATCCGCGGCCTTGGAGGCAGGCGGCGCGCGCCTTGGCAAACGTGGCCTGCTGGCCCGCCTGCGCTTGCTGGGCCTGCTGCGCCTGTTGCTGCGATTGCTGCGCGTTCTGCCGCCGGCTCTGACCACGCGCGGCGACCGCGCCGACGGCCGCGCCGGCGCCCGCGTCATCGGCGACGATCTCGCCGACCACTGCTCCACGCGCCGCGCCGCGCACGCCGGCCCCGGGCGTCGTGCCGGTGGCGGTGGTCGGCGGCGGCGGTGCTGCCGGCGTAGCGGCGGGCTTGTTCGGATCGATCCCCGTCTGCTTCACGGCCCAGGTGTAGCACTCGGACTCGTCCTTCTTCTGCTGCTCGGGCGACTGGCCCTTGGCGGGATAGACGAACTGCTGCGCCGCTGCCGCAGCGGCCGCGAGCGCCATGCAGGCCGCCACGGCGAACACGCTAGTCTTGCTGGATCTCATCGACTCCTCCTTGCGGACCTTGCGCTGTGCCGTTCAACGGCGCGCAATGTCCATGGTGACAGTGCCAGCCTCCGGCTTCGTGCCGGAGACCTCCGTCGGGCGCGGCTGAGCGCTGCCGCCCAACGCCAGGTTGAGGTTGACGCGCTGGACCAGGCGGTCGGTCTGCACGCGCGCGAGTGAGGCGCGCGCGGCTGACAGCGCTGCTTCCTGCTGCAAAACTGCGCGCATGTCGCCGGCACCGACCCGCAGTCGCGTCTGTGCGATCTCGAGCGCTCGCGCACTGCTGCGTACCGCACTTGCGAGAAACGCCTCGCGTTCATCGGCAGCAAAAGTGGCCGCCAGCGCGGTCTCCACCTCAGAGAACGCGCGTTGCGCCACTTTGGCGTACTCGGCCGCCGCGACCTTCTGTGCGGCGGTTCGGATATCGACCTGCGCCTGCAGCGCCCAACCGTTGAAAATGGGTGCGGTCAGATTGGCGCCAATGCTGAGCACGGGGTTGTCCTGCTCCTTGAGAACGAACAAGTCGGACGAAATGCTGGTGACACCCGACGTGAGCGCGATTCTTGGCAGCCGCGCGGCCTTGGCCTCAGCCACTTGATTGAAGGCGGCGGCCACACGCTGTTGCGCGGCGATCACGTCTGGCCGGCGTTCGAGAAGCTCGGAGGGCAGCCCGACCGGGACCGCCGGGACCCCTGTCGGCAGCGAAGTGGCCACGGTGAGCGCCGCTGCGGGATAACGTCCAAGCAGCGTCTCCAGCGCACGCTGGGCCTGCGCCTCGGAAAAGACCAACTGACGAGCTGCATCGCGGTAGGTTTCCAGGCTCGCCTGTGCCAGCACGACGTCGTACTCATCGCCTCTGCCGATGCGCAGGCGATCCTGCGCCAGCAAGACCGTCTGCTCAGAGGTCTTGACGATGGCGGTCGCCAGCGTGCGCTGCAGGCGTGCCTCGATCGCGAGATACCAGCTCTTGGCCACCGCGGCGGCGATCGACTGCCGTGCGAAGGCGGCGTCGGCCAGCACCGACACGTACTGCGCGGTGCCGGCTGCGCCGGCCGAGCGCACACGACCCCAAATGTCGAGTTCCCAACTGGCGAACAATCCGACGCCACTCAACCCGGAGTTGTCGCCACCGAGCTTGCCGCCGCCGCGCGCCAGCAGGTTCAAGGCCGGATACAGCGTCGCGCCCGACAGCTTGGCAAAGGCAGCCGCCTGCTCGATGCGCCCGGCGGCAACCAGCAGGTCGGCGTTGTGGGCCAAGGCCTCCTGCACCAGCGCGTCGAGTTGCGCGTCGTTGAAAGAAGACAACCACGCATCCTGCACGGCACCTGCAGGCACCGTCGCGGCTGCCCATTGGGTCGGGGTCCGCACGTTCTGCATCGTCTGCGCCTGAATGTCCTGCGGGCTAGGCGGCGGCTGCAGCGCACACCCGGCCAGCGCGCATGCGGCCAGCATCAGCGAAGCATGAGTTGTCCCGCGCATTTCAGTGCAGCTTCAAGATCAGGTAGTCGAGCTTGGCCCCGACACGCAGGATCACCTTGCGGATGATGTGAATCATCGCGCCATACTCCGTGTAGATCGCGCCATGGCCCAGCGCACCGGCCGGCAGGAAGAGATCCGCGTCCTTGGGCTCGACCGTGAGCTTCACGGGAAAGCGCCCGGCCGGCATCGGGCCAAAGCTCGTCATCGGCAACTGGGTCGAATTGGGGACCTGCCCCTGCCCCTGCGCCCAAACGATGGAATCGACCTTCGCCTTGATGATGCGGCCCGGGTGCGCGCTGAGCGCGAACTCGGCCTCGTTGCCCGGCTGGACCAATTGCAGCTCGTTCTGCTGGTACAGCGCGACGACCTGATATGTCTGCTCGACGAAGGTCATGGCCGGCGTGATCGGGAACGCGGCGGTGAAGGACCCCGGGCGCAGCTGCACATTGATCGCATAGCCGTCGGCGGGCGCAAGCACCGTGGTCTGCTCCAGCTCCCACTTGGCGTTGGCCAGTTGCGCGCGGATCGCGGCCACCGGCGCGTACTCATCGCCGAACTGCCCCTTGCCGCGTTCGCGCAGCTGCCGCTCGGCGGCAGCCGCCTGCACCTCGCCCGCGCGCGCCTGCGCGAGACTGGCGCGGGCCGTGTTCATCTGCGCCTCGAGTTCGGCCAGATCAGCCTCGGCCTTTTCCAGCGCAAAGCGGTCACCGGCGCCGGTGGCGACCAGTTCCTTGTTCTGGCCGACGCGCAGACGCGCCAGGTCAAGGCGTGCCTGCACTTCACGCACCCTCGCCTCACCCTGCTGGATGGCGCCGCGCGCCTCGGCGACCTTGCCTTGGGCACCGGCCAACTGCTCGGTGAGCTCCTTGGAGCCGGCCACCGCGTTGGCCAGTTGCGCCTCGAGCGCGCGCACCGCGAGTCCATAGGGCGTGGGATCGATGCGAAACAGGACCTCGCCCTTCCTGACCAGCCGGTTCGGCTCGACCGGAACCTCGATCACGCGTCCGCGCACCTGCGGCACGACATTGATGACGTACTTGATCACGCGCACGTCGGGGCTCGAAGGCGCCACCACGTTGAGCGCTAGGATCAGCACCGTCAGCCCAACGATCGGGATGATGACGACGGTGACCTGCGTTGCCGTGTTCCACGGCAACCACTTCATCTTGATGAAAATGAACCAGACCGCGGCCGAGTAGATGCCAAGCAGGAGGATTTCCATTACGCGCTCCGTGCCTCGATCGCCGCCACGCGGGGCGCGCCGGCCGCCAGCGCCGCATCGGCCTCGTCGAGCAGCGCACGCAGCCGCGGCGGCAATGGTCCGCGCGCCTGCACGTTGACGAGCTCATCGCGCAGATGCTGCAGCTCTTCGGCGCTCAGCGCGCCGGCGCGCAGCTTCTCGCCGGACTCGTGAAAGTAGTCCTCGTGCTTCTCGGTGCCGTAGGCAATCTTGTAGCCGATCGGCTTGGTGTAGGCCCACAGCCATGCAAGCGGCCACAGCAAGCCGCCGAAGACCAGCGACAGCAGGCACAACGTCTGGATCGCGGCGCGCTGTGGATGATGGCGCTTGTGGGCGATCTTCTCCGGCAGCACATGCACGAGCCAGAAGACGGTGATAGCGACGATCGGCACGATGACGAGAACGATCCAGGCCAGCGCGTTGGCGGCGGTGTCCAGCGCCTCGCCACTGAGCAGCGAGGCCTGCGCCGCCGGCGCCATTAGAAGGCCGGACGCGGCCACTGCCATCGCAAATGCACGCGCTGCGCGCGGCACAGCGAGGCTCGCCGCCAGTGCGGTTGCCACAAAGGCAGCATCCAGCGCGCCGCCACACACGGCCCTCTTGTCTTGTCTCATTTTGATCTGAAGCCTTGCGGCCTTCCTCTCCGTGTGAGCATCGTGGTCACCCCCGCCGGCCGCGTCTTAGCAATTCTCGACACGCGTCCTCTGTGCGCTTGCAGTTCTTTGCGCGCGCTCAGTCATGCGCCGTTTCGGCTTGTCGATCGAGGCAAGCGCTTGCTGGGACGCAGCCTCTGACGACAGCGCCGCACGCCGCCACTGACCCGGCGTGGTACCCGACCAGCACTTGAAGCGCCGCATGAAAGGCGTCACGCCGGCGTAGCCGAGACTGGCCGCGATGTCGTCAAGTTGCATGCTGGTGTTGGCAAGCAGCGCCTGCGCGACCTCGCAGCGCATTTCATCAAGCACGCGCTGGAACGTCGTGCCAGCCGCCTGCAGGCGACGATTCAGGGTGCGCCGGTGCAAAGACAGCAACTGCGCGAGGTCGTCACCGGAATGACGATCCTCGAGCATCAAGCGGCGCAGTCCGCGATAAACGCTTTGAAGGAAGTCTTCCGGCCCGCCCGCGTGAAGCCGCTCTTCCATGGCGGCGAACAGTCGCGGGTCGGCGCCGGCAACGGGCCGTTCAAGATCCTGCGCACGAATCCGCAGCGCGGAGTATTCAGCGTTGAAGCGCGGCGTGACCTTGAAGATCTCGCGGTAGGGCGCGAGATCCTTTGGTTCCGCCCGCGACAGCAACACCTCGTAGGGCTTCCAGTTCGGACCGCACATCTCGAGCATGAAATTCATTGCGACCGTCACCGTGGCGTCGTACAACGGCGCGGCATGGTCGATACTCGGGTGATACACGGCATAGCCAAAGTCGACGAACTCGCCGCGCCCCAGCAGGAAGGCGAGCCCGCCCTCGCTGTTCAGGTGCTGGTAAACGGTCAGGGCCCCGAGCGCGCGCCTTACGGTGGGGGCGTTGCGCACCAGGTCTCCGAGCGGACCGAAGTTGCGCAGATTGCACAAGCCACCAGCCAGCAGCCCAAAGTGCGGACAGCGCGTCTGCTGCGCCGCGTGCCACAGCGCGCGCACGAACCGCGCGTAGGGAACGCGCTGCTCGGGGCTCCAGAAGTTCGCTACATCGAGTCGCGCTGCCTGCAGTACGCGGGCCGCATCGCCGCCGAGTTGCTCGATCAACTGCGGCAGCCCCACGAGCGGACCGACGCGCTGCGTCCAGGGCTGCGTCTGCAGCGAAGCCCCCTGCGACGCAACCCCCCGTCGTGCGTCCAAACGTTCCCCTTTGGTTGTTGCTCACGATCCCTAACGGGGCTCTCGTCAGACACTCGTGCAGCGTCAAGGGTAACAGTGAGCAGGCGCCCGCAGCATTGAGGCAACGCAAAACGCCTGTCCAGGACCGCAAGGACGCCACATCCCCCAGTGGGTGAACGTGGCAGCTCCTGAGACCTTGCGCTAGCGTCGATCCCGCTCGCCCGGCAACCAATGCGACTTCACAAGGGAGTCTCTTTCAAGGTAAATCTTGATTGCTCTGCTGCTCGGCCTGACCGCGGCGGGCGGCGCCACCGCACAGAAAGCGCCGCTGCTCGACGACAGATTCACCCTCAGCGCTGGGGGCTACCTGCTGCAAACCGATCTGAGGGCGCGGCTGGATGGACGGTCCCTGCGCAATCCGAACGTGGACTTCGACGAGGATCTGGGCGTCGGCAAGGACGCCTCGGGTTACCGCATCGACGGCCTCTGGCGCATCACCCCCAGGCACCATCTGCAGTTCATGTACTTCGACAACAGCAACGACAGCCGCCGCACGATCAGCGAGGACATCCGCTGGGGCGATACCACTTACCAAGCGGGCGCCACAATCGACGCGGAGGCCAAGTTCAAGATCTTTCAGCTCGCCTTTGAATATGCGTTCTTACGTTCGCGGTCATGCGAGATCGCCGGCACGATCGGTGAGCACTACATCGATCTGTCGTTGAAACTGGCGGGCACCGCTTCCATCGTCGACAGCAACGGCAACGTGGTCTCGCGCCAGTTCGAATCGCGTCAGAGCTCAGTGCCGGCGCCGCTGCCCGTGTTTGGCCTGCGCGGCCGGTGGGAGATGGCACCGGACTTCTATCTCGATGGCCTGGCGCAGTACTTCCGTGTCTCGGTCGACAGCCTCGACGGTGCGCTCTATGACCTGCGGGCCGGAGGCACCTACATGTTCACGCAGAACTTCGGTGTCGGACTTGGCTACAACCACTTCAAGACCACGGTGGACGTCAGCCGGTCGGCGTTCAACGGACGCGTCGAACTCGGCTACTCGGGACTGATGCTGTATCTGACCGGCAGCCTCTAGGCGCCGGGGTCGTGGTGCCCCGCGCGGCCCGCCAACGCACGCTGTGCAGGGGCGTGCGCTGACGCGCGGCCGGCCGGTTCGCTACGCGACGATGTTCACGCCGCCATCGACGTACAACGTCGAACCGGACAAGCGCCGTGCATACGGCGTGGCCAGGAATGCGCAGGTGTAGCCGACGTCCATGACGTCGACCAGTTCGCCCAGCGGCGCGCGCTGCGCGGCGTCGTTGAGAAGGCGGTCGAAGTCCTTGAGCCCGGAGGCAGCGCGCGTCTTCAGCGGCCCGGGCGAAATGGCGTGCACCCGGATGTCCTGCGGTCCTAGCTCGAAGGCGAGGTAGCGGCAACACGCCTCGAGCGCCGCCTTCACCGGCCCCATGACGTTGTAGTTGGCGACCACCTTGTTGGCCCCGTAGTAGCTCATGGCGAACATGGTGCCGCCCTCCTTCATCAGGGGCGCGGCCAGCCTTGCCATGCGCACGAACGAGTGGCAGGACACATCCATCGCCTTCGCGAAGCCCTCCGCCGAGCAGTTGAGCAGACCGCCCTGCAGGTCCTCCTTCGGCGCAAAGGCGATCGAGTGCACAAGCACGTCCAGCGTGCCCCAAGTGCCGGCGATCGCCTCGAACACCGCCTCGAGCTGCCCCGGCACGCTGACGTCGAGCGGCAGGAACAAGCGGGCGCCCAGGTCCGTGGCGATCGGCTCGACATGGGGACGCGCCTTGTCGTTCAGATAGGTAAGCGCGAGGTCGGCTCCGGCCTCGTGGAACGCCTTGGCGCAGCCATAGGCGATCGAGGAGTCGTTGGCCACGCCAACAATGAGAGCCTTGCGGCCCAGCAGGATGGGGCGGGGAAGGTCGACGGTCATGTCTGGTCCTCTTGGTTCGGTGCGGCGCGTGCACAGGCGGCCGCGTGGCTCACTGGACTGCCCTGGCGCTGCGCGCTCCGGGATTCGCCCTTGGGGCGGCCCGGCGGACTCATGCAGTCGCAGCCGCGCCCGCCAGAAGGCTGCGGGTGTGACGGGCGATCATGAGCTCCTCGTTGGTGGGGATGACGAACGCGCCAACGCGACTGCCCGGCGCACTGATGCGCTGCGCCTTGCCACGATTGACCTGCGCGTCGATCGACAGGCCGAGCCACCCGGCGTCGTGACAGATGCGCTCGCGCAGCTCGGCGCTGTTCTCGCCGATGCCGGCCGTGAAGACGATGGCATCCAGGCCGCCGAGCGCTGCGGCGAGCGACCCAAGCTCGCGGCCGACCCGGTAGACATAGAGGTCGATCGCGCGCCGGGCACCCGGCTCCGCGCTGGCAAGCAGCACGCGCATGTCGCTCGACACGCCCGACACGCCGAGCAGGCCGGACTGCTGGTAAATGAGCTTTTCGATGGCACGCGCGTCCATGTTCAGCTCGTCCATCATGTAGACGATGACGCCCGGGTCGAGGTTGCCGCAACGCGTTCCCATGGGCAGGCCGTCGACGGCGGTGAAGCCCATCGTGCTCGCGACGCTGCGGCCACCGAGCAGCGCGCACATGCTTGCGCCGTTGCCCAGGTGAAGGACAACGGTGCGTCCGGCGGCGGCAGGCGGGTCGATCTGAGGCAGCACCGAGGCGATGTACTCATACGACAGCCCGTGGAATCCATACCGAACCACGCCGCGCTCCGTGATCGAGGCCGGCAGCGCAAACGCCTGCGCGACCGCCGGCATGCTGCGATGAAACGCGGTGTCGAAGCACGCCGCCTGAGGCAGCTCGGGCATGCGCTCAAGCAGCAGCTTGATCGGAGCGAGGTTGTGCGGTTGATGCAAGGGCGCCAGCGGGATGTACTTCTCAAGTGCCTGAACCACGGCCGGACTCACGTGGGCCGGCCGCGAGAACTCGAGTCCGCCGTGCACGACGCGGTGGCCCACGCCCACCAGCCGATAGCCCTCCGAACGACTGCGCAGGAAGCCAACCAGATGCTCGAGCGCACCGCCATGGCCGAGCGGCACGCCGTCGCCCCAGGCCTTCTCATCAAGCACGACACCGGCGGCATCCTTGACCACGAAGCGCGGCGAGGTCTGCAGTCCCTCGGCCTGCCCCCGGACAATGAGCTGCAGGTCCTGCGAGGCGGCGGAGAACAGCGAGAACTTGAGGCTCGAGGACCCCGCGTTGAGCACCAGGATGACCGGGGTCATGCGGCCACCGCCTTGCTTGCGGCCTCCTTGCGGGCCTGGGCCACCAAGACGGCCACGCCACAGGACGCCAGGCGCGTCATCACCGAATCTGCGCGGCTGGTCAGGATGATTGGCACGCGCGCCCCCAGCACGATGCCCGCCGCATCGGCGCCCGCCAGGAACGACAGGCTCTTGGCGAGCATGTTGCCGGCTTCAAGATCCGGCACCACCAGCACATTGGCGCGGCCCGCCACCGGCGAGTCGATCTTCTTGATCTTCACCGCCTCGAGGCTGATCGCGTTATCCAGGGCCAGCGGGCCGTCCAGCACCGCGCCGGTGATCTGTCCACGGTCGGCCATCTTGCACAGCGCCGCAGCCTCCACGGTGGACGGCACGTCGGGGTTGACCGTCTCCATGGCCGACAAAATGGCGACCCGTACCTCGGGCAGGCGCAGCGCGTGACCAAGATCGATCGCGTTCTGGACGATGTCCACCTTGTCTGCCAAGGTAGGCGCGATGTTGATCGCCGCGTCGGTGATGATGAGTGTGTCCGCGTAGGACGGCACGTCCATCACGAAGCAGTGACTGATGCGACGCGCGGTGCGCAGCCCCGTGTCGCGTCGAACGACCGCGCCCATCAGCTCATCGGTGTGCAGGCTGCCCTTCATCAGCGCCTCGGCCTTGCCCTCGCGCACGATCTCGACCGCCTTGGCGGCTGACTCCTGGCTGTAGCCGGCGTCGACGATCGGCAGACCGCCGAGATCGATTCCATGTTCGGCCGCGACCGCCTCGATCCTGGCCCTCGGCCCGACCAGGATCGGCGCGATGAGGCCCAGCCTGGTGGCATCGACCGCTCCTTCCAGCGAACTCTGGTCGCACGGATGAGCCACCGCCGTCGGCATGGGCGGCAACGCCTTGCAAAGCGCGATCAGGCGGTCGTACTTGTCATGCGCCCGTTCGTTCATGCCGCTCTCCTGCTGCGTGCGGCCGGCTTGGCGCGGCCCCGCACTGTGCTCTTGCCCGCACGCACGGCGGGCCTGTTATCGGGCCTGTTATCGGGCTTGTTCTCGGCCGCGTTACCCACCATGTCGAGCAGCGCGAGCTGGTGCGCGCTCAGATCGACCCGCTGGTCGGCCAGCACGCGCCGCATGAGACGCGCAAGCCGGTCGCGGTCGGCCGGCGACCTCAGAAGCTGGGGCAGCGTGGCCAGCGCCTGCTCGGGTTCGTAGCGCACGATCAGATCCTGCTCGCCGCGCACGCGTCGCCATTCGTCTGCGCCAAGGTCAGGCAGGAGGTCGCCATAGTCCTTCATCAGCTGCTGCCGCATTGCCAGGCGCGACAGCAGCAGCGGCTCGCCCTTGCGCGCCATCAGGCAGGCGACGCGGGCGAGCGCCTCCGCATAACCGCCTTCGGCGATCGAGGCCAGCGCCTCCTTGACGAACGGCAGCTCGCGGCCCTCGGCCACGGGCGGGTTAGCCGCCGCCTCGGCCTCGGCCTTGTCGGCGACATAGAGCGAGAACACGCTGGCATAGGTCATGAAGAACTGTGCCTCGCTTGTGGCATCGCGCAGGGCACGCACGTACTCGAGCCAGGCGCTGATCGCGGCCGCGTTGGCTTTCTCCAGCTTCAGGGCGACGTTATCCTCATTGACCGGCCGGCGCTGTGCACGCACCGCCTGCGCGGCGGCGCCGACCCATGCCAGCATGGGATTCAGGTCCGACAGCGCCCAGCGTTGCCAGCGCAGAGGATGTAACTGCTGCTGCAGCTTGGCGGTGTATTCGTTGGCCGTGGCCTGCACCATCGGCTGCATGAACAGCTCATAGGCGCGCTGATTGAACTCCGACAGGGTCGCAACCGCCTCGAAAGGCTCCTCGTCGGCGCGCTCGAAGCGATTGAGCCGACCTCGCAGTTCTTCCAGCGTCCGCTCGTGGAACTCGACCTCGTACTCGGGCGCGCCATGGTGACCCGGCTTCTCGGTGATTGACATGGCATACAGGCCGGGCGGCAGCATCTCGATCGATTTGAGAACCGAGACGATCTGCGCGTGCTCCTTCTTCGCGACCTTGCCGGACACGAAGATTCCCAGGTGTCCGATGTCCTCATGCAGCAGGCCGACGATCACCTGTCCCCGGGCCTTGATCTCGTAGGTCGAGCCGTAGATGTCGCCCACCCAGTTGAAGGCCTGCTGCGGCGGCGTGATGTTGTCGCCCATCGAGGCGAACAGAATGATCGGCGCGCGAATGTCGCGGAGGTCGAAGGCCTTGCCACCAGCCATTTTCGTCTCACCCGTCCACAGCTTGTTGCCGACGAAGAGATTGCGCGTGATCCACTCGATCTCCTCGCGGTTCATGAGGAAGAATCCGCCCCACCAGCGCTCAAATTCCAGGAAGCGGGGCGGCTCGGTATCGATCTTGGAGTACAGGTTGTAGTACTTGTCCCAAAACGTGTTGGCGAGGTTCAGGTTCTCGAAGTTCTGGACCAGGTGGGCGCCGTCGAACACGCCATTGCCAAGATCCGCCGCCAGCGACGACAGCCACGTGCCCCCCAGGTTGCCGCCGGCATAGCGCATGGGGTTGTCCCCCGCGCCGTCCTGCCAGGCGCCGCCCCAGTAGGACATCGGCGCGCCGTTGATGACAATGGGACCCGTGTCGTCCGGATCGGCCGCCGCCAGCATCATGGCGGCCCACCCGCCCTGGCAGTTGCCGACGATCGCCGGTTTCGGACTGTCCGGGTGCAACTCGCGGACCTTCTTGACGAATTGCTTTTCGGCTTCGCACACATCGAGTAGCGTCTGGCCCGGCTCGGGGTCGCGGAAGAAGATGACGAAGTACACCGGGTGTCCGTCACGCAGCGCCACACCCACCTGCGAATCGTCTTTGAAGCCGCCGATGCCAGGACCATGGCCGGCCCGCGGGTCGATGATGATGTAGGGTCGGCGCGTGTCGTCGACGACCACTCCCTCCGGCGGCGTGATCCTGAGCAGCGCGTAGTTGACGGGTCGCGCCAGCTTGCGACCGTCCATCACCATCTCGTACTCGAAGTGCAGCAGCGGCGGCTGGCCGGCCTGCACATGCTTGAGGTAGTTGTTGCCGCGCTCGCGCAGCGTGTCGAGAAACAGCACCGAACGCTGCACGGCGTCGACGCCGTATGACATCCAGTCGGTCCATGCACGCGTCGGGTCGACTGTCTGCGCACTGAGGTCGCTGTTGGCAGACGCATCTTTCAGCGCCTCAGTGAGGTTCCGCTGCGCGATCTCCGCGCGCTTGCGAAACAAGAGCGACACCTTGGCGCCAATGTCGTGACTGTTTGCCAGTTGTCGGCCGATATCCATCCTTCGCTCCTTCCGAATCCGTGTTTGCTTTTGTTGGCAGCGGCCGACCCGCGCTCGCCGAACGAGGCGCAGGACCGGCCACGTGGGCGACTACACCGCGGGCGGCGGCGCGCCCAGCACGTCGCCGAACTTCTTCCGCAGATCCTGCACGACGCTCTGCACCACTGCGGTCGCACCCGCCTCGCCGATAGAGTCGACTGCGCGCGAGCGAATTGTGTAATGCATCATCAGCATGTTGCGCAGCTTATCGAATGCGATCTGGTTCGCCGTCCCGCAAACGGTTGCGTCGTTGGCCAGGACGCGCTCGAGCACGCCCGGATCGAGCAGCCGTACATTGCAGATGCTTGCCAGGCGCACCAGTTCACGATCAACTTCACTCAGGCTGCCCGACCACCACGCTGCACCGAAGTCGGTGGACGACTTGCTCATGTTCGCTCTCCAGAAATGTGACCAAACATCGGCTGGACGATTGGGTTGAACGCGCGCCTGCCACAGCGCGATGCTGCGGTGCGCAAGCGGCACGCGTCCTTGCAATACTAGACAGGCACGACAGCGCCGCGGCAAAAGCTTGGGATGGCGCAAGCACACGGCCATCGCGACGCTCTCTTCAGGGCGCGCGCGCATCAATGCATTGCGTTCCCGCGACGGGACGTTCACCATCGCATGACGAGAACACCGAAAGGCAGCAATGGCACGCAAGACCAAAGCGCACCCCAATGGCGACGGTGACAGCGCACCGACAAGCGCGGTCGGCGCCTCCCGGCCCAAGGCCAAGCGGGCAGACAAAGACTCAGACGGCAAGCCGGACAAGAAGGCCAAGGCGATCAAGGCGAGCACGGCTGCCGAGGGCACAGCGGACGGCCGTATCACGCCCGAGAAGAAGGAAAAGATGTCAGACAAGGACTACACGCGCGCCCTAAAGAAGCTGCACGTCGAGCTGGTGGCCTTGCAGGAGTGGGTCAAGGCCAAGGGCTTGCGTGTTTGCGTCGTGTTCGAAGGGCGCGACGGCGCGGGCAAGGGCGGCACCATCAAGGCGCTCACGGAGCGTGTGAGCCCGCGTGTGTTTCGCGTTTTCGCCCTGCCCGCGCCGACCGATCGCGAGAAGTCGCAGATGTACGTGCAGCGCTACATGGCGCACTTCCCCGCCGCTGGCGAGGTCGTCATCTTCGACCGCAGCTGGTACAACCGGGCCGGCGTTGAACGCGTCATGGGCTTTTGCACGGAGGACGAGGCGCGCCGCTTCCTCCAGGTGGCGCCGCTGATCGAACAACTCGTGGTCAAGTCCGGGATCATCCTGCTCAAGTACTGGCTCGAGGTCAGCCCGGAAGAACAGACCCGTCGTCTGCAAGCGCGCATCAGCGATGGCCGCAAGATTTGGAAGCTCTCGCCCATGGACGTGAAGTCCTACGACCGCTGGGACGACTACACGCGCGCGCGCGACGAGATGTTCAAGGCCACCGACACCGCCTGGGCACCCTGGTACGTGGCGCGCTCTGAGGACAAAAAGCGGGTGCGGCTGAACGTCATCAGCCACTTGCTCGAGCAGATCCCCTACAAGCCCCTTGAGACGCCCAAGGTCAAGCTGCCCAAGCGCAAGATCGGCAAGTACAAAGCGGTGGACTATCCGTTCAAGCTCATCGCCGAGCACTACTGAATCTTCGCGGCAGCCAGGCTCGCCGTAACGAGCCGGTTAGCCGGCGACGGGCGGCGCGCAGCGCGCTGCGGTCAGATTGGTAACCGCCGGCCAACGGCACGGCGTTCCAGTCGTTCGGGCTCGACCACGCACCGGCAACCGAAGGCCAGTCGGACCCGCCGTCGTGAACAACCTAAAGCAAACACTTGCCGGACACGAGCCGACTGGCTCAGTGCAGGGGAGCGGAGGGCTGAACGTCCGACTCGTCCGGGTGCTCCGTGTGCACGGCGTGACCGGCCGGGTTGGGAAACATCGGTGCACCGCAGTCGTCGCAGTACTCCATCGGAAAGCGATGGGCGTGACTGACCACGCGCGTGACGCCGGCGCTGCGCAAGGCCGCTTCGATGTCTTCCACGGCCTTGTCTTCCTCGTCGCCAAGCAGCGGCCATACAACGCCTTCGACGACCAGGTCGTCGTCGCCGATCTTGCCGATGCCCACGCGGATCTCCTCGACCCGCTTGTCCTCGAAAGCAGCGATCGTGCCCTGCAGGCTGCCCGGGCTCAGGTCATAGGCGAGCTTGAGATAGGACACGGCGGCCTCGAGCGAGAACTCCCGCAGGTCGCGATCGGCTTGGCGCAGCGCGGCGTGAAAGGCATTGGGCGAGAGCACGCGGAAGCGGCAGCCGGTCATCAAGGGCTGCAGGCTGCCGGCAACTTGCTCGCGAAACGCCGCCAGCGCGCCGATCTTGGCGTCCGGGTCCACGCCGGTCTCCTGCCAGTGATACAGCGCCTGCCCCTGCGGCGCGACGATCGCGGCGAGCAGGTAGCGGGTGTCCGCCAGCATCGCGACCGGCTCGCGCAGCGATTTCGGATCGACCTTGAAGCGCTTGCCCTGCGCTGCGGCAGCGATCAGCTTCTGCGCCACGTCGTAGACCTCGCCGAACGACTCGGGCAGCTGGTCGATCGAATACAGGTAGTCGGCGATGGCCAAGCGCGTGCCGCGTGCGGCCAGATGCCCCGACAACTGGGCACCCACCGCGTCCGCGGCGCTCGACGATAGCGAGGAGGTCGGCAGCTTGTAGCGCGACCAGGCGAGCAGCGGGATCGCGAGCAGGAGCGCATCGTGCGGCTTGCCGTCGAGCTCGATGGTGCTGCTTTCGGCGCAGGACTCGGCCAGGTCCGCCAGGTCGTCATAGGCGCGTGGGTTGATCTTGGCCAGTTCGTCCAGCGCGGAGTCGATGTCGGCATCCGCGGCACGCGCCAGCCGGTCGTACAGCAGCTCGGCCAGGCGGCGCTCCCAGAGGCGATCCTCGATGCGCGAGGACGACTCGGAAAGACGACGAGCCAGCTTGCTAAGCGTGTCGGCGTCGGCCGAGTGGCGGGCGCGGGAGATGAAGCGGTTGCGGCGCATGGCAGCGGTGCGAATGGACTAGGGACGCTCATTATCCCACCGCGACGGCCGGCCGGCCTGCGCCTGCCGTGGCCTGCCGCGCTCAGTCGAGCCGGCGGATCCGCGGGGTGAGGTCGGGCGCGATCGGGCCGGCCTTGCTTTGCTGCCTCAGATGCGCTGTCAGGGCATCGACATCCAATGGGCCGCCCGCGTGGTCGCGGCCCTCGCGCAGCACACTGAAGCCATCGCCGCCTTCGGCCAGGTACCTGTTGACCGTCACGCGCACGCTCTGCTCGGGCCGGATGCGCTCGCCAGCCAGGCGTATCGAGTCGGGGTCAATCCGATGCCCGTGCGGGCGATCGGCGCGCCATGCGTAGGTCAATCCGCGCGAGGGCTGCAGAAAGCGCAAGCGATCCGGGTTGCTGCGGCTCCACTGGTCTTCGAGCAGCGTCTTCAGCTGCGCGCCGGTGAGCGTCATCGTAACGAGGCTGTTGCCGAACGGCTGCATGGTGAAGAGGTCGCCATAAGTCACGCGGCCATCGGGTCCGCGCGGCCGCAGGTCGCTGCGCACGCCCCCGGGATTGGTGAAGGCGATCTGCGCGCCGTTGTCGCGCGTCGCTGCCAGGTGGGCATCGGCGATCAGCCGGCCAGCCGCGTGATCGCCGCCAGCATCGGGTTGCCGCGTGAACGCTGCCGTGATGCGGCCCGCGGATGTGTCCGCCAGCGGCGCTGCGCGCTCGCGGTGGTCGGCCACCAGGCCTGCCACGACCGGGTCGGGCGCAAGCGCTGGATGCGCGGCGCGCACCACGGGATCGAGGGCGGCATCGAGGCCGTTGGGAACCGTGACGTTGATCGCCCGGATCTCGGGCCGGATGCTTCCGCTTCTCGCATCGAGCCTGAGGTCCACGACGGACACCAGGCGGCCAAACGACGCCCCCTGGATGATGACGCGCCCGTCGATCTCGCAAACGTAGCCACGGTGGGTGTGGCCCGAGAGCACGACACGCACGGCCGGGTCGAGTTCACGCGCGATCTCGAAGATCTCGCCGCGCGGGTTGGCGCATTCATTGAAGTGCCCATCGGTGTCTCCGCCTTCGTGGATCACGGCCACGAAGGCGTTGACGCCCTGGGTGCGCAACGCCTGCACGCTGCGGTTCACTGCAGCCGCCTCGCGCTCGAAGCGCAGGCCGCGGATGCCACTGGGCATCACGATGCGCGGCGTGCTGCGCGTCACCGCGCCAATGAAGCCGACGTTAACGCCCTGCACGCTGCGGATCTTGTGCGGTGCGAAGAGCGGCTGGCCGGCCTCGTCGACCACGTTGGCAGCGAGCAGAGCAAAACGCATCCCCTCGTAGCTGCCGCGTCCATTGGCGCAGGATTGCGTGGCCCCGCGCGGCGTCCTTGCGCAGCCGCCGCCCACCATGCGCTGCAACTCCTGCACCCCGTGGTCGAACTCGTGATTGCCCGCGGCGTTCAGGTCCAGGCCCATGGCGTTCATCGCCTGCACCGTCGGCTCGTCGCGGAACAGGGCGGAGACCAACGGCGAGGCGCCGATCAGGTCGCCGGTCGAGACGAACACGCTCGCCGGCGCGTCCTTGCGTAGCGCATTGACGCGCGTTGCAAGGAAGGCTGCGCCCCCGGTGCGTAGGGGCACGATGCGCGTTGCATCCTGTGGATGCGGCACGCCGATCGTGTTCTCGCCCGGCTCGAGATGCCCGTGCAAATCGTTGATCGCGATGATCCGTAGCGGAATCTGCGCATGCGCCACAGTCGGCAGCAGCGGCCCGAGGGCGAGACTGCACAACAGAACGGCGAAGCGCTGCTGAAGTGAAATTTGCATGGACCGATTATCGCGGTGCGCCCGCATCGGTTCGATGACGCCGGTGCTAAAGTCGTCGCGCCATGTCTACTTCCTCCATCGCAGACCCGCGCCAGGATCCAAGCCGCGATGTCGAGGTCATCTCGCTCGTTGGACTGGCACACGGGACCTCTCACTTCTTTCATTTGCTGCTGCCGCCTTTGTTTCCGTGGCTGATGCCCGAGTTCGGGCTTAGCTACACGCAGGCCGGCTTTTTGATGACAGTGTTCTTCGTCGTCAGCGGCATCGGCCAGGCGCTTGCCGGGTTCGTGGTCGACCGCATCGGCGCCCGGCCTGTGCTCTTTTTCGGCGTGGGCCTGCTGGCCGTCTCCGCCCTGGTGCTCGGTCTGGCGCAGAGCTATCCCGTGCTCGTTCTGGCGGCAGCGCTAGCCGGCACCGGCAACAGCATCTTCCACCCAGCCGACTTCACGCTGCTCAATCAGCGGGTATCTGCGGCGCGGCTCGGCCATGCGTTCTCGGTGCACGGGTTGTCGGGCAACCTGGGATGGGCCGCCGCGCCCGTGTTCATGGCGGGTATCGCCGCGGCGAGCAACTGGCATGTGGCGGCGTTTTGCGCCGCGGCCGTCGGCTTTGTCGTATTGGCGCTGCTGGCCCTGCGGCGCGACGCGCTGGAGGATGCAGCGCGGCTGGTCACGACCCAGTCGGCGCAGGGCGCAACTGCGCCGCACCAGCTGGCCTTCCTGCGTTCCGGTGCAGTCTGGCTGTGTTTTGGGTTCTTCTTCCTCGTCACCGGCGCCTTCGGCATCCTGCAGAACTACGCGCCGGCGATCCTGGGTGAGGTCTATGGGCTGCCGCTCGTGCTCGCCACGGCGGGCCTGACGGCCTACCTGCTTGGCAGCGCCGCGGGGATGATTGTTGGTGGCTTCGTTGCCAGTCGTCGCTCGGACAGCGACCGCGTCATCGCCTGGGCACTAGGCGGGGCGGCGCTGACCGCGCTGCTGCTCGCCAGCGGCACCATGCCGGCCTGGCTGGTGCTGCCACTGATGGCACTCATGGGCTTCGGTGTCGGCTGCGCAGGGCCGAATCGCGACCTGCTGGTGCGCAGGGCCGCCACGGCGCAGTTTGGCAAGACGTCGTACGGCCGCGTCTATGGCTTTGTCTACTCGGGCCTGGACATCGGGTTGGCGGTCTCGCCCCTGATCTTCGGTCCCATGCTTGATGCCGGGCAGTTCACAGCGGCACTGGCCGGCGTGGCGGTGCTGCAGGTAGCGGCGCTACTGAGCGCACTGTGGGTCGGGCATGGCGCGCGCGGCGCGGTGACGACGCAGGCATGATCGAGGCATGATCGCGCAGGCCACCACCGATCTTGCCGACGCGTTCGAGGCACGGTTTGCGGAGGGCAGTCTCGCCGTGCTGAGCGCGCGCTGGCTTGCTCTCGGCGGTCGCATCGCATTCAGCGGTCCCTGCGTCACGCTGCAAGTGTTCGAGGACAACTCGCTCCTGGCCGAACTCGTGAAGACGCCCGGCGACGGGCGCGTGATCGTGGTCGATGGCGGCGGGAGCTTCCGTTGCGCCCTGCTGGGCGGCAACTTGGCCAAGGCGGCACAGGACAATCGCTGGTCAGGCATCGTGCTCCATGGCGCGGCCCGTGATGCCGACGAGATCGACGCCTGCGACCTCGGCGTGCGCGCTTTGGCGCTCTCGCCACGGCGCTCGGTCAAGCGCGGCCTTGGGCTGCGTGATGTGCCACTGACGATCGACGGTGTGCGGGTGCAGCCGGGCGATTGGGTCTACGCCGACCGTGACGGCGTGCTAGTCAGCCGGTTCGAGCTGCGACTGTCGCCTGCCGGCTAGGACGGCACGGGGCCTGCGGCAGTCGCCCGCCGCGAACCGCCTGTTTCACGCGCTACCGCTTCCTTCCGCATTGCGGGAAACGCCCTTGTGCGCCGCGCAAGCCGGTCTTTCATTAAGCCGGACGGCATTCCGGATCAAGAAACGCTGAGCGTAAGTCATTGATCCTAATATTTTCTTGTCTATCTCTTATATAAGACACAAGACTTGCTGCACTGCCACCGCCTTACGTAGTCTTCGAAGCGTGACGTGCCCGCGAATTGCTCTGTTCAGGGACCGCACGACGCTCCACCCAAAGACATCACGCATGATCGGAGAGGACATGACCGCACGCAAGCTCGAAGCGCAACGCCTGCAAAAGGAATGGAACGAAAACCCCCGCTGGAAGGGCATCAAGCGTGGCTACACCGCTGACGATGTCGTTCGCCTGCGCGGTTCGGTGCAGATCGAGCACACGCTCGCCAAGCGCGGCGCCGAGAAGCTTTGGAAGCTGCTGAACGAGGAGCCGTTCGTCAATGCACTCGGGGCGCTGACTGGTAACCAGGCAATGCAGCAGGTCAAGGCCGGCCTGAAGGCGATCTACCTGTCGGGCTGGCAGGTCGCTGGCGACGCCAACATTGCTGGCGAGATGTATCCGGACCAGTCGTTGTACCCAGTGAACTCGGTACCGCAGGTCGTTCGCCGCATCAACAACACCTTCGCGCGTTGCGACCAGATCCAGTGGTCCGAGGGCAAGGAGCCGGGGACGCCTGGCTACATCGATTACTTCGCGCCGATCGTGGCCGACGCCGAAGCCGGCTTTGGCGGCGTACTCAACGCGTTCGAACTGATGAAGGCGATGCTGGACGCCGGCGCGGCGGGCGTGCACTTCGAGGACCAACTGGCCAGCGTCAAGAAGTGCGGCCACATGGGTGGCAAGGTGCTGGTGCCCACGCGCGAGGCGGTGGAGAAACTAGTCGCCGCGCGACTGGCCGCTGACGTGATGGGCGTGCCCGCCCTGGTGGTGGCGCGCACCGACGCCGAGGCCGCGGATCTCGTCACCTCGGACGTCGACGACAACGACAAGCCGTTTTGCACTGGCGAGCGCACGGTCGAGGGCTTCTATCGCACCAAGCCGGGCCTGCAGCAGGCGGTGTCGCGCGGCCTGGCGTACGCGCCGTACGCCGATCTGGTGTGGTGCGAGACCGGCAAGCCCGACCTGGCATTCGCCAAGGCGTTTGCCGAAGCAATCCATAAGCAGTTCCCCGGCAAGATGCTGTCGTACAACTGCTCGCCGTCATTTAACTGGAAGAAGAACCTGGACGACGCCACGATTGCCAAGTTCCAGAAGGAACTGGGCGCCATGGGCTACAAGTTCCAGTTCATCACGCTGGCAGGCTTCCACTCGCTTAACCACTCGATGTTCAACTTGGCGCATGGCTATGCGCGCCAGCAGATGAGCGCCTTCGTCGAGCTGCAGGAAGCCGAGTTCGCGGCGGCCGACAAGGGCTTCACGGCCGTGAAGCATCAGCGTGAGGTCGGCACCGGCTACTTCGATGCGGTGACTCAGACCATTCAGCAGGGCCAGTCGTCGACCACGGCGCTCAAGGGTTCGACCGAGGACGAGCAGTTCTTCCACCAGGACGAGCGCAAGGCTGCCGAGTAACGATGCCGGTGGCACTTTGGGGCCTCGCACTGGGTCCGGCGGCGCAACGCCCTTGCCTTTACGTTGCGCCGCAGCTTGAGCCTTGCTTCGAGCCCACCTATAGTCCGCTCGCAGGTAGCGGGTGCGAAGGAGCGCTGGAGGACGACACTGCGGCAGTGAGCGCCGGAGTTAAACCGGGCGCCGGTCGTGGAGCCAACAAGATCTGAACGAGTAAACCAACAAAAATCATGAGGCCGCTTGCGAGCGGCCTTTTTTTTCTGGCCCTGGGCCAATCCAGCGCCGTCAGCCGCGGGACTTTGCAGCCGGCCGTGACTCACTCAGAACGCTGGCGAGCGGGGCGGCAGCAAACACGGCCTTCAGATAGTCGACAAAGCTGCGCAGACGCAACGGCAGGTGCTTGCGGGCCGGGAACACGCAGTACACGCGCGTCGGCGGCGCTGCGTACTCATCGAGCACGGTGACGAGCCGACCCCCAGCCAGATCGTCGCCCACTTCCCACAACGAGCGCCAGGTCAGCCCCAATCCTGCCAGCGACCACTCATGCAGCACCGCGCCGTCGTTGCAGGCCAACGGACCTTCGACCCGCAGTGCCTGCACGGCGCCGTCCACGCTAAAACTCCAGCCGCGCTGCGCGCCCTGTCCGCTCGCATCACCTAGCACCAGGCAGCGGTGCTTCGCCAGATCCTTCGGCTGGCGCGGCGTGCCGTGCCGCTCAAGGTAAAGGGGCGCGGCAACGACCACGCGGCGGCTGGCACCCAGCGGCACCCGCACCAGCGAACTGTCGGCCTGCTCACCGAAGCGCACCGCGCAGTCAATGCCTTCGGCGAGCAGGTCGACGATGCGATCCGACAGTTCGAGCGTGACAGACACACGCGGCTGGCTGCGCAGAAAGTCCGCCACGATGGGTGCCACGTACTTGCGACCGAAGCCCGCCGGGGCGGTGATCCTCAATTGCCCGTTCGCCTCCGCGCCGCGTGCCGCCACCGCGCTTTCGGCGTCCTGCAAGTCGCACAGGATCTTCTGACAGTCCTCAACGAAGGCGCTTCCTTCGGGAGTCAAGGACAGGCGCCGGGTCGTGCGCTGGAGTAGCTTCACGCCCAGACGCGCTTCGAGTGCATCGAGCCGCCGGCTCACCATGGCCGGCGCGATGCCCTCGTGCCGGGCTGCCGCAGACAGGCTGCCGCGCTGAGCCACATTGACGAACGTTGCTATCTGCTTGAAGTGATCCAACTCGACCCGTCCATTCTTGCCTTGCAGTGAAAGATGCTGTGTTCCTGCGCGGCGATCACCTAACTTCTTCGCAAATATACTCGCTAGGGAGAGACCCATGATCAAGCTTCGCGCTGTCTTGTTCGATGTTTTCGGCACGCTCGTCGACGTGCATTCGGTCGCCAAGCGCGCCGATGAGCTGTTTCCCGGGCAGGGCCAGCGGCTGTCGCAACTGTGGCGCGATAAGCAGCTTGAGTACACCCGTGTGCGAGCGATGGCTGCGCGCTACGTGCCGTTCACCGAGCTCACCGAAGACGCGCTGATGTTCGCGGCCGAGTCACTGAAGCTGAATCTTGACGGCGCCGCGCGCGGCCTGCTGATGCATGAATACACGCAGCTGGCCGCGTTTGGCGACGTGGTGCCCACGCTCGACGCGTTACAGGCCAGGGGCGTGACGCTGGGGGTGCTCTCGAACGGCGATCCAGGCCTGCTGGAGGACGTGCTGCACCACGCGCGGATTGGCGAGTACTTCGACCTCGTGCTGTCCGCCGACGCAGTGCACAGCTACAAGGTGTCGCCTGCGGTGTACGAACTTGGACCGCGCAGTTTGAAGCATCCGGCCGGCGAGATCCTGTTTGTCTCGAGCAATAGCTGGGACGCGGCCGGCGCGGCCTGGTACGGCTATGTGTCGTTCTGGGTCAACCGCAACGGCGCGCCGATGGACAGGCTCGGCGTCAAGGTCGCGAGCGGCGCATCGCTCGCCGACGCCGTCGCCTACTACAACCGCAAGTCAAACTGATTCAACGAAGGAGTCGCGATGGGTTTGCAGGGCATGTCGGCTGGCATCGAGATCAAGGCGGCGATCAAGCCGGGCTTCGAGAAGATCCTCACACCGGAGGCACTGGCGCTGGTGGCCAAGCTGCATCGGCTGTTCGAGCCGCGCCGCCAGGAACTTCTTGCGCTGCGCGTTGAGCGCAGCAAGCGCCTCGACGCTGGCGAGCGGCCCGACTTCCTGGCCGAGACGAAACACATCCGCGAAGGCGACTGGAAGGTCGCGCCCGTGCCAAGGGATCTGCAGTGCCGCCGCGTGGAGATCACCGGGCCGGTCGAGCGCAAGATGATCATCAACGCGCTGAACTCCGGGGCAGATGCCTACATGACCGACTTCGAGGACAGCAACTCGCCCAACTGGGACAACCAGATCACCGGCCAGCTCAATCTCATCGAAGCGATCCGCCGCACCATCAGCCTGCAGCAGGGGGAGAAGACCTACAAGCTCAACGACAAGGTCGCCACTCTCGTGGTGCGGCCACGTGGCTGGCACCTCGACGAGAAACACGTCTTTGTCGATGGCAAGCGTGTCTCCGGCGGCATCTTCGACTTTGCGCTGTTCATGTTCCATAACGCCAGGGAGCTGCTGGCGCGCGGCTCCGGACCGTACTTCTACCTGCCGAAGATGGAATCGCATCTCGAGGCGCGGCTGTGGAACGACATCTTCGTGCTGACGCAAAAGGAGCTGGGCATCCCGCAGGGCACGGTCAAGGCCACGGTCCTGATCGAGACGATCCTCGCCGCTTTCGAGATGGAAGAGATCCTGCATGAGTTGCGCGATCACTCGGCGGGGCTCAATGCTGGCCGCTGGGACTACATTTTCAGCTGCATCAAGAAGTTCAAGGTCGACCGCGACTTTTGCCTGGCGGACCGCGCCAAGGTGACGATGACGGCCCCGTTCATGCGCGCCTATGCGCTGCTGCTCCTGAAGACCTGCCATAAGCGTGGCGCGCCGGCCATTGGCGGCATGAGTGCGCTCATTCCCATCAAGAACGACCCAGCGAAGAATGAGGCCGCGCTGGCGGGCGTGCGCTCGGACAAGCAGCGCGACGCGACCGACGGCTACGACGGCGGCTGGGTCGCGCACCCGGGTCTGGTGCCGATCGCGATGGAGGAGTTCGTCAAGGTGCTAGGCGATCGCCCGAACCAATTCGACAAGCAGCGGCCGGACGTCGGCGTCGCTGCCGCTGATCTTTTGAACTTCCAGCCCGAGACGCCGATCACCGAGGCCGGTCTGCGCATGAACATCAACGTCGGCATCCACTACCTCGGCGCCTGGCTCGACGGCAACGGCTGCGTACCCATTCATGACCTGATGGAAGATGCGGCCACGGCCGAGATCAGCCGCTCGCAGGTATGGCAGTGGATTCGCTCGCCCAAGGGCAAGCTTGACGATGGCCGCAAGGTGACCGCCGAGATGGTCAAGGCCCTGATTCCGGAAGAACTGGCCAAGGTAAAGACCGTGGCGGGCACCAGCACGGCCTATGACCGCGCCGCCGCGATCTTCGAGCGGCTGAGCACGCAGGAGAGCTTTGCCGAGTTTCTGACGCTGCCGCTGTACGAGGAGATCGAGTAGGCGCGTTGTGCCGAGCAACCCAGTAGGCAGTCCAGCGGCTGCCTACTGATCCCGCGCCGCCAGGCCACAGCTCGGCGCGAGCGCTCGCAGCCAGCGTCAGGCCGACCTCACCCTGGCGCCTGCTGGCCGCGCGTGACCCAGCCCGTCATGCGCTCTTCGATCTTGGCGAAGATCACGTACATCGCCATGGCCATGAGGCTGATGACAATGAGGCCGGCGAAGAGCAGCGGCGTCTGCATGGTCGAGGACGCCGACATCATCAGGTAGCCGATGCCCTTGTTGGACGCCACGGTCTCGCTCACGACGGCGCCGATGAATGCCAGCGTGATTGCCACCTTGAGCGAGGCAAAGAAGTACGGCATGGAGCGCGGCAGGCCAACCTTGAACAGCACGTCCGTGCGCTTGGCGCCGAGAGCGCGCAGCACGTCTTCCAGTTCCGGCTCCAGCATCGCCAGCCCCGTGGCAACGTTGACCAGCACAGGGAAGAACGCAAGAAGGAAGGCCGTCAGCACCGCCGGCACCGCGCCGATGCCAAACCACACGACGAGGATCGGCACCACGGCCACTTTCGGGATGGCGTTGAAGCCGACCAGCAGCGGATAAAACGCTTTGTAGAGCACGCGGCTGGACCCGAGCACAAAGCCGGCGAAGAGACCAAAGACCGCTGCCAGCCCAAAGCCAAGCATGGTGGTCCAGAAGGTCTGCCACGCGTGCATCTTGATCGGGCCGAGAAACTCCCACCACGATGCGACCACGGCCGTGGGCGTTGGCAGGATGAACGGGCGCACCTCGAACGCCCGCACCAGAGCTTCCCACAGAATGAGCAGGCCGAGCACCGCAATCCAGGGAGCCAGTCGTTCGAGCGTGGAGTCTTTCATCAGCTGTCTCGCTTCACGATGCCCACATCCGGCGCACGGCGCCGATTTTCTCGCGCAGTTCGTGCACGATCTCCGAGAACGGCTCGGTGTAGGTGACCTCGAGGTCGCGCGGCCGCGGCAGGTCGATCTCCTTGCGCATCAGGATGCGGCCCGGCCGCTTGCTCATCACATACACGGTATCGGCCAGGAAGGCGGCCTCCCGCAGGTCGTGCGTCACCAGCACCACGTTGAACGGGTTGCCGGCCCAAAGATCGCGCAGCACGCACCACAGCTCCTCGCGGGTGAAAGCGTCCAGCGCGCCGAAGGGTTCGTCGAGCATCAGCAACTTGGGCTGGTGCACGAGCGCGCGGCAGATGCTCGCGCGCTGCTGCATTCCGCCCGACAACTGCCAGGGATACTTGTCCTCGTAGCCGTTCAGGCCCACCGTCTTGAGTAGCGCGCGCGCACGCTCAACGTACTCGGCTTTTTTCTGCTTGAAGGTCGAGCGATACGGCTCGACGATCTCCAGCCGCAGCAGCACGTTATCGAGCGTCGTGCGCCACGGCAGCAGAGTGGCGTTCTGAAAGGCCATGCCGACAATCTTCAGCGGACCGGCGACCTCGCGACCATCCACGATGATCGTGCCCTGCGTGGCGCCCTTCAGCCCCGTCGTGAGCTTCATGAACGTGGACTTGCCGCAGCCTGAGGGGCCAACAATGGCCGCAAACTCATGGCGCCGCAGCTTCAGACTGATGTCCTCGACCGCAAAGCTGTCGTCCTGCCCATAGCGCAGGTACACGTTCTGGAACTCGATGAACGCGTCGGCATGGCTGGGCTCGCCCTGCGGCGTTGCGATCGTGGGGTCGAGGACGGCGGCCATGGTCGGTGATCGTCGCCCCGGCGCAGGCCGGGGCCTAAGTTATTGTGCGAGGAGTCGGCTGAAGAACCTGGGCCCCGGCCTGTGTCGGGGCGACGGAAATCAAGCAGCCGGCCTGACTCAGATCTTTCGATCGGCCGCAGGCGGAAGGAAGATCGGATTGAACAGCAGCGCAGGATCGACCGGGTTCTTCAGGTTGAATGCGCTGACGACGAGCTTGGTCGTGTCCGCCAGGCGACCCCGGTCGAGCGAGCCAAGGCCGTTGGCACGCGCGGTTGACCGCATCCAGCACTGCGGGCAACGTCGGGAAGTACCTGTTGTGGGTAGCCAGTCGCCGGGTGAGCTTCCAGACCCGTTCGATCGTTGAAAGCCGCGGACTGTATGGCGGCAGGAAGAACAAGCTCGGGTGCCGGCGGT
>JADCGX010000237.1 GCA_020248785.1 Burkholderiales bacterium | reverse complement strand
GGGATCGCCCCACTCACCGGTGAGAATCGTCTCTGTGTCGCCAATGGTGCCGCCGTAAACCTGTGCGTCGTTCTGAGACGTAACCACGACCTGGTCGACCGCGCTGCCTCCATCGCGCAGGTCCTTGAGCAGAACGACGGCAATTCCGCTGCTGATCGCGGTGAGTCCGTTCGACGACGTGCTCACTGTCGGTGCTGACATGGTCTGATCTCCTTGGTTTCGGGAGGTAGTCCCCCGGGTGGTTGATAGCGCTCCAGGCTCGGGCCGTGAGTGCAGCTCTTCCTCTGGCCGCTTCGTGGCGAGGTCCTTGAGGCGGATGCTGATCTCCCCGCGCAAGGTCTGCGCCTGAGTGGTCGAGAACATCGTTTGAAGCGCGCTCAGGGCGTATCGCGTGCCGCCCTCGAACTGCAGCGACTCGATGTCCGTCAACCTACTCCTGGCACCCGACGCGATGTGCGTCAGCGTCACGGTGTTGCCTGCGACCTCGGTCAGGCGGTATTCGCTGGCCTTGCGGGCAAACACGGCCACGTCGTTGCCCTGCCCGCCGTTCAGCGTGTACAGGTTGGTGGCGGCTTGGTTGGCACGA
Organism: Burkholderiales bacterium; assembly: GCA_020248785.1. Lineage (GTDB taxonomy): Bacteria > Pseudomonadota > Gammaproteobacteria > Burkholderiales > Burkholderiaceae_F > JALHMQ01. Next base: position 45,355 of record JADCGX010000237.1, on the reverse strand, counting down.
TCGTCGAGATAGAAGGTGTCGTCCCCAAGACCCCCATTGGCCGTGACGCGGTTCCACTGGGTTCTTGAGTTGCTGATGTGGAAGACGTCGTTCCCAGCGCCGCCGTCCCCTCGGACTTCGTGTCCGGAGAGATTGATCACGTCGTCACCGAGTCCTGCATACACGGCGGCCCATTGACCGTTGGCGATCGTCAGAGTGTCGCTGCCCGTCGAACCGAACTGGTTGCGGTCGACGCCCAGAACGAGACGTCCACCCGCCTCGCTGACAGCCGTGCCCAGCTCGGCTGCTGTGTAGGTGCGCCCTCCAAGTTCGAAGCGCTCGAAGTTCACGAAGTTGCTCGACGCGGCTTTGCCGCGCTCGATGTGGAAGCCTCCGCCCTGCCGCGCCCGGACGACGAAGTCCGCGCCGATGAGCTTGAGCGTATCCTCGCCGCTGCCGCCATCGTGGACTCCGGCACCGCCTCCGAGGCCGAGATTGAGCCGGTCGTCCCCGTCCCCCAGGTCGGTGCGGCTCACCCAGTCACCGGCACTGCTCACCACGTCGTCGCCTGTACCGGTGTTGATGTCGTTCCAGAAGCCTTTGGTGTCCGTGATGGTGTCGTTGCCCGCGCCACTCCGGACGGTGCTGGTCGAGCCGATCGTGATGCGATCGTCAAGAGCGGTGGCGATCGTCAACGTACCGTTTGGCACGGTTCCGTTGATTGCGTTGGGAAGCGGCGCCGTGGGCTGAAGCTGGCCTCCGGCAGCGGCCAGCCCGATGAGTTGCGCGCTCGTGAGAGTCGGGCCGCCGGCAAACTCGAACCGTTCGACGTCTTTGCCCACGCGGACGACCGATCCGGTCTTGGATGCGCCGTCGCTGGCCTCGACCTGCTTTACGAAGTCGAAGTACGTGCCCCGGTCGCGAACGTGATAGACCTCCGGCCCGGCGGCGAAGCGCACCGTGTCGAAACCCGCTCCGCCCGACAGATACGATCCCCAATTCACACCCCGGACGTCAAAGGTGTCGTCGCCCGCTTCACCATTGAACCTTCCGTTCGAGGCGTTCTCGATGACGAAGCCGTCATTGCCTGCGCCCGCATTGACCGTGTGTCCGCTCCCACGGACGACGAAATTGTCTGCCGCCGCCGAGGTCGTGATCACTTGGTTCGACGTCTCCTGGCCGATGGTGACCGATTCGGACTGATTGGACTTGTTGAGGAAGTTGATCCCTCCGCCATCAAGCACGATCGTGTTCAGACCGTTGGAGGAAAACGTCGCTTGCTGCACTTGATTTACGGTGGGCACGGTGCCTGCCTATCGGTTGGATTCGGATCTTCTTGCGTGGGATGCCGAAGCGGTCAGAGTGGCCGATGAGAGACGGGATGAAGTGGCCTAGGCCGCGTTGGGTGAGCAGATTAGTTGCCGCGAAATTGCTGGGGCTTTGGCCGACTTTGCCACCGGGGAAAGAGCAGTCATGGCCGGTTCTCGGCGCGGTTTCCCTGGGCAGCGGGCGAGTCTATGGAACCCGCGGATGACGCCATCTGCGGCGCGCGGGAAGTCGAACTGAATCCCGTCTCGGGCGCAGCGTCGATGGTCGGGCCGCTCATCGCCGTGCCATCGGAAGAGCGCCACCGCTTGCCGCCGTGCAACCGACATCCGCCGGTGATCGCGTCGCGCGGCTGCCTGCTGACAGCGCGCGACGCCCGCGGTCCGAACTCGACGCGCAGCTCGATGCGCCGGCTGGCATCGAGCGACTCGCGCTGTTCGTTGAACGAAAAGCCCCCGACGGCAAAGATCTCCCTCACCGCCGCGGCCTGTGTGGCGCTCAGCTCGCTCCCGTCCCGCACTGGTTCGAGCAGTGCGCAGAGCACGCGTTGGCCCCGCTGCAAGCTCAGGTTCAGGTTGTACAGGTAGTCGCCGCGGTGGTCGGCGAAGCCCTCTACGACCACGCGGCTGACCCACTGGCGGCCGGCCTGCGACTCGGTCACGGCAAGCAGGCGCGGGACGAATTCGCGCAACAGCCGGGCGCTGGCGGCGTCGAGTTCGTGGCTCCCAGTCTGAAAGCGCGCGCGGTCGCCGAAGTCGATGACCCGCAGCACCGCATCGAAGCGGACCCCCGGCGTGGCCTCCACGACGCGAGCCATCTGCGTCAGCAGCATCTCCTCCGTGCGGGGATCCGGCCCCGAGGGCAGGTGCTCCGCCGGACGGCTGGCCGCCCTCGGTGACGGCGGCAGGGCCTTGAACTCGCTTTCGCTGCGCGAGGTCATCTGAGCGCGGGTGATGGCCATCAGCGCCACGACCATCAGCGTGAGGAAGAGGACCATCAGCGCGGTCATCAGGTCCGCGAAGGAAATCCAGAACGCCTTCTCGGCGCTGTCCACCTGCGGATCGCCGCGCGATCGGCGCAGGATGCTCATGTCCCGAAGCTCCGATCGTCAGCTTTCGCGGGTCCCGCGGCCCAGTTGGCCCAATCGTCGTCAGCCACCTGCGCGGTACCCGCGGCGCGCCAGTTCGGAACAACCCCCCGATCGATGCCGCCGCCGCCGCCCGTCCCAGCCATCGAGCCAAAGGGAGCCGTTGCGCCGGGCGAGCCGTGGACGGCGCGTGCGGAACTGGCTGCGCCGTACTGTGCCTCTGACCCGAGGCCGCCAGGGTTGCCTGTGAGATAGGACGGCGCGCCCTCTTCCTCGATCGGGAGGCGGTCCTGCTGCAACAGGCTGCACAGGGTCTCGATGCGTTGCACCAGTTCGCCCAGGTTCTGCGCCACCGACTGGTTGCGCGACACCATCTGCATCTCGGCCTGCATCAGGCGTGCTGCGACGGTCTCCAGCGTGCGACGACCCGAGACCTCGATCGCCGAGGCAACCCCCTCGAGTCGCGACGAGAGGGCGCGCAGGGCCTGACCGGTTTGCTGGCTGCCCTCGCTGGCTGCCCGACTCTGCTGGGCCACGGTCTCGGGCAGAGAGCGCGCGAGATCGGCCATCGCTTTCGACGCGTTCTGGATCTGGGTCGTGGCTGCCAACAACTGGGCCATCATCTCGCCAGACTGCACGGCCGTCGCCGGGGCGGCCGCGACGGCGGCCACCGTAGCCGGATGCGGGTCGGTGGACTGACTCCGTGCCGGCGACGGCGCCGGCGTCGGGCCCACGGCAGGCACCGGGACGGCCGCCACAGGAACGGCCGCGGCCATGGAATCCCTCCCCGGCCGTGGGGGGTGCAATGCATCGAGACCGACGTTCATTGCGTCGAGTGCGTGCGCAATGCTGCTCATCATCGCCTTCTCGACCAGGGTCACTGCCATCGACAGCGTGATGGCCGTCATCGACACGACGAACGCCTCGGCCACGCCCACCGACAGCGTGTCGAAGACGCGCTGGAGCTCGGCCGGGTCCTGCGAGAAGTGCAGACCGCGGATGCCCTTGATGATGCCCATGAACGTGCCGACGATGCCCAAGCCGGTGAGGATGCCGGGCAGGTTGCGGAACAGGTCCAGACGCAACCGCGAGTGGGTGACGGTATGCAGATCGAATACTTCTCGCGCGCTCGACATCGAGTACACCCGCTGTCCGCTGCCTGGGTCGGGCAGCGGGCGCAGCTGGTCGCGATACTGCTGCCAAAGGTGCTTGAGAGCGGCGTCGCGGCCGAACACGCCGGCCACTGCTTCCAGCGCATCGGGCCGCTGGTCGTTCACCAGAGACAGGGCCCGGCCCAGCGCAAGCCGCAGACTCACGGCCGGCCCCAGAAACAGAGTCAGGAAGCTGAGCGCGAGCGCCGCCAGAACGCCGAGGATGACCAGGGCCGATAAGGGCCACTGCGCCGGGCCGACGGCGCCAATGCCAAATCCCACGGACGCGAAGGGCCAGTAGGTGGCGATCAACGAAGCCTGCCAGATCAGCCCCACCACGGCGGCCATGCGGGCGATGCCGCGCGTGGGCCAACCCAGCGCGACGACGGTGACGATCACCGCGGCCCCGAGTGCCCAGAGGGAAGCCACCCCGGAGGCGCCGTGTACCGATGCGGCAATCAGCGCAAGCAAACTGCCCAGCCAGTTGCCGAAGACCATCCAGTTGCGCCCGGTAGTGTTCATCGACTCGGAACCCCATCTGCGCGCCCGGCACGCCACTCGACAGGCCCGCGACCATCGCGGACTGCCATTGCAGTCTGGGCGGCGGCTGTTTGGTCGCGCTTTGCTGCGCTTTGCTCATGCGCTCCCAGGGCCGCCGAACCAGCCTCGGCGTGTCCAGCGCCCCGACCCGAAGCACGCTGCGGTCGCACAGGGCCACGGCGCGGCTGGGCGCGACGGATGCAGACGACTCCTGAGTCGCCGTGAACGCCGCGCTGGGCGTAGGCGAAGCGGCGTGTCTCGGCCTCGCACGGATTCGGCCTCGCACGGCTGCGAATCCGGGCTTCACCGCGCGCAACGCACGCCGGTCCCAGCAGGCGCTCTGCGAGCGGCGGGAGACCCGTTGTCTCGCCCAAGCGTCGAACGAAGGTCGCCCGGGCGCTGCGGCTCTCCCGCAGCGCCCGGGCCGACTCGGGAATGCTCACGCACACGTCGGCTCACGTCGTCCCGATCGCCGCATCACGAAGGAGGGCTGGCGCCGCGAAGCCGGAACACCCCACCGCCTCACCGCCAGCGCTCGGCTGGTCATCGTTGGCGCCGGCGAGTCCGGGCGTGGCCCTTGCCTGCAGCCCGATCGACGCCGTTGCCCCTTCCAGCTGCAGGCGATAGCCCACGGCCTCGCTGGCGTCTGGGTCTCCCGCACGGCCGTTGCCGCCGACTCCCACGCCGGCACCAGTGAATCGGGCACGGCCGAGAGGCCCGCCACGGAGGGCCCGGCGACCCCGGAGCAGGACTCGCGAGATTCGGGACCTGGAGGCCACGTGCGCGGTCGCCAGCGGCGCGCTACGCGTATAGCTTCAGCGCAGAATGCACCGCCAAGAACGCGCTGTCGATCACGGAAAGCGCTTCGCCGTGCTCGGCGGCGTAATCGCTCAGCGACTCGGTGGGCGAGTCGACCCACTCCTTGAGGCCCTCGAGCACATTCGAGCACCACGAGTCCAGCGGCGGTGCCGCCACATCACCCAGGGCCGGAGGCGGCTCCGAACCGTCCGTCCAATCCACTTGCTCCAGTTCCATTTCCGCTGTCTCCAAACTCGGCTCGCTCGCATTGCGCTTGCGGCTGGAACTCCCATGTGGAGCATGGTGGGTCTGTCCGCTTTGCTGCGCCTTTGCGCGGGTTTCGTTCTCCGTCCGAGCTCCGACCAGGAGCCACAAACCCTGCCCCGGCGGGTGTCCGTGGCGTTGCAGCGCGCGTCGATCCGTCTCTACTTGTATCGGTACCCGCATTCAGGTGGTGCGGGGTGCACAGGCCTGCCCGAAGGTCACAGAATGGCCCGCACGTCGATCGACTTCCCTAGCGGTCGGCGGCCCGGTTTCACTGTGTGGGGCAGAGCTTGGCATCTGGTCTTTCGACGGTCGAAGAGGCAGCGGCGTCATTGCCGTCGCCGCTCCGTGCTCAGGTCCGCGCCGGCACCAACGTGATCCGCGTGTTGGGGGACTTCAGGGTCGACTTCGCCGAGAGCGCGGTCGATGAGTCGGTCTGGCGGCGCGTGCATGCGCGCCGACTGATGCAGCTGCTTTGCAGCTCGACACGGCTGTCGGAGTCCCGCGCTGGCGTGCTCGAGGCCCTCTGGCCGGACTTCGACGACGCGCGGGCCCGCAACCGCCTGCATCACACGATCCACTGGGTCCGCAAGAGCCTGGAGGCGCTTCCCGAGGTCACGCGGCCGCAGATTCTCGTCGGCCGCGATCGGGTCGAGCTCGTGTTGCCCTCGCAGACCCGCATCGACGTCGTTGAGTTCGAGCGTTGCCTGGATCTGGACCACGATGACGAGCTCGCACGGTTGCGAGCGATCGAGCTTGCCCTCGACTGGTACGCCGGTGAGCTGGCCCCCGACTGGCCGGACAATCCGGAGGTGGCAGCGCGGCGCGTGCGCCTGGCCGAGATCCACGCCAAGGCGTTGAACGAAGCGGCGCAGCTGGCCTGGGAGCTCGGCCTGGCGGACCGCGCGCTCGAGCACGCGCAGCGCTTGGCGCAGCTGCTCGAGTTCGACCTCGACGCCCAGCTGGGGTACGCGACATTGCTGGCCGACCAGGGCCGTCCGGATGCGGCGCTTGTGCACTGCCGGGAGTCGCGCCAGGCTCTGCTCGAGGTCGATGCCGGCTCGGCCGCACGACTCGACCAGTTGGAGCGCCAGATCCAGCAGCGAGTCAACCGCCCCAGAGCGCCTGTGGGCGCGCTGCCGTCCGCTGCATCGACCGGGCAAGGTGCCGTCGCCAGCGCGCGGCCTCAGCTCCCGGAGCCGGTGGTCATCCTCGGTTACGACCGCGATCGCTCTGCGGCGCTCCAGGCCCTGCGAGATCCCACCGTGCAGATCGTCACCCTGGCCGGCCCGCCGGGAGCGGGCAAGTCCGCACTGGCCGGCTCGCTCGCGCGCGAGCTGGCCGCCGAGCACCGCCACGGAGTGGTGTGGATCGATTGCTCGGGCTTGATGCCGCAACCCGATGCCTTGCTCGCGCGGCTGGTGTCGGGTCTGGCAGGCGCCGGCCTCGTGCCGTCATCGCCGGGCGACGCCGCGCCGCTGGACGTGATGGCGCGCACCCTCAAGGGCCGCGAGCTGCTCGTCGTCGTGGACGGGTTGGAAGACGCATCGGCACTTGAGCACGAGCTCGCCCGGCTGCCGAACCTCGGCAGCGACGTGCGCTGGCTCGTCACCGCGTGGATGAACATGCGCGCGCCCGGCGAGCGCACGATCGTCCTCGACCCGTCTCAGCTGGTGCATGCGGATGGCCGCGGCGGCCCGTCCCCCGCCTGCAAGCTTCTGCTGCAGAACATGCACCGTGCGGTTTCGACCTGCAGCGCGGAAGACCTCAAGGCCGCACAGGCGCTGGCATGCGAACTCGACGGCCTGCCCCGGTTGCTTGCGGCAGCCGCAAGATGGGGACGGACAGGGCTGTTGACCGAATTGCACGATCGCATTCGAACCGATCCGGCCGCCGTCCTTCGCTTCGAGCCGGTGGTGAAGCAGCCGGAAGAGTTACCCGGCCCCGGGCTGGTCCGCTGGCTTCGCAATGCCGATCCGAACGTTCTGCAGCTACTCGCTACCCTGGCGCAGCTGCGCAGCTGGCTGACCCGGGAAGACATGGCCTGCCTGCTGGGGGATCTCGACGAGACCAGGCTGCACGGTCTGATCGACGGTTGCGTGCAGCATCACTTCCTGCTGCGCCGTGTGCGCCGGGGCGATCATTCGACGTGGAGCGAGTTTCGCGTACCCCGGTACGTGGTCGCCGCCCTCGCCTACGCCCATGCGGGCGAGCTGCAGCACGACTGCGCGCGACGCGTCGAGCGCCTGTTCCTACGTCAAGGTCGCCCGGACCGTCCGGGGGAAGGTCACGACCCCGCACAACGGCTGGCCTGGTTCGACGACCGCTTCGACGACTTTGAGGCCCTGGTGCTTCGCCTTCAGCAGCAGCTGGACTGCCGCTCGGTCGCGGCCCTGTGCCTCGCGCAGGCTGGCTTCCTGCGACGCCCGCGCCATGCGCGCAAGGCGCTGTCCTGGCTCGAGTGGCTCGGCGGACCGATGGATGGCCTGGACGCCGCCGCTTCTGCGGCGTTGCTGGTGGAACGATCCGAGCTCCGCGTGCAGATGGGCAACTTCGTCGGCGCCTGCGAGGATGCTTGCCGCGCGCTGGCCCACATGGCCCAGGGCTCGAACCTCCTGCTCGAGGCACGCGCACGCAAGATCGTGGAGCGCTATGGAAACTCGCAGGAGCGCCAGCGTTGGCCGCGCGCCATGAGCCAGCGCGGGCTCGAGGCGGGCGAGGCGCTGCTGCGCGTCGCGCAGTTGGCAGCACGGCATGGCGCACTCGGTAAAGCTCTGCAGCTATGCGGGCAGGCCGAAGGGGTCTTCGGATACTTCGAGTTCAGGCGAGGCCTGCTTCGGACCTACCAGAGCGAGGCGAAGTTCTCGTTCCGCATCGGGCAACCCGAGGCCGCGCACCGATATCTGGCCCTCGCCCGCTCGATCGCGGTCGCGATGAGCGATTCCAAAGAGGTTGCCCGCTGCGACCTGATGCTGGCCGACGTGCTGCTGTCGGAGCAGGAATTCCCGAAGGCCCTCGACGTCACCGGCCGGGTCCTCGCGCAGCTGCCCGGCACCGCGCCACCGCTGCTGCTCAAGCGCGGGCTGATCGCCATGGGCTGGGCCCACTACGCGCTGGGCACCATGCCCGTGGCCAGAGCGCTGTCCAGGGAGGTGGAGCATGCTGCGTCCGGCCCATCCGACCCGGCGACGGCATTCGAGGTCGGCATGCTGGCCAGCATGCTCGATGCGCGGCGGGGTGATCCAGGCTCGGCAAGGCGGCGCCTGCGGACGGCGCTGGACCTGATCGGTCGCGAGAGCGTCTTCGTCGACCCGCAGGGCGAACTGATCAACGTGGCCGAACTGGCCGTGGCCATGCGCCGTGCCGACGTCGCGAGCAGCGCACTGGCCGAGCTGCACCGCTTCGATGAGACCACCGGCCAGCGGCTGCGCCCTTGGGTGAGGGCGCGCGCGCATGCATTGAGCTCGGCCTCTGCGCCGGCCGCCCAGGGTCTGCTGGCGTCCGAAGGGCGAGGCGAATCGATCGTCCGGGCCGCGATCGACACGCTGGCGAGTGCCCCGGACGAGCCGCTGCCGCTACAGGCGTTCCAGTAGGGATTGGATGTCGGCCCGGGCCCGGGCGGCCACGGCATCAGGGCCCTGATCAGCCACACCAGCGGCGAGCACGGACGCGGCTTGCGACACCTCCCCGGCGGGCGGCAGGCGGCGCGCGGCCGGAAGGTGCTGCGCCCTGAAGCGTGTGACGGCTGGAGGATGGAACTGCGGCGGCGACAGCAGGGCCAGGTGGTCGGCCAGCGATTGCGCCAGCTCGCGATGGCCCGACAGGCCGGCGAGCATCGCACCGACCTCGATTGCGCTCTCCAGGCTGCTCAGCCGGAGCTCCGCCGCCCCGCCGGAGGCCGCGGCGACGAACGCCCGCGTGGCTGCGGCCTCGTCGCCGCGCAGCGTCGCCACGGCAGCCTCGTGCAGCATCAGTACCCGGTACTGCTCGGCATGCTCGTCGGGCCGGATGTGCCGGCGGGCCTCGCCGAGCCACAGCGCGGCCTTGTCGAGATCACCGAGCCGCCAGGCCAGCTCGACCTTCAGCAGGCATGACCTGCCCGCGCCCAGCGAGTCGCCGTCGTCCCGTGCGAGCCGGTACCACTCCGACAGGTCGTGGTCGGCGGCGTCGTGCTGGCCGAGCGAAAGTCGTGCCTGGACCCGGAAGAACAGGCCGCTCACCACGGAGGGAGTCAGGTCCATCTGCCGGCCGGTGTTCACCAGCTCGTCGGCGACTTCGAGCCGCGCCGCCGGCTCGGGGTTCAAGGTCGCGAGCGCCACGAGCAGGTGCCGCCACAGCAGCGAGCCCGCGAAGCGTGCCCTCAGCACGCGCAACGGCGGCACGCCAGGGCCGGGCGCGTCGAGCGCGGGTGCGATGCCCGACCTGCGTATCCGACCCATCGCGGCGAAGACCGTCCAGAAGCCAGGTTCGTCCGGCTTGGGATGCGAGCCGAACCGTTCGCGCAGCACGGCAAGGCTCTCATCGACGGATCCTGCGACGTTGATGGCCTGCGCCAGCGTGGCCACCGAAAGGGCCGCGAGTGCGGTGTCCTTCTCGGTGCGCGCAAGCTCGGCGCCGGCGCGGGCGTACGGCAGCGCCTGGTCCGTGCGTTGCGCAGCGAGCAGGATGATCGCGCAGAACGTCCGAAACAGCAGTTCCGCGTGAGGCTCTGCCGACCGGACGCTGGCCTGGACGGCGAGCTCGCACCAGTGCAAGACCGCCAGGCCCTGGCCGCGCACGGCCAGCGCCTGCACGAGCGGCCCGGCAAGCCGCACCAGCTGGGCATCGCCGACCCGGCGGGCCGCTTCCAGCTGGGCCAGGGCCTCGTCCTCCCGGTCGCGCACGCGGACCAGCCAGTTCTCGTACAGCGGTGACTCGTGGCCCACGGCGCCAGACTCGAGCTCCTCGATCAGCACGTCGATGTGGGCGCACTCCAAGCTGGTCCACAGCCCGCTGGCGCGGGCCATCCCGCACGCGTGCGCTCGAGGGACCAGCAGCATCCGGTACGTTCCGGTGCCAGGGCGGGGCTCGATCAGGCCGCAGCGGGCCAGTCTCGGCAGCGCATTGACCAAGCGCTCCGGGTCGGGCAGCGCAGCCCGAACGCACAGCGCACGCACCGCCTCGACGCCGAACGGTGCGGCGAAGACCGAGACCGCCTGGTACAGCAGCCGGTCGATCGGATCGATCAGCCCCACGAAGACATCGAGCGCGTCCCGCATCGTGCGGCGACACGGTCCGGCGGCTGGCGCTGCCCGAGACAGGGCGGTGGGCGCCAGCCCACTGCCGCCGCGGACCTGGGCCAGGATCTCGCCGGGAGTCCGCGCGTCGGTCTGCGCGGCTGCCAGCTCGATGGCCAGGGGCAAGCCTCCGAGCTCATCCACCAGGGCCACCACATCGCGCAACTCGGTCTCGTCCGGGTCCCGGTCGTGCCACGAGGCGCATCGCAACTGGAACAGCGCCACTGCCGGGCTCAGACGCGCCTCGCTCGGCGCCGCGCCGGCCGGCGCCACAGCCAAGGGCGGCACCTGCACCGCCTCGACCCGGAAGCGTTGCGCTTCCAGCGGGAAGCTGGTGATCAGCACGACGCGGGCCCTCAGAGGGCGCTCGAGCAGGGCAGTTAATGCTGAGGCATCGGAGGCCTGATCGAAGTCGTCCAGGACCAGCAGAACCTCGCGCTCGCACAGCAGGCGGGTCAGCAACTCGTCCGCGGCGCCAGTCTGGCCGCGAAGGCCGGCGGCGCGCACCGCCGCCGCGACCACGCCGTCCCAGGCCTGTTCCTGGCGCACGTACACCACGCCGCCATCCAGCATCGGCGCGGTGCGGCGCATCACCTCGCGCATCAGGGCGGACTTGCCCACGCCAGTCATGCCGGTCACGTTCCACACGCCCGGAGCCACCGCGATCTCGCCGCACAGCGCCCGCAGTAGCGGCTCGCGCCCGAGCAGCGGCCCGGCGGATGCCGGGACCGCGTCCGCGGGTGCGGCCGCAATCGACTCAACCGACCCCGGCGCACTCTCGTCGATCCGGCGGGCGGCCCGGGCCGCGATCTCGCTTGCCTGCCTGGACGGCCGCAGGCCGAGCCCCAGCGCCAGCAGCTTGCCCAGCGACTCGAAACGCCGGAGCACCGAGTGATACCGGCCGGCCTGCAGGTCCAGCTGCATCAGCTGGCAATGGGCCCACTCGTCTGTCTCGCTGAGCTCGACGAGCGCCTGCAGGGCCGCGCGCAGCGCCGGCGTGTCGCCGTCAGCGGCCAGCCGACGCGCCATCTCGGCCCGCAGCCGGACATGCGCCTCGTGCAACTGCCGGCGGATTGCCTGGCCCAGACCCGCGGCTTCGACCTGGGGCGCCCAGTCGCCCTGGCACAGCTCGAGCGTGTTCGCGAGGGCCGGAGTCGACAGCACCTCGAAGGCGCCGCTGGCAGCGTCCTTCACCTCCCAAGCGTCGCACCAGACGCGTGGATCGAGCCGCAACCGGCCGCGGTCGACGACGATCCAGTCGCCAGCCCCCGCCAGTTCGTTGAGCGCCCGCCGCACCAGGTGCAGCGTGTGGTGGAGGCGATTGCGCGCCGCCTGGGCCTCGTGTCGCGGCCAGAGCGCGTCCGTCAGCTCGTCGCGGGGAACGCCCTGGCGCGAGGACGCGGCCAAGGCCAGCACGCTGCGCACCACGCCGCGGCCGACCAGCGCGGCGCCTTCGCGCCCGTCTGCGCCGACGACCGACACGCCTCCGAGCACACAGATACGAACAGGGACCACAGCCCCCGATTGTGCGTACGCCGAGCTCGCTGCGCGCGATGCCGCCGGGCAGGTGGAGATCATGGTGCGCCGGCGCCAACTGCGGTGATGCCGTGCCTGTGCGCGACGGGATCGCGCAGGCGCCATCGCCCTTGCGCTCCCCCGCCATGTGTTGCCCAATCTGCGGCTTCGCAGGCCGGGCGGCGGGGCGCCAAGGGCCGCGAGACGTCCGGGCGCGGCCACTCCGGACGCCGCTGATTGCCGGAGCCGATCCGCTCAGCCAAGGCGACCCTCCTCGACGGCATGACAGGCGACGCGGATGCCGCCAGCCTCGAGCAGCGTCGGCGCCTGCTCGCGGCAACGGTCGACGGCGTGCGGGCAGCGGGGATGGAAAGTACACCCGCGGGGGGGCTCCAGGGGATTCGGCACGTCGCCCTGGATCACGGTCTGGTCAGGAGCTTGCGGGTGCAGCGACGGCACCGCGTCGAGCAGCATCCTGGTATACGGATGACGAGGGGCGGCAAACAGCCGGGAGCGAGGCGCCATCTCGACCAGACGCCCCAGGTACATCACACCCACGACGTCACTGATGAAGCGGACCGCCGCAAGGTTGTGCGAGATGAACAGGTAGGTGAGCCCGCGACTCTCCTGCAGCGACTTCATCAGGTTCAGCACCTGAGCCTGAACCGAGACATCCAGCGCAGAAGTCGGCTCGTCGCAGACGAGGAATTCGAGATGTCCTGCGAGAGCCCGGGCGATCGACAGGCGCTGCCGCTGCCCGCCTGAGAACTGGTGCGGGTACTTCGAGATGTCCGCGGCTGAGAGCCCCACCGCAGCCAGCAGATCGCCCACGCGTTCACGCCGTTCGACCCGGCTCCGCACGCCGCCGTGCAGAAGCAGCGGCTCGCCGACCACGTCCTCCACCCTCCAGCGGGGATTAAGGCTCGCGTACGGGTCCTGGAAGATCATCTGTACACGTGGTCGGAACCTCGCCTCGTCCGCGGGCGACCGCTTCGCGTGCACGTCCAGTCCGTCGAACAGAACCCGCCCGCGGGAGGGCGCATAGAGCCCCGAGAGGACTCGCGCGACAGTGCTCTTCCCGCAGCCGGACTCGCCAACCAGCGCGACAGTCTGGCCACGCTCGATCTCGAGGCTCAGGCCGTCGATGGCCCGCAGCAGGCGGCGCGGTGTCCGATGGAGCACTCGGTTGAGCCAGGGCGGCGAGACGTCGAACACCTTGTCCAGGCCCTCGACGCTGACGAACGCGTTCATGGCCGGGCTCCACCCACCGCGCCCAGCCAGCAGGCCGATGCTGTGACGCCCGACTTGACGAGCTCGGGCCGATCGCGGCGACAGCGCTCGATGGCCTTGGTGCAACGGGGATGGAAGCTGCACCCTGAGGGAATGGCGTCCAGGCGCGGCATCGAACCTTCGATCTGTTCGAGCCGACGCTGATCCTCGTCCATCAAGGGTATCGAGGACATGAGCCCCCGGGTGTATGGATGCACTGGATCGTGGACGACAGCCGCAACCGGCCCAATCTCGACGATCCGGCCCGCATACATCACGGCAACGCGGTCACAGGTCTGCGCGATCACACCCATGTCGTGCGTGACCAGCATGATCGCAGCGCCTCGGTCACGGCAGACACGCTTCAACATCCGAATCACTTGTGCCTGTACAGACACGTCCAGCGCGGTGGTCGGTTCGTCGGCGACGATCAACCTGGGTTCGGCCGCCAGTGCCAGGGCGATCACGACGCGCTGACGCATGCCACCGGAAAACTGGTGGGGGTAGTGCGCCATGCGCTCGGCCGCGGCTGGGATCCCTGTCTCCTCCAGAAGGCCAATGGCCCTGCGTCGCGCCTCGTCGACGGACACCGGCAGGTGGCAACGGATCGTCTCGACGAGTTGATCGCCGACTGGGAACAACGGATTCAGCGACGTCAATGGATCCTGGAAGACCGCTCCAATGCGGCGTCCGCGCACGGAGCACCACGCAGCGCCCGTGAGGTCGTCGATCCGCTCTCCTTCGAGGTACACCCGTCCGCCAGTGATCCTTCCGGGCGGCTCGAGAAGCCCGATGATCGCAGCGCCCGTCAACGACTTTCCCGCCCCTGACTCGCCGACGATGCCCAGCACTTCGCCCGCGCCGATCTCGAAGGACACGTCGTCGATTGCGCGCAACGCTCCGCGACGCGTCACGAAATCGACAACCAGGTGCTCGACGCGAAGGACGCTCATCGACGGGTCCTCAGCGCAGGCGCGGGTTCAACGCGTCGCGCAGCCAGTCGCCAAGCAGGTTCGCGCTGAGTGCGATCAGCACAAGTGTCAGGCCGGGGAACAGCGCGATCCACCACTCGCCGGAGAACAGATAATCGTTGCCGATGCGGATCAAGGTGCCCAGCGAGGGCGATGTGACCGGCACGCCCACGCCAAGAAAGGACAGCGTGGCCTCGGTCAGGATCGAGGTCGCGAGCTGGATCGTGGCAAGCACTAGTACCGGCCCGAGGACGTTCGGCAACACGTGGCGGATCATGATCCGTCGCGACGATGCACCGGCCAGGCGGGCTGCCAGAACGTACTCTTTCCCGCGCTCGACAAGGGTGGACGCCCGCACGGTGCGCGCGTACTGCACCCATCCGGTCAGCGTGATCGCGGCAACCACCACCCCAAGCGCAATGGCATGCCCTGCATTCGGGAACATCGTGCGTCCGATGCCGGCGATCAGCAGCGCGACGAGGATGGCCGGAAACGAAAGCGTCACGTCGCACAGGCGCATGATGAATGCATCGAACAGACCACCGCGGTAGCCGGACGCAAGGCCTAGCGCACCGCCAATGAGCACCGAGAGCACCACCGAGACGATGCCGACGAGCAGCGAGATCCGTGCCCCGTGCAACACCGCCGACAGCAGGTCGCGGCCCTGGTCGTCGGTGCCTAGCAAGTACCGGGTAGACCCGCCGTCCAGCCAAGCCGGCGGCAGTCGGACATCAGAAAGGCTCAGGGTCGACAGATCGAAGGGATCATGCGGGGCGACACTTCCGGCGAACACCGCGCAGAACAGCAGACCGACCCAGATCAGAGCCGCACCGATGGTGACGGGCGACGCCAGCAAGCTGTGGACGAGATCGGATTCGTACCAACGCCTCCACAGCGATGCGGTCGTCGATGAAGCTGCCATCAGAAATGCTCGTTGTTGCGCGGCAGGATGCGGTGGCGAGGCTGGAGCGGGCCGTCACTTGACCGACATGTATCGGAACGGCATGAAGTTGTCGGCGAGCTGTACCAGCTCAACCTTGTTCGACACGCCCCAGGCGAGCGCCTGCTGGTGCAGCGGAAGATACCCAACGTCGGCCGCCACGAGCTGGAAGGCCTCGCGAATCAAGGCGTTGCGCGCGAGAGGCTCCGTCTCGGCCTGGATGCGCTGGATGCGGTCGTCGACCTGAGGATTGCAGTAGTTGCCGAGATTGAACTGACCGCCTCCCTTGTCATCGACGCATCGAACCAGCGCATTGAGCGTGTTGTGCGCGTCGTAGGTTGCAGGGGTCCATGCGAGCATGTAGAAGCTGGTGTCACGCTTCAGAACCCTGGGGAAGTAGGTGCCCTTGGTCTCGGCGGCGACTGTGACCTTGACGCCGATGCGCGCGAGGTTGGCAGCAACCGCCTGGCAGATCTCGCTGTCGTTGACGTAGCGGTCGTTCGGACAGTTGAGGGTCACTTCGAAACCATTCGGGTACCCCGCCTCGCCCAGCAGCCGGCGGGCGTTGTCAGGGTCGAAGGCCGGGCGCTGGTTGAAGGCCGTGTCGAACCCGGCGATCCCAGGTCCGATCAGCGTCGCCGCAGGCGTCGATGCGCCACGCATCACGCCGCGCCGGATTCCCTCGATGTCGATGGCCTGGTAGAAGGCCTGCCGCACCCGACGGTCCTTGAAGGGATTGCGGCCCTTCACGTTCGAGTACAGCAGTTCGTCGCGCTTCTGGTCGAGACCGAGGAACACGGTTCGCAACTCAGGCCCCTGCATTACGCGGGCCTTGCCACTGGCGTTGATCCGCGCTACGTCCTGCAGCGGCACGGGCTCCATCACATCGATCTGCTCGCTCAGCAGCGCCGCCACTCGGGTCGCGTCGTTGCCGATCGGCGTATAGACGATCTCGGCCGCGTTGCCCTCGATGCGGCCCCAATACGTCCCGTTTCGCGCAAAGACTGTCCTGACGTTCGGCTGACGCTCGCGCAGCACGAACGGCCCGGTGCCGTTGGCGCGGAAGGACGAGGAGTTTTCGACGCCCTTGCGCCTGTCTACGGGCCGGGCCGCCTGGTTCTCCTCACACCACTTGCGGCTCATGATGTACAGCTGCGAGATCACTCCGGGCAGGATCGGGAACGGGGCACGGGTCTCGATCTCGATCGTGTGGCTGTCGAGCGCCCGCACGTCCTTGATCTCGTTGACGAAGGTCTTGACGTCGGAGCCTTCACCGGCTGCGCGGCCGAAGCTGAAGACCACGTCGTCCGACGTGAACGACGTGCCGTCGTGGAAGCGGACCCCGCGGCGGAGCTCGAAGCGCCACACGGTGGGCGAGGTCGCTCGCCAAGACGTGGCAAGCATCGGGGTCAGTGCAAGGTTGCGGTCGCGCCCGACAAGAGGTTCGTAGACGTTGCCAGTGACGCTCAGTTGCAGCGACTCGTTCAACGAGTGCGGGTCCATCGAGAGGGCGTCGCCTTGGTTGCCGATGCGCACGGTCTGCGCGGCGGCGTTCAGCGCGACGGCCGCCGCGACGGCAGCGAGGAATCGAGGCAAAGAAGTCGGACTCATGATCAGGTTCTCCTTGACAGACCCAGCCACCCGGTCAATGGCCGGAGCTGCGATGCGGATGAAGGCGCGGGTCGATGCCGAAATACAGCAGATCCACACCGAGATTGATCGCCACGAAGATCAGCGATACGACACACAGGTAAGCCGCCATCACCGGAATGTCGGCAAAGGTCACGGCCTCGATGAACAGCAGGCCCATGCCAGGCCACTGGAAGACCGTCTCGGTGATGATCGCGAACGCGATCAGGGACCCCAGCTGCAGCCCTGCGACCGTGATCACCGGCACGAGTGTGTTGCGCAAGGCGTGACGGAAGTGCACCACGCGGTCCGGAAGGCCCCGCGCGCGGGCGAACTTGATGTAGTCTGTCCGGAGGACCTCCAGCATCTCAGCGCGCACCAGTCGCAGCAGCAACGCAACCTGGAACACTGCAAGCGTGGCGGCCGGCATCACGACGTGGCTCCATCCGACCCACGTCGCGAGACTCGTTTCCACTCCTGCGATCGACACGAGCGGGCCGCGGCCGAAGCTCGGCAGCCAGCCCAACAGCACCGAGAAGACCAGAATCATCAGGATGCCGATCAGGAAGGTCGGCAGAGAAACCCCGAGCAGGGACAGGACCATCAGCGCCTGGCTGCCCGGCGCGCGACGCCGAAGGGCGGTGTACACGCCGGCCGGCACGCCGATCAGGAGCGCAAGTGCAGCCGCGACGAGCGAAAGCTCAAGGGTCGCGGGCAGTCGCGCCGCGAGCAGCGTCGACACCTTGGCGCCATGCCGCAGACTGGTCCCGAACTCGCCGCTCGCGGCGTTTCCGAGGAAGTGCAGGAACTGGATCCAGGACGGCCGGTCGAGCCCCAGATCGCTGCGCAGTGCGGCGATCTCGGCCGCGCTTGCGTCCTGACCGAGCAGAAAGACCACGGGATCGCCGACGTACTGGAAGAGGATGAACGACACGAAGGCCACGCACAGCAGCACGAGTGCCGCCTGCAGCAGGCGTCGCAGAAGGAAAGGCAACATGGCAGGCGTCGTCGGCTCGGACTCTCAAGTGGGCCGCCGGGCATGCTCCGGTCAGGCGCCGACATGCGTGGGTTACGGAACCCGACATGCACGGTAGCGCCGCGCGCAGGATCGCGAAAATGGATAATTCTGCTCGGCTGCATCGATTTCTCTCATGCCTTTGAGTCTCAAGCAGATCGGCTACTTCCTTGCGGCTGCCGAGACTGGTCAGTTCTCGGCGGCGGCGGCCAAGGCTCACGTCACGCAGACCGCGATCACCGCGGCGATCCGGCAACTGGAGGAGACGCTGGGCGTCCAGCTGTTCGCCCGCCACCATGCCACCGGCGTGTCGCTGACCGTGGATGGGCAGAAGTTCCTGCAGCACGCGTACGCCATCTCGGCGGCAGTGAACGCGGCGCTACGCGACCCGGGCCTGACTCCTCAGCAAGTGTCGGGGCGCCTGCGGGTGGGGGCCAGCCACTCGATGTTGGGTTCATACATCGTCCCTGCCGTGGCGCGCTTCATGCGTGCGTATCCGGAGGTCGACCTCCAGCTGATCGAGATGGAGCGGGAGCGCATCGAACAGAGGCTGATCGCGGGCCGCATCGACATCGGGGTGCTGTGGCTCGCCCGACTGGATCACCGGGACGCGCTGCACACGGTGCGCCTGACACACTCGCGCCGTCAGTTGTGGCTGCCTGCGCTCCACCCGCTGCTGGAGAAGCGCGACATCGCACTGTCAGATCTGGCCAATCTGCCCTACGTTCTGTACGGGATGGACGAGACGCCACAGAACACGGGCGACTTCATGCGCGCGGCTGGCGTCGAGCCTGATGTGCGCTACCGGGTCACGTCGATCGAGGCCGTGCGCAGTCTGGTGGCACAGGGCCTGGCGGTGACGGTGCTTGCCGACGTCGCCTATCGACCGTTCTCGAGCGAGGGCCTGCGCATCGAGGCCCGCCCGATCACCGACACGCTTCCTCCGATCGAGATCGGTCTTGCCAGCAAGCAGGGACGTGAACCCTCGGCGGCCGAGAATGCATTCAGCCTGTTCATGCAGCTGACGTTCGGCGGGCCTGGCGCCGGCATCAGGGTCTATTGATGCCCGCGTCGGGCATGTTGCGCCGACGCCTCCCGCAGGCCTCCATCGGCGCCGCCGCCCCGCCCCCAGCGCTCGGCGCTGAACGGAACGGCACACGTCCCGGGCACGTCCACCGAACATGTTCAAGGAGCGGCGTACGCGCTTCGGGCAAGCCCGGGTTCTGCGTGCGGTCGACGGCCGGCCGCGCGGCCTACACCGGCAGCGCCGTCTCGTACTTCACCTCGCGCAGCACCACGCTGCTCCTGACGCTGGCCACGCCAGGTTGCCGCAACAGCCGCTCCTGCAGGAAGCGATCGTAGGCCTTCATGTCGGCGACGACGACCTTGATGAGGTAGTCGCTCTCGCCCGTGGTGCTCGCGCACTCCATGATCTCAGCGCAGGTGGCCACCATGCGCTCGAACGCCTCCACCACCCCTTCGCCATGGCGCATCAGGGTGACGTGGGCCAGCACGCAGATGCTCAGGCCCAGTTTCTCGCGATCGACCAGCGTGACCCGCGCACGCAACACGCCGGACTCCTGCAGCGCCTTCAATCGCCGCCACACCGGAGTGGGGGACAGGCCCACTGCATCGGCCAACTGCTGCACCGACAGGGTGGCATCACGCTGCAGGCAGGCAACGATCCGGCGCGATGTCTTGTCCAGCATGTTCCTGCACTCTTGCCCTGCCAGTTTGGCAGTTTCATGCTCAAGTCTAGGGCTATCGCCAGCATGAATCGGCATGAATCTGCTCGCACGACGGATCTAGCATGAGCGAATGGACATTGCCGCGTTGCGCCCCTACGAGCTTGCCGACAACCTGCGCGCCGAGTCGGGCGTGGTGTGGCTCACCGGCACCCAGGCCCTCGTGCGGCTGCTGCTGATGCAGCGCCAGCGCGATGCGGCCAAGGGGTGGCGCACGGCGGGCTTCGTCAGCGGCTACCGGGGCAGCCCACTCGGCATGGTGGACCAGCAGATGTGGAAGGCGCATCCGCTGCTGCAGGCCGCGGGCGTGGAGTTCCTGCCGGCCATCAACGAGGACCTCGCGGCCACGGCATGCCTGGGCACGCAGCGCGTGGCGCTCGACCCGGAACGGCGCGTGGACGGCGTCTTCGCCCTCTGGTACGGAAAGGGCCCCGGCGTGGACCGGTCGGGCGATGCCCTCAAGCACGGGAACGTCTACGGCTCGAGCCCTAAGGGCGGCGTGCTCGTGGTCTGTGGCGATGACCATGGCTGCGTGTCCTCGTCCATGCCTCATCAGAGCGATCTCGCGCTGGCTCACTTCGGCATGCCGGTGCTGCACCCGGCCAACGTCGCCGAGTACCTGGAGTTCGGCCTGTATGGCTGGGCCCTGTCGCGCTACTCCGGCGCCTGGGTGGGCTTCAAGGCCATCAGCGAGGTGGTGGAGTCCGGCATGACGGTGGACCTGGACGCCGTGCCCGGCGACTTCACCCAGCCGGTGCCGTCCGGGGTCTTCAGCCCGACGCAGAACCTGCACGTGCGCAGCGTCGACCTTCCTTCTCTCACCCTGGAAGCTCGCGCCGCCGAGAAGCTGGATGCCGTGCGTGCCTTCGCCCGCTTCAATGCCGTGGACAAGCACGTGGTGGTAAGCCCACGCGCGACCCTTGGCATAGTGACCGTAGGCAAGGCGCACTTCGACTTCATGGAGGTGCTGCGCCGCCTGGACCTGGACCCGAACGCCCTGGCCGCTGCCGGGGTGCGCGTCTACAAGGTCGGCCTGGTGTGGCCGCTCGAGCCCACTCGGATCGTGGAGTTCGCGCAGGGTCTGCAGGACATCCTCGTCATCGAGGAGAAGGCGCCGGTGGTCGAGCGCCAGATGAAGGAACTGCTCTACGCCCTGCCCGGCGCCCAGCGACCCCGCGTCGCCGGCAAGGCCGCGCCCGAAGGCGGACCACTGATCCCGGCCCTGGGCGAGTTGCGCCCGTCGCGCATCATGCCGGTGGTTGCCGACTGGCTGGCAAGTCTCAACCCGGCGCTGGACCGGCGCGCGCGCGTCGTCGACTTCACCATGCCGTCGCTGCTGTCCAATGGCGCGGACGCGGTGAGGCGGCAGCCCTACTTCTGCTCGGGCTGCCCGCACAGCACCAGCACTCGCGTGCCGGAGGGTTCGCGTGCGCTCGCAGGCATCGGGTGTCACTTCATGGCCAGCTGGATGGAGCGGCACACCGAGGGCCTGATCCAGATGGGCGCAGAAGGGGTGGACTGGGTGGCCGCGTCGCGCTTCACCGACGTGCCGCACGTCTTCCAGAACCTCGGTGACGGCACCTACTTCCACAGCGGGCTGCTTGCCATCCGGCAGGCGGTGGCCGCTGGCGCGCGCATCACCTACAAGATCCTCTACAACGATGCGGTGGCCATGACCGGAGGTCAGGCGGTCGACGGCCAGCTCTCGGTGGCCGAGATCGCACGCCAGGTTCATGCCGAGGGCGCGAAGCGGGTCGCCATCGTGTCCGACGACATCACGCCCCACGTCGCGCGGGCGCAGGCCTTCCCGCGAGGTACCAGCTTCCACGACCGCAGCGATCTCGATGCGGTGCAGCGTGAACTGCGCGAGTGCGAGGGCGTCACGCTTCTGATCTACGACCAGACCTGTGCCGCCGAGAAACGCCGGCGGCGCAAGACGGGCCAGTTGCCCGACGTGCCCCGCCGCGTGTTCATCAACCCGGCGGTGTGCGAGGGCTGCGGCGACTGCGGCGCGCAGAGCAACTGCCTGTCCATCGTGCCGCTGGACACCGACTGGGGCCGCAAGCGCGCCATCGATCAGAGTTCCTGCAACAAGGACTTCCGCTGCGTCGACGGCTTGTGCCCGAGCTTCGTGACGCTGGAGGGAGCCGAGCTGGCTCGGCCGGCCGCGCGCCGATGGACCGAGCAGGACCTGGCACGCGAGGTGGCCGCCCTGGCCGCACCCGATCCCTGGCGCTGGAGCGGCCCCTTCGACATGCTCGTCACCGGCGTGGGAGGTACGGGCGTGGTCACGGTCGGGGCATTGGTCGCCATGGCGGCGCATCTCGAGGGTTTCCAGGCCTCGGTGCTCGACTTCATGGGCTTCGCACAGAAAGGCGGCTCGGTGCTGTCCTTCGTTCGAATCGCTCCCACGCCCGACCTGCTCAACCAGGTTCGCATCGACACACAGCAGGCCGACCTCCTGCTGGCGTGCGACCTCGTGGTGGGCGCCAGCGCGGAGGCCCTGGGCACCGTCAAGCATGGCCGGACCGAGATCATCGCCAACCGGCACGAACTGGTCACCGCCGCCTTCGTGCGCCAGCCCGACGCCGCGGTGCCGGTACCTGAGCTCGTGGCCAAGCTTGACCACGCCGCCGGATCGGACCGCGTGCGCATGCTGGACGCACAGGCCATCGCCCAGGCCCTGCTCGGCGACACGCTGCCGGCCAACATCGTGATGCTGGGTGCAGCGTGGCAGGCAGGCCTGGTGCCGGTGAGTCTGGCGGCGCTGGAGCGTGCCATCGCGCTCAACGGCGTGGCCGTCGCGCAGAACCTGCATGCCCTGTCGCTGGGGCGGCTGACCATCGTGGCACCGCAGGCCTTGCAGCGCCTGGCCGGAGGCGCATCGCCAGCGGTCGATCTGGACGAACTCGACGGCCCCGACGGCCTGATCGCTCGGCGCCGGCGCTTCCTCACGGATTACCAGGACGCGAAACTTGCGGACCGTCATCATGCCCTGGTGCAGCGCGTGCGCGAGGCCGAGCAGGCTCTGGGCGGGAAGGCCGCGCTCGATCTGGACCTCACGCGTGCAGTGGCGCGGCAATACGCACGGCTGTTGGCGGTGAAGGACGAGTACGAGGTGGCCCGCCTGCACCTGGATCCGGCATTCGATGCGGCATTGCGGCAGCAGTTCGCCCGCTGGGACCGCATCGTCCATCACCTGGCCCCGCCGTTGCTATCCCGCCCGGGGGCCGACGGCCGGCAACGAAAGCGCCCTTTCGGCCCTTGGGTACGCCTCGCTTTCCGGCTGCTGGTGCGGCTGAAGGGCCTGCGAGGTTCGGTGCTGGACCCCTTCGGTCACACCCAGGAGCGCCGCATGGAGCGCGAACTGGCGCGCGACTACGAGGTGTTGATCACCGCCGAGCTGCTGCCGGCCCTGCGGGCGGAGAACCTGTCGCTTGCCGTCCGCCTGGCCAACGTGGTGCAGCAGGTCCGCGGCTTCGGCGCCGTCAAGCTGGCGAGTCACACCGCGGCCAGGACGGAGTGGCAGACCCTGCTGGAGGTCTGGCGCGGAGGCGGCGGCGCCGAGCACGCCCCTCCGGCGCCACAGAGGATGATCATTCCCGTGAGGGAGATTCGAGCGGCTTGACGGCCGGTGGTGGGCGGGCTGCCGCACGGCGCGCAAGGCATGCCGCGCGGGCGACTCGATCCGCCGCGGGCACCACTGGCCGTTCCTCTCGCTGCCGTGGGGCCTCCGCCGTACGCCTGGCGCCGACATCGGCTTTTCCCGCGGAAAAGTGCAGGAGCACTCGGCCGGCGCCGCCGATGTCGCCGCGATCGGTCACGGCGTCGACGACACGCCGTCAGAGCCGCCCAGAGACTCGGCGGCTCCATCGATGCACTTGGACCCGGCCGTCAGTTGCCGTAGGGAATGTCGTGCCTATGGCGACGGGCTCAGGCGCGACCTGGCCGATCCGCCGCTCACGAGACCCGGCTGGCCACGGACCGCCCGCCGTGCTCCGATGGGCAACCGGTCTGAGGGACCGAGGGGCGCTTCACTTGGCCGGCCGCGCGTTCGCATCGAAGGTCTTGCGCCAGTAACTCTCGGAGTTCGGGTCGAGGTTCCACGTAAGCTTGTATTCGACGACTCCGGATGGCAACGCTCCGGCCGGGTTGGCCCGCGAAGGCAGCATGCCGGAGGTGATCGGAACCTCGGTGCCGTCTGGCATCCTCGCGGTGACCTTGGCTCCGGTCTTGAGGTAGAAGTCGACAATGGCTGGCGTCACCGCCTCGCCCTTCATGGAAAACTGTTGTCCGGTGGCTTCGTTGCGCCTCTCTGCGTACGTCAGCGTCCGTGCCACGAGTTCCCGCCCTTCGACGAACTTGTAGGTGTAGGAGACCGGATTCGAGGCAAGAACGCTGTCGATGTTCTGAGAGTTCACGGCCTGGGTGCGACCGTCGGACAGCGTCGCAAAGACCTTCGTGCCGTCGCCAAGGGTCTTTGCCAGTGCGTCGCGACTGACGTTGCGCGCTTCGACAGTCACCGACGGAATGACCCCGACCATGCCCAGATAGAAGTTGCCTTCCCGGGTCGTCCCGACTGCGGCATAGCCGCGCATGGCGGGGTTCGCGCCGTGGGGCACGATGGAAGGATCCAATGCGATTTCCACGATGGCGCGTGAGCGAATCACCTGGTTCAGTATTTCATCGCGTGCTCCATTGAGCTCGCTCTCGGTGCCCGCCGGCATGTGCTCGGCGAGCACGGCGAACTCCTGCGCAGTCATCCCAGGGCTGCCGTCCGGCAATACGTACTTTCGAGGCGTCGAGGTGCCAGGCTCGACCATGACGTCTTGCCAGGGTGTCGAGCTGTCAGCCGAACGGGTCGCGGCATAGGCGTAGTTGTTCAAGATCATATTGGTGCCGACCATTCGCGCATCCAGCTCGAACAGGCTGCCCGGAACGTACAGCCGCGCTGTACCGATGGACTTCCCGCCGTATGCATCCGCCCCGTGGAAGGCCACCAGTTCCGCGAGTTCGCCTGGCAGGAAGGCCTCACGAACGGAGGCGGGAAGCCGTTGGGACAAGGTCGCCGCCTGCTCGGCGGCAGTACCCGGCGGCAGGGACTCGATCGCGTCGCGAACCACATCGTTTCGCAGCTCGGCCGAGTGCCTGTATCCGAGACGCTCCAGCAGCGCCCGGCGAGCCGTGTCCGGTGGGATGTCAGCGATGCCGAGCCTGCGGAGCACTCCACCGAGCACCTCATTCGGCAGGTCGTTCCCAGCACCCATTGCGAATGCGGTCGAGACTTCCAGCTCTCGCGGGCTCAGGGGCGGCAGCCCGGCGCCCGGGGGAGCCATCTCTTCGATCTTTCTCCCCAGCGACTGGACACTCTCGTATCCGTAGCGAGAACCAGCTCTGTCGGGAACAGGTGCGCCGCGCGGCGTTTGGCCCGGAGGCGTAGCGTCCGATCGGGCGGACGGATCCGGCGATGATCCCGGAGCGTCGCCTGCGGCGGGAGGGCGAGACGGCGGCTCACTGCCCTGGATGGCGACGGGCGACTCGGGCCCGTTTGGCTTTGGCGCAGGAGCTGATCCGTCCGCTGGCATGACACCCCCCTCGGGCTGCAGCCGCGGACCAGGTCCACCGCCCAGCAGCCTCAGCAGCCCGTGCACGGTCGCACCCAGGGCCCCGCCCAGCGCCATGTTCATCCCCGTCTGCTCGGGCGTGTCGCCGCGCAACACGGACTGCAACCCCGCCTCGGTCATGTTGGCCAGCGCCGCGCCCGTCAGGCCTGCGCCCTGCGGCACCACCATGCTGATCAACCCCGCCTCGAGCGCATTGCGCACCTGCTGCAGGAGCGGCACCGGCTGCCCGCCCACCAGCGGCTGCGCCGCGTCCACGACGCTCTGGGTCAGCGCCGATGCCAGCCCGTTCAGAAGCATCTCGTACAGCGGCCGTTCGTCGGGCGGTTGTGGCGCACCACCCGCGGCCGCCACCAGCCCGCGCGACATCAAGCCCACGATCTCCGGCCGGCCCAGCAGATCTCTCAGCGCCTCGCCCCGGCGCACTGCTTCCTCGTGCGCAGCCTTGCGCTGCTCCGGGCTCGCGGTCGCTGGCAGCGACTGCTCCTGAGCAAGCGCATCGGCAGCGGCCTTCGATGCATCCACCACGCGGAGCACCGAGGCCTCCAACTCCGTCGGTGCAGCCGCCGGACGCTCGCCTTTCTGCGAAGGTGCCGCAACTTGCTCGGATCGGCCCACGTCGCCGGCAGCCATCTGCCCGACGCCTCGCAGCATCCCGCGTAGCGCTTCCACGCGCTCGGCAACCATCGTCTGCATCGCCCTCGGCAGGCCCTTGCCGGCCACGAAGCTCTGGAACTGCCGCAGTTGAGTGTCGATGTCGCGGATCTTGCCCTGCAGTTGCGGGTCGTTCCGGTCGAGCCCGCGGATCGCTGCCTCCAGAGAGGCAACCCTTCGGGTGAGCAGTTCCTTCTGGCCCTCTCTCAGAATCGACGTCAGCGACACGCCCGGCGGCAGATCTGGCCTGGGGCCGATGGAAGCGCCTGAGTACCAGTACGACAGGCCGTTCCAGTTGGTGGCCAGGTCCACGTCGGACCGGATCGGGTTCGAGATGTACGACTGCATCTCTTGCCGCGCCTTAGTCGCGTTTGCCTGTTGTGCCCTCGATCGCTCCGCTTGGGTCGACGTCGCCTTGGGCGGATCTTCTGCACTTTCGATCGGCTTCAGCGTCGGCGGGGGCGCAGGTTTAGTTTGCGTCTCGGGAGGAGTCACGGGTGGCGTCGTGCGCGAGGTTGGCGCGGGCCGAGCCTGAGTCGGCTCATTGGACGAGCCAGCAGTAACCGTACGCACCGCCTCTTCCACGCGCTGGCGCAGTTCCGACAACGTAGCCGGAACCGGGCCGGTTGTAACCGCTGCCACGAACGCCTTCTGTTGCTGCTCGGTGAACTGCTGGAGTTTCGAAGACACGCCCTGGCCCCAGGCACCCAGCTTGGCCAGGGTATCGGTCATCTTCTTCCACAACTCCGGAGCGTACTGCACACCCGCATTGACCGCCGCTCCCAAGATCGCCACCGCAGTGACAAAGAGGTTACCGACCGCTTCGAGAGGATTAACTTCGGATGGTACTTGCGCTAGCAGGGTCCCATTGGATCCGCCGGTTGGCAGCTGCGCCAGCATTGCCGGCGTTGTCGGTAGCTGCTTGGAATCAATTGGAGTAAGGGACATGGTCAAATCCTCTTCAACGTGGTTCTCTGGAATTCGGGGACCCCAAGCCGAGCAGCCGCAGCCCCCCCGGGGGACTACGGACAGCCGGCCTCCCGGAGCACGGCACACCAGGCCCGATCGAACTGCCCCTTCGGCCCGACGGTACGACGGGGTGCCGTGTTCGGCGCGCAGCCTGTGCTCGCATCGGCATGCTCGGGCGCGAGCCGCGCCTTGCACCGACTGCGCAGCCGTTTGCATGCAAAGTGGCGAATGCAAGTGTTCATGGCACGGCTCTGGGGCTTCTTCATCGGCGACGCCTACATTGCTGGCGCGGCTAGCACCTGGGTGCATGCGTTGCTGCGTTGCGCATCGCACTCCAAATCTTGTGCCTGCCCCGCTTTGTCCGATCTTTGCTACGGTTTGGCGCTTCACCAGCTCGGCGCTGCCCACGGCACGCACTCGCCGCCCCTTGCCCGACCCAGCACACGCCGCAAACCCGAGGGCGTCACCGCGGACTCGACACGGCGCGGCCAACCCGCGGCATGGCTGACGCCAATCGCGGCCTGTTGGCAACGGCGTCACCTGCCGGTCCAACCGTTGGCTTCATGTGCATCGAGCATTGATGTAGCTCACTCGGTGAGCCATCAGCCTGGGAGACTGGCGTGGCGGCGACCGGTGCTGCCGCTTGAGCCGAGGGCTGTGATGGCAGGCTCGGGCTTAGCAGGGTGATGCGGGCGATCGGGGAGCTGAGCTGGTCGCAGCGGCGCGAGCATCACCAAGGCGGCCGAAGGGCTGGACGTCGCGCGCGGCATCGCGTTTCGCTGGCGGCACCGCTGCCTCAGCCCGCCGCATCACATCAGGGTAGGCCGCCTGGGGGGCATCGTCGAGGTCGACGAGATCGGCATCCTCGAGTCCTGCCAGTGCCAGACCGATCGGCGCAAGATGCTGGGTCATCCAGCGCGGGGCCGAGGCGGGCGGGGCTCCAGGCGCGGCATGACCGACGAGCGCGACATCGTCCTCGCCGTGCGCGGCCCACTCGGCGCCTGCACCGAGCGGATCGCGCTCGGACAGCACACGGCGCGCCCGGCCGCGGTGCTGCAGCCGGTGCTGACTGCAGACGCAGTGCTGGGCACCGACGGCTCGGCAGCGCAGGCGCGCGCCGCACGGCACATCGGCGTCGAGCATCACGCCATCAACGTCAGCGCCGGCCAGCACGCGCTGCAGCCTGGCACATCGATAACGTCAACGGCCACCACGCCCGACTGAAGAACTGGCTGCGCCGCTTCAACGGCGCGGCCTCGTCCCGCCTCGAGCACTACCTCGGCGGGTTCCGCGCTCTCGACCGCGCCAGCGCTCGCGCGCTCACACCGCCGGCAATGCTCGCGCTGGCGGTCGGCGTCTGAGGGCATCAACTCGCAACGCGCATGGTGCCTTCATCCGGACGGCCAGCGCTTCGGACATCCTCGCCATCCTGGCCCAGGCCAAAGCCGCTATGGTGGCCGTACACGCCGAGTACACGACAGGGCCGCGCACCACACTAGAACCTCAGCCCGAAGCTCGCTTGCAAGACGGTGTTTCCCGGTCCGGTCACGGCGTTGTTGTCGTCAACCCGAAGCTGTACGCTCGACTTGCCGAGGGTCATGTCGACGGCAGCCCCGAAACCGTCGGGGGCTCCGTGTCGGTCGGTGACTGAGCCGGTGACTCTAAGGTTCCCGGCGGTAGCCGTCAGGCTGTACTCGGTCCGGTCGATGAGGTCATCCGGCCGGTCGACGAACCGCACCCCGGGCGTGACGGAGACGTCGCCGGCCTTGACGGTTGCGCCCACGCCAAAGGTGCGCGTCGGGGCGCCGTCGGACAGCGCCCAGGTCTCGGTGTACTGCCAGGACATCGACAGCGAGGGATCGAGCCTCACCTCACCGTGCAGGCCGGCGCCCACCGTGTTTGGCGTAGCGCCGCCCGTGCGGCCGGCTGGGACGGCAGTTACCGACACGCCGACGGCGAACTGATCGCTGTTCACCAAAGGGACCCGTAGCTCTGCGCTGGTCGGCTCGGTGGCGAGCGTGAAGCGGACACCTCCACCGATCGGCACCTGCACGCGCATGCGCCCGACGGGTTCTGGCGCACGGCTGTCTGCGCCGACAGGTCGTGTGTACCGCTCGAAGACGCCTGCCGTGCCGGGCGGGGACTCGGCCTTTGGCAGGGTCAACGGTGGCGGAAGGGCGCCCGGGCCCGGGAGCGTACGCTGAAGCTGCACCGGGCCTCCCAGAGAGGCCTCGGTAGCTCCGGCGCCAGGGTTGACAGTTGGCATGAAGATCCTTTATGCAGTGGAGACGAGGGAGGACAGCGCGTGGATGCATCGGTGCGGCGGCCCCAGAGCGCGTCACCGAGGTCAGGTGCGGGCAGCTGAAGCCGATCTGCAAGACCCGAGCCTGAGTGTCAGCGCCGGGTCGGGCAGCGATACTGGGGCTCGCCTTGCATCGATCAGGCCTGTGCCACCGGCGCCGTCCAGGGGCTTGCGTCGCGCCCGAGATGCGAGGCGCTCATCGGCTGGAAGAACCCTTCGGCCGCAGTTCCGGGTACTTCTCGTAGAACTGCCTGCCCACCTCTGGGTTCCGCTTGAAGTACTCGCTGCGCAGTTCAGGGTGCTCCTTGAGGATGTTGTCGCGACTCGCCTCGAGCGCGTTGATGCGATCACTTCGCAGCTGGTTCGCCTCGTGGTCGGTCAACCCGGGAGTGACCGGACCCATGAACGTGAAGGGGTGCTGCAGCAACTTGTCGATCTCGCCCAGGGCCTGACGGGCCTCGGCGACGTTGTTCGTGTTCCTGCCGATCAAGCTGACGCCCGTCGCCAGGACGCCGACCGCCTCGGTCACACCCGTGATCCAGGCTGCTGCGTGAGCGCTGGCGCCGAACGACCACTTTGCCGCTGCGGTGCCTGCGGCGGGCGGTGGCTTGCCGAACGAGTTGATGACGTTCCAGATCTTGTCGCTCATCACATAGAGGCCCATCTGGCCGAGAGCACTGGCCGCTGCCTTGAGCTTGTCCACGGTGCCGGGGGGGAACTTGCTGGCGTCCAGGGAGGCGCCCTTGGGCGGATTCACGATGGCGTTGGCCAGCAGGTTCTGCAGGAACGGAAACACGAGGGTGACCGCGGCATTGACGGCCAATTGCTGTGGCGTCATGCCACTCCCGTTCCGGGCGGCGTGGACCACCGACCCGAGCAGCACGGGCGGGGTCAAGCCCGCACTGATGGCGACGCTGGGCGGCGCGTACTTCTGAAACCACTGCCCCCAGTCTTTGGGGTTGTCCGGCGGCAGCCCGCCCAGATAGCCGCGCTGCTGCAATTCCTTCAGACCGACGACGGCGCCGGCCGTCGTGAAGGCGGCTACCACCATCGACCAGTTCATGGCAGGCGACAGGGCGGCACTGGGGTGGACCTTGCCTGCAATGGCGTTGGTGCCAAGCGTCAGTAGCGCCCCAATTCCGCCCTTGTAAGTCACCTGAAGGAAGGGGTCCTTGATGTTCGTCGGAATCTGGGCAATGCTGGCAGTGATCAAGCTGCGAGCAAAGCTGCCGGGTAGCTTCGTGGCTGCATCCCTGACCGACAAACCAGCAGACCGCAGGATGTTGTAGGCCACCACTGTGCCGGTGGCCGCATAGGTGAGTGCCGCTGCGGGGTTGTAGCCGGGCTTGCCCGCGTCCCCCTGGCTCTTGGCCTTGTCCAGCAGGTCCTTGTAGGATCTCACCTGTCCGCCGGAGGCCTTCGTCACTTCTTGATTCAGCCTGGCCTCGAGCCCAGCACGGTCCGGCCCCTTGTAGGCCTGCAGTTGCTCCAGGGACCGGACCTTGCCGCCGCTCAGCTGCGCCAGCGCAACGCCGAGGCTCTTCTTGACTTCATCATGAGCATCCACGGTCAGGTTGGAAGCCGGGACGCCAGGCGAGCCCGGCTTCGCTGCCTGCGCAGCCAGCACACGCCTCCCATCGGCGCTGAGCAAGGCCTGCCACGACTGGATGCGCCCGCCGGAGGCCGCGCGCACCTCCCTGTTCAGCTGGGCTTCCAGCTCCTGAAAGCGTCCACCCATTCGGTAGTAGGGCAGTTGCTCGATGCTCCCGATCTTGCCGCCAGTCAGGCTGCTCAGAGTCTTGTTCAGCCGCTCCTTGATCTCGGTCGTGCTGGCTTGGCCGGACCCCGGGCGCAGGGGCGGCTCGTTGGCCACCAAGAAGGGGGCGTCAGCAGCGGGCGTGCCGAGCCGGGTGGTGGGCGACGCGACGAGTGTGGCCATTCATGATCTCCGAGTTGGTCTTGAGGGCGATTGCCCGACTGATCGCGAGGGCGGCAAAGGATTCAGGTTCACAGCCCCAGGCGCGCAGACCGCCGCAACCAGGCTGACGGTCAACGCGCGGACCTCCAGATCGAGAAAGCCCGAAACCATTCCGTTTTCAGAGTCAGGCCGGCCACAGCACGACCACCGACGCCATGACGACTACGAAGAAGGCCCATGCCAGTTCGCGAAGCACTCCACTGCCCGCCTGCGCTACGTAATGCGAGGTCACGGGCAGGTAGACAGGACCGGAGTCCTGCGGCGGCGGTGAGAGGAATCCGCGCATGCCGCATGATGGTATGAGCCCGCTTTGCGGAAGCTTTGCGCGGATTTCCAAGGGTGCGCGCGCGTTCGCACCGCAGTAGACGCGGCGACCTCGAAGCCGAGGGCTAGACCCATCAGCGCCGCGGAGGCCCAGCCCGCCACGATCGGCTTCGTGATGACGAGTCCACCCAGCACTTCCACGCCGGCTTCCTGCCGGTGGCCGACGACATCGTCTACGTCGCCGCCCCCGGCACGGGCTCGATGGACATGCGCGCGCTGGCCTACACGCAGGTGAGCCGGCCGCTGTGGCCGCGGGTGGACGATCCGCACGGGGCTTGATCACAGCCCCCGCCCCGGCTCCTGTGCGGGCGACCCGGGAGATCGGTGACGGCGAGGACGGCGAGCGCCCCGCTACGCGCCTGCTCTGGTGGCCACGTGGACCTGGTTGCGGCCCGCTTCCTTGGCTGCGTACAGGGCGCCGTCGGCGGCACGCAGCAGTTCCTGCGTGATCTGCCCGCACTGCGGATACGACGCCACGCCGACGGAGATGGTGACACGAGGCAGTTCGAGTTCGCGGTAGCGGATGCGCAGCGCCTCCACGCGCCGGCGCATCTCGTCGGCACGCGCTCGAGCCTGCTCGACATCGCAGGAGGGCAGCAGCACCGAGAACTCCTCGCCACCCAGGCGGGCGACGACGTCGCGGCCCTGGAACATGGAGCCGAGCAGCTCGCTCACGGCACGCAGCACGGTGTCGCCCGCGTCGTGCCCATGGGTGTCGTTGAGGCGCTTGAAGTGATCGGCGTCCAGCGAGATCAGGCTCACCGGCTCACCGCTGCTGCTGGCGTGGTGGAGGGCCTGGCGGCAGCTGTCGAAGAAGTAGCGGCGATTGAACAGGCCGGTCAGCGGGTCACGCGTGGACTGGTCGCGCAGCTCGTCGCGCAGCTTCACGTTGGCGATGGCCAGGCTGATCTGCTCGGAGCACCGGATCGCGAAGGCGCAGGCGTCGTCGTCCATCTGCGCCCGCCCCCCCTCGCCCGCGCGCCCGCCAAAGCGGATGTGCAGCAGGCCCACGGTGTCGCCGTGGGCGATGATCGGCAGGCACAGATAGGCGGCGTCGGCGTCGTCGGGGTCGACGTCGTGTGCGTGCCCGCACCGGAAGTTGACCAGGCCGGCGCCATGCTTGTACATCCGCCCGCGCCGCAGGGCCCAGCACTCGTCGGGCTGGAAGTGGCCCACCAGCTTCAGCGGGCGGCTCCAGGCGCACACCCCGTCCAGCACATCGCGCGAGTTGCTGTAGATGTACAGCTCGCCCGCGGTACCGGGGAAGATCTGCGCCATGTAGCAGCCGATCACCTCGTAGAGCTCCTGCAGCGTCTTGCAGCTCTGCAGCCACTCGCCCAGCTCGGACAGCAGGCGCGCCTCGCGCTTGCGCTGGAGTTCCAGCGCCAGACTCTGCTGCGCTTGCCGCGTGGCCTGCTCCGCATCGGCCCGCGCCTGCTTCAGCTCGGCCTCGCG
Source organism: Burkholderiales bacterium (assembly GCA_020248785.1). GTDB lineage: Bacteria > Pseudomonadota > Gammaproteobacteria > Burkholderiales > Burkholderiaceae_F > JALHMQ01. Next base: position 12,547 of record JADCGX010000237.1, on the reverse strand, counting down.
CTGCATGAGCTCGCTGACGTCGAACGCGAGCCCGGCGACGGCGCCGCTGGACAGGGGGTACTTGGTCAGCTTGTAGTGGAGGTTGTTGCCGTAGCTTCGAAGCACCGACGTGCCGTCAGCACGGCGCTGCGCCTGCACCCGCTCGGCCACCGCCTGCTCGAGTTGATCGGGCGGCAGCTGGCCGCGCAGCTGCTCGCGCACCAGCTCGCCGTAGGTCACGGCGCGGCCGCCCCGAGCGTCGCGGACGAGGGCATTGAGCGCCGGATGCGCTCGGGCATAGGCCGCGTTCGATGCGATCAGCCGGTCGTCGGCGTCATAGACGCAGTAGGCCACCGGGCTCTTCTCGATGGCCTCCTTGAAGATGCGGTGCTCCTCCACCAGGCGGGCCAGGGCGGAGGGGTCCTCGGCCAGCCGGGCGATGACGCTCTGCACATCGCCGACGAGCATCGCGCTCAATTCGTCGACATCGCAGGCGCTCGGGCCCGCACCGTTTGCCGCGGCCGAAGGCGTCGGTCGCGCGGACATGTTGCGCATGCGCCGCGACGAACGAGGCACCCGCAGGCCATCGGATGGGCTGTCCATGCAGGTAATTCGGCGCGCCCGGTCCACGATTGAGGTGGTCCGCGTGCGGCGGCGTGCGGAAGTTCACGGTGCGTGGCCGTCGCGGCCTGCAGGCGGCGGCCGCCTGGCCACACCGGCGGCCTCGTCGCGCAAGGCCTCGTCGCCCGGGTCACGCTCGCGACGCGAACGGGTTCGAACCGATCGGCAACCGCATGGCGATGCCGATGAACGACCCCCACACTGCCACGCCGCCCGCAACGAGCCCGGCGTGACGATCCACGGTGCCACGATCTGGCGCAGGTCGGCGCGGTTCTGGCGACGCCAGCAGCAGGATCGCGCAGGGCCCCGGTGCACTGCGGACGAAGAACAGGACGAAGACCGCCGGCGCGCCGCCGCGGGCCTGCCGCGAGCCGTGGACCCCTGCAGCGGCACTCCCCTCGGGCCCTACCATCCTCTTGGTGGACAACGCACCGCGGGGAAACCGCCCATGAACGACACCGCCCGCGCCCTGGCGCAACGACTCATCCGCAACCTGGACGACGTGCCCAAGACGCGCGAGGTGCGCGAGCCCCTCTACGACAGCACGGGCGCAAGGCTGGCGCCTGGCACCGCGGCGCGCCGGCTCGGCGCGTCGGTCGACATCCTGGCGCCCGGCAGGCGCGCCTGCCCGTACCACCTGCACCACGCGCAGGAGGAGATGTTCGTCGTGCTCGAGGGCTCGGGCACGCTGCGCGTGGCCGGCGAGATGCTGCCGCTGCGCCAGGGCGACGTCGTCTTCGTGCCGCCCGGGCCGCAGTACCCGCACCAGATCGTCAACACCTCCGACGCGCCGCTGAAGATCCTGTCAATCAGCACGCAGGACCTGCCCGAGGTCTGCGAGTACCCGGACTCGGGCAAGTTCATGGTGCGCACCGGGGCCGCCGCGGGCGCGGGGGCCGCGCTGCTGGCCATCCGCGATCGCGGGCCCGGCATCGACGAGCTCGACTACTGGGCGGGCGAGCCTTGAGCGCGGTCGTGGGGCACGGCCGCGCAACGCTGCAGCAGTTGCTCGGCATCGAACTGCCCATCGTGCAGGCGCCGATGGCCGGCGTGCAGGGCAGCGCGCTGGCGGTGGCGGTGTCCGAGGCAGGCGGCCTGGGCTCGCTGCCCGCCGCGATGCTCGGGCCCGATGCCTTGCGCGACGAGCTGCTGGCTCTGCGGCGCGGCACCGCACGGCCCTTCAACGTCAACTTCTTCTGCCACCCGCAGCCCGCTTCCGACCCCGCGCGCGAGGCCCGCTGGCGCCAGGCGCTCGCACCCTGCTACGCCGAGCTCGGCCTCGACCCGCAGGCACAGCCCGCCGCGCCCGCTCGCGTGCCCTTCGGCACGGCCGCGCTCGAGGTTCTCGAGGCCCTGCGCCCGCCGGTGGTCAGTTTCCACTTCGGCCTGCCCGAGCCCGCGCTGCTGGCACGGGTGCGCTCCTGGGGCGCGCGCGTGCTGTCCTCGGCCACCACGGTGGACGAGGCGCGCTGGCTCGAGGCGCGCGGCGTGGACGCCATCATCGCGCAGGGCCTGGAGGCCGGCGGCCACCGCGGCATGTTCCTCACCGCCGACCTCGCCACGCAGCTGGGCACGATGGCACTCGTGCCCCAGGTGGCCCGTGCCGTGCAGGTGCCCGTCATCGCCGCCGGCGGCATCGGCTGCCGCGAGGCCGTGGCCGCCGCGCTGGCCCTCGGCGCCGCCGGCGTGCAGGTGGGCACCGCCTACCTGCTGTGTCCCGAGGCCACCACCAGCGCCGTGCACCGCGCCGCGCTGGCCGGCGAGGCCGCGCGCGTGACCGCGCTCACCAACCTCTACACCGGCCGCCCGGCGCGCGGCATCGTCAACGGCCTGATGCGCCGCCTCGGCCCCCTGCACCCCGACGCGCCGGCCTTTCCGCTGGCCGCCGCCGCCATCGCGCCGCTGAGGGCCCGCGCCGAGAGCCTGGGCAGCGGCGAGTACTCGCCACTTTGGGCAGGGCAGGACACGAGTGGCTGCCGGGCGGTGCCGGCGGGGCGCCTGACGCGGGAGCTGGCAGGGCTCGCGGCGTAGGCCCCTCTCAGCCAGTCCCCTCGGCCTTGCCCTCGTACCGGTACCGGAACGTGCAGCACGGCGCGCCTTCCATGATCGTCTGTTTGCGCTCCAGCGTGATGCGCGCGTCGTAGCCCTGGCAGAAGGTGCCGTCCCGGTTGCACGACAGCAGGTGCCCGATGCGGCCCAGGCCCATCTCGCGGTAGGTCTCGGCGTAGCGGCAGCGCACGATGTCGAAGTCGAAGTGCTCGTCGTCGGCGCGCAGCACCTTCATCTCGAGCGCGCTGTCGGCCGTCCAAAGCTCGTAGAGCTTGATGAAACTCGCCATCGACGTGGCGCCGCCCGGCTCGCGCTGCGCGAACTCGCGGCCCTCGGCCACGGCCGCCTTGCGGATGGCCGCGTCGAGGATGGCCACCGCCTTGTCCTCGCCGATCTGCTCGCGCATCTCGGCGTAGATGGCGCCGACCACCTGCGCCTGCAGGCGCCGCTTGGTGAGGGTGGGGATCTCGGTGGGTTCCATGGCGATGCAGCAGGGTGGCGCTCCCAACAGCGATGGCAGGAGCGGGAGCAGAAGATGCTGCCCGGCAGTTTAGGGCGCGCGGCAAGCCGCGCGCCTTGGCCCGGGGCAGCGCGAGGGTTTCGCGCCCGGGGCGGCCGCAGGCGAAGACGCCACCGCCTGCGCCCCCGCCGGCCGCAGCGATGGGTTGGCCTTGCCGGCCGATGAATCCGCCTGCGAGCGAGTGCCCCTTCTGCGCCCTGCCGCCGGCGCGGATCGTCCACCGCAGCGAGCACGCGGTGGTGATCCGCGATGCGTTCCTGCTGACGCGTGGCCACAGCTTGGTGCTGCCGCGCCGGCACGTCGGCAGCCTGTTCGCGCTCGAGTGGGCCGAGCCGGAGCGGGCCGACTACTGGACAGGGCGCGACCCCGCGACGAAGCGCGACCCCGGGACCGGGCCGCGACCCCGCGGCGAACCGACATGAAGACCGCGGCGCAGGTGCTCGAAGCCTTCGACCGCATCCGGCGTGCCCAGAAGGCCGGCGCGTACGCGCCGCACAAGCCGCTGCTGATCCTGCTGGCACTGACCCGAGTGCAGCGCGACGAGCCGCGCCTGGTGGAGTTCGGCGCCCTCGACGCGCCGATGCGCGCGCTGCTTTCCGAGTTCGGCCCCGGCGGGTCGGCCAAGTCGCGCCACTACCCGTTCTGGCACCTGGCCACGGACGGGCAGCGGGCGCTGTGGGAACTGCACGGCCCGCGCGACCTGCTCGCCCGGCCGCCCGGCGCCACGCCCAACCTGGGCGAGCTCAGGGCGCGGCACGTGCAAGGGGGCTCTCCGGTCGCGCGTGCTCGACACCTGTTTCCCGCAGACGCTGCACGGCGACATCGCCGCCGCGGTGGGCCTGGCCTTCTTCCCACTGCAGCAGGCCGACCTCCTGCCCGCGCCCGAGTTCCTGGCCTGGAACGTGAAGAACGTGTTCAAGGCGCCGGCGCGCCAGACCCCCGCCGCTACGCCCCCCGCAGCACGCTGAACTCGCGGAACAGGCGCACGGGCAGCGGCGTTTCGAGCTTCCACACGATGCTCATCGGCCGATCGCCCTCGGCGGACTCCAGCAGCACCGGTCCGCAGGCGCGATAGGCCTCACCCCGACGCGGCCGCACGAAGAGCTGAAACCGCCATCCGTTCGTTGCGCTGTCCAGATAGCGCCGGCCGCTGGGCGTGTCCGGGCCGGCATTGTTCTGCGTCTGCCAGTGGAAGCGATCCACGCTGATCGCGTAGTCGTGGTAGGCGATGCGGTCGTGATATCCCTCGCTCTTGTCGAGAGTGACGAACAGCAGCTCGGTCTTGCGGTGGGTCAGCGGCAGCACACCCGCCTGGAACGGCGCGCGTCGCGCCGCAGTCAGCCAGCCCACGGCCGTGAGCACCTCGCGCACACCGTAGCCTGCGTGCAGGCACAACGGCGCTTCTTCCAGCCCGGGGACCGACCTTGCGCCGAGCGTCGTGCGTGCCTGCAACAGGGATGACAGCTCAACCAGCTCGGCCGCGATTGCCGGATGACGCTGCAGGCGCTCGATGAAGGCTTGCGGCCCCGCGGCCTGCTCGTGTCGGCCATCGACCTGGTACGCCAGCATCTGGACGCCGAGCGCGGGCATCGCATCGAGCGCGGGCAAGCGAACTTGCCCTGCGCCGACCGCGGCCATCACGTCGAGCCGCAGCGGGTCGTCGACGTGCAGCAGGTCCGCAAACCGCCGGCTGAAATAGTCTTCCTCGGGCCCGGGCTCCGCAACGAGCAGGCCGGCATCGCGCTTCAGCGCGGTCCAGCCGCTGCGGCCCTGGCCAGTCGCTGCGCGGTAGACATCCTCCAGCTCGAGCGCCTGGTCATGCAGGAAGTCGGCCAACCGCACCGCTGAGCGGCCGCGCAGCGCTGCATAGGCCTGCAGCTCCGTCTTCAGCCGACGCCAGTTCTGCGTCGTCAGAGCGCGCAGGCCCTGCAGCACCTGCTCCCGCGTCTGACGTTGCAGGTGGATGTGGCAGCCAGGGGGCAGGCTGCCGAAGCCGTTCTCGACGCCGTCCACGAGTTCGCGGCGCGACAGGCCGGTCAGGCTCGACAGCAGGCGGTCGAAGCGGAACTCGCTGCGGTGCTGGCCGACGAAGTCGAGCACCAGGCAGCTCTCCTTGCCCGGCGCCAGGCGCAGGCCACGGCCGATCTGCTGCTGGAACAGCACCGGACTCTGCGTCGGCCGCAGCAGCAACAGCGTGTCGACCATCGGCAGGTCGACCCCTTCGTTGTAGAGGTCGACCGTGACCAAGGCGCACAGCTCGCCATCGAGCAGGCGCTGCGGTGCCCGGCGGCGGACCTCGGCGCTCGTCGCACCCACCACGCAGGCAGCTGGAAGACCGGCCCGGTTGAGCCACTCGGTCATGAACTCGGCATGCGCGACCGAGACGCAGAACACGAGCGCACGCGACCGTGCGGCATCAGACGCCAGACGCCGCCACTCGTTCACCACCAGCCGCGCGCGCGCATCGTTGCCGGTGACCAGGTTGTCGACGGCCTCGCGCTCGCCGGGCCTGTCCCAGGGCACTGCCGAGAAGTCGGTGGCGTCGTCACAGGCGTAGTACTCGAACGGCGCGAGCAACTGCAGGTCGAGGGCATGCCACAGGCGCAATTCGACCGCCGGGCTGCCGTCAGGCCTGGCGTCGAAGTACGGCATGATCGGCTGCCCGTCGCTGCGCTCCGGCGTGGCCGTCAGACCGAGCAGAACGCGCGGTTGAACGGCGCGCACGAAGGCGTCGAAGCGGTCCGCGGCGAGCCGGTGGCATTCATCGACGACCACGGTGTGCCAGTGGGCGGCCCCGACCCTGGCGACGAGTTCGCGGCTGGTCACGCTGTCGATGGTGGCGAAGAGGTGGTCCCAGCGCCCGGGATCGTGGCTGCCGGTCAGCAGCTCGCCGAACTCGGGATCGCGCAACACCTCGCGGTAGGTGCGAAGGGCCTGGCGAAGGATCTCTTCGCGGTGCGCCACGAAGAGCAGCCGAGGTCGCCCGCCTTCGCTGCGACAGGCGTTCCGGTAGTCGAACGCCGCCACCACGGTCTTGCCGGTGCCGGTGGCCGCCACCACCAGGTTGCGATGCCGGCCGTGGGCACGCTCGGCCGCCAGTTGCTCCAGTATGTCCTGCTGGTAGGTCTTGGGCTGCAGGTCGAAGAAGGCGACTGCGCCGCTGGGCTCGCTGCCGAAGGACTCCCGCCCGAGCGCCGCGGCCAGCGCCTGCCGGTGGTGGGCGTTGTCGGGGTCGTAGCGCTGGAACTCGCTGTCGGCCCAAAGCGTCTCGAAGTGGGCGATCGCCCGGGTGAACAGTGCCTCCTGCGCACGCTGCGAGAGCTTGACGGTCCACTCCAACCCGCCCGTCAGCGCCGCGCCCGAGAGATTGGCGCTGCCGACGTAGGCCGAGCCGAAGCCCGTCTTGCGCTGAAACAACCATGCCTTGGCGTGCAGGCGGGTGCGGCGACCATCGAGCGACACCCGGACCTCGCACCCCGGCAGGCGTGCCAGCTCATCCAGTGCGCGCGCCTCGGTGGCGCCGGTGTAGGTGGTGGTGAGGATGCGCAGGCGCGTGGCACGCTGGCCGTGCGCGCCGGTGGCCGTGATCTGCTGCAGCACGTCCTGCAGCTTGCGCACGCCGGACACCGTGATGAAGCTGACGAGGATGTCGACCTGGTCGGCAGAGGCCAGCTCGCGCCGTATCTCGTGCAGCAGCGAAGGCGATCCCTTCCCCGCCGTGAACAGCCAAGGGGCCGCGAGCCCGACCTCGGGGGCCGGCGGAAACTGCTGGTCTCGCCGTACGGCCCGCAGCACCCGCAGAGGCTGCGCGATCAGGTCTACCACCTCGGCCGCGGCAACGGTCGTGTCCTCGCCATGGCCGGCGGCCAGCCGCTGGCGCAGCGTCACCAGCAGTTCGTTGACGAGCTCGAGCTGGCGTCGGGACCGGTCAGCGTCGTCGCCGGCGATGTCCTCCAGGATGGCGCCCAGCTGGCGGGCCATGGCATCGACCAGCAGCTCGGGCACCCCGCCGCCGATCGACCGCACTTCCGCGCTGCCAGGCTCCAGGGCGGCAACGGCCTTGGCCAGACCTTCGGTCAGCAGCAGCTCGTAGAGACCATCGGGGAGCGCCATGGGAAGAGCCTACTTCAACCGATCGGCCGGGCGCCGCCGCAGTCTGCGCCGACAGCTGCGCTGCAGGAAGCGCGCCTTGCGGCGCGTCGCTGCGCGGCAGCCCGCGCCTCGTCAGTGCCGCGCGCAGTTGCACGGCGGTGCGGTCGGCCAGCCCGGTCGTGCGCTTGAATTCGCCGCGCTAGACCTCCTGGCCGCTGAGGCACAGGTAGTGCAGCGGGCGGAGCGCGCCGGCCCGAACGCCCAAGCCCGTCGGACCAGTCCGCACAGCCATATACTATTGGTATATGCCATCTCGCGAGTCCTCCATGAGCGTCACATCGGTCTTCACGAACAACCGCTCCCAGGCCGTGCGACTGCCGGCCGATGTGCGCCTGCCCGAGGGCGTGAAGAAGGTGCGGGTACGCGCCCGGGGGGTCGATCGCATCATCTCGCCGGTGGGTCACACCTGGGATGAGTTCTTCCGCAACGGCCCCGAGGCGTCGGACGACTTCATGGTCGAACGCGCCTCGCAGGAGCAACCCGACCGCGAAGCCCTCTGACGCGGTGCAGGCGATGCTGAAGTACCTGCTCGACACCAACATCGCCATCCACGTCATCAAGCGGCGGCCGATCGAGGTGCTGGGCGTCTTCAACGAGAACGCCGGCCGGATGGCGATTTCCGCCGTCACGCTGAGCGAGTTGTTTCACGGCGCCGAGAAGAGCGCGAAGGTCGCTCGCAACCTTGCCGTCGTGGAGGAGTTCGCCAGCCTGCTCGAAGTGCTGCCCTACACCGCCAAGGCATCGCAGCACTACGGTGCCATCCGCAGCGCGCTGGAAGGGGTGGGCCGGCCGATCGGCGTGAACGACCTGCACATCGCGGCCCACGCCCGCAGCGAGGGGCTTACCCTCGTGACCAACAACCTCGGGGAGTTCGAACGGGTGCCAGGTTTGCTGACGGAGAACTGGATCGCCGGGGGTTGACGGGTAGCGAGCCGGGCGTTGTCTCGCATCTGCAGGCTGCGCCCAAACGGCCTCACACATGGAAGCCCGGGCACACCCGGATGGGGCGGCATAGCGGTCCATCCTGATCTCATTCGTCACACAAGCTCGACGGTCAGGAGATCGTGGTACGCGGGTTCGAAGGCGGCTTGTGACGTCACTGGTCCTGTCACATGGCCCCAGAAACGCCGAAGCCCGCACGGGGCGGGCTTCGAAAGCGCCTGTCGGCACTGAATGTGGTTGCGGGGGCAAGATTTGAACTTGCGACCTTTGGGTTATGAGGCTAATGGTTAGGCACGGTGTCCGGCGCGCCGGATAGGGTTTGATGGGGGTTATGTCGTCAAATCAAGCACTTACTGCGATTCGACCTCTCACCCATCAACACCTGCCTGGCCCGAACAACACCAGCTTCACCGAACAGCCTGATTTGCAAACTGCAAGTCCAGCCCGACCGTTGGGTTGAATGTACACCATCTCCGGCGCGCCGCAAACCACCCTCCGCGCGGCGGCGCGCTCGACCGCCGCGCCGCTTCAAGCTGCGGCCATATCAGCCCCATGGCGGTCGCATTGGGGCCGCGGTGTGGCTAGCGCTGAATATGCTCCAGGCGAGCCGGCGCGTGTTCAAAGGTAGCTTCGCGCTTGGCAGTTGTCCCCGCCAACGCGCAGACAGCTAGATCGCACTTAAGCGAGTTTTTGCATTTATCACTTAAAGACGATACGATCTAGAAATCGCCTCTGGCCGATCATCCGATGGACTACCCGCTACAGCTCACCAGCCAACTCCAGCAGCTTCTGAAGTCGCTGCGCAAGTCGCGCCAGATGACGCAGGCGCAACTGGCGCGGCATCTGGGCGTGGTGCAGTCACGGGTGGCCGACATTGAACGCGAGCCCGGCAGCGTGAGCGTCGAGCAGTTGATGAACGTCCTGGCGATGCTCGGTGCGCAGCTGGTGGTCAGGGAGACCGCGCCTTCGACGCCGCCCAGCGCGGCCGGGAGGTCCCTAGACAAACAGGCGCCTGCGCAGCCCGCCAGTCCCGATGACAAGCTTCCACAGGCGGGCGCGCCGCCGTCCAGGCAGGAACGCCCGTCTTCGGCGCCACCTCCTCCGAACGACGCGCCCGAGGCGCCGCCGCGGGGCCAGTGGTGACGATCGGCGGCGCCCAGCGGGGGGGCTTGAACGCATGATCAACCCCTTGCCCCCACCCCAGCAATCGACTCCCAGGGCGCGCCATGGCTGAGGTGCGCGAACTCTGGGTGTGGATGAACGGCGAGCGCGTCGGCACCTGGCAGCGCACACGCACCGGCGGGCATCGGTTCATCTACGAACCTTCATGGATCGCCTCGCCGCGGGTCCGGCCCCTGTCGCTGTCGCTGCCCCTCACGCCAGACCGGACGGTCACGGGGCCTGTGGTCGCCCACTACTTCGACAACCTGTTGCCCGATGACGAGCGCATCCGGCGCCGCGTCAGCGCTCGATTCAAGCTGGGCTCCACCGACGTGTTCGAGCTGCTGCAGGCCATCGGCCGGGACTGCGTCGGGGCCGTGCAGCTGCTGCCGCCCGAGCAGCCCCCAACAGGGTTCGACCAAGTCCAAGGCGAGCCGATGGATGACCAGGCCGTGGCGCGGCACCTGCGCGGTGTGGCGGCCGCGCCGGGACTGGGCAACGATCTTGATACTGCGGCGAATGACGACCCCCTGCGCATCTCGATCGCCGGCGCCCAGGAAAAGACCGCCCTCCTGCGCATCGATGGCCAGTGGTGCCGCCCGCTGGGGGCGACACCGACCACGCACATCCTGAAGCTGCCCTTGGGTCTGGTGGGCGGCCGCCGACTGGACTTGAGCGAGTCGGTCTACAACGAATGGCTGTGCGCGCAGCTGCTGCGCGAGTTGGGCCTGCCGGTGGCCACCACGGACATTGGCCACTTCGATGATCAGACCGTGCTGGTGGTCGAGCGCTTCGACCGGCAATGGCAGAGCGCGCCGCAGCGCTGGATCGCCCGCATCCCGCAAGAAGACTTCTGCCAGGTCCTGGGCTTGCCGTCGGAGGACAGGTACGAGGCGCAAGGCGGCCCCGGGATGGCGCAGTGCCTGCAGGTGCTGCGCGCTAGTGCCACAGCAGGGGCTGACGTACGGCACTTCCTGTGTGCGCAGCTGGCGTTCTGGTTGCTGGCAGCCACAGACGGGCATGCGAAGAATTTCTCGCTGTTCCTGCTGCCCGGCGGCCGATACCGGATGACGCCTCTGTACGACGTGATCTCGGCCTGGCCGATCATCGGCGCAGGCGCCAACCGGGTCGCCTGGCAGGAGGCCAAGCTCGCGATGGCCGTGCGGTCGAAGAACACGCACTACCAGCTGGCGCGCATCGAGACGCGGCATTGGGAAGGGCTGGCACAACGAAGTGGCGTCGACGGCACCTGGCAGGCCATGCAGGCCCTGGTAGCGCGGGTGCCTGCCGCCATCGCGGCAGTTCAGGCGCAGATTGCGAGCGAGCAGCCCACCGGGTTCCCCCAGCGAATGGCCGAGGCCATCTTCAACGGCATGAAGCAGCAGGCACGGGCCTGGGAGTCTGGAGGATGAGGCTGATGCTGAAGCGGCGTTGACCAGAGCCGTCAGCTGCCAAGGCCACCGGCCGCCCACCGCAGCGCTAGCCCTCCGCGATGCCGCCTTCACCCGCACATTGGTGGCATTTTTGATACCATCTGGCATGCCAGTTCGCGTCGTCATCGACACCAACGTGTTCGTCGGGGCCTGCCTTGGGCAGGGCGCTGCGGCCGAAGTATTGCGCCGCTGCTTGACGGGCGCCGTGCAGCCGCTGATGGGCTCGGCCCTGCTGGCCGAGTACGAAGACGTGCTGGCACGCTCAGACTTGATGCAATCCAGCAGGCTCACCGCCGCGGAGCGCGACGAGTTGCTCGACATCTTCATGGCCCGCTGCGAATGGACTCGCGTGTACTTCGGCTGGCGACCCAACCTGCCCGACGAGGCCGACAACCACCTGGTGGAACTGGCCGTGGCGGGCGGCGCGCAGGTCATCGTCACACGCAACCTGCGCGACTTCGCCCGCGCAGAATTGAACTTCCCCGGCCTACGGTGCCTGGCGCCGGGCCCGTTCTTGAAGGAGATGGCTCCATGACCGCCTTGACCGTGCGCCTACCCGACGACAAGCATCAGCGCCTGCGCGCTCTGGCGCAAAGCCGGGGCACCACCCTGAACCGGTTGATCGACGACATGGCCACCGTGATGCTGGCCGAATTCGACGCCGAGACCCGATTCAAGCTGCGGGCGACACGCGGTGCGGGGCGCGAAGCCCGGGGGCTGGAATTGCTGGACAAGGCGCGGGCAGACGGCACCTGACTCAATGGCTGGCCACAGCCCGGCGGCCCAGGGATGCGAGCTGGTCCGGGTTGGTAATGAGCAGCGCGGATGACGGCAGCTCCCACGAAAAGAAGGCGGCCGTAGAGGTCGCCACCCAAGCGCTGAGCGGCGGTCAACGGCCGGCGAGAGGCGGATCCCGTTCAGCGGCGGGGCCGCTAGTCGGTTGGTACGCCACGGGTCAGCAGTCCCCGCCTGGTCGGCACGCAGCAGTGGGCGCCAGCTGGACGAACAGACGCAGCGAGTCCACGTGCGCCCTAGGCCGGACTTTGCCGTCCTTGAGCGCCAACTGCGCAGCAAGGGCTCGGTCAATGCCCCATGCAACTCTGAAGTCGCCGACGACAACTCGGCGGCCGGGGCCGCAGGGCTCGGGGTGTCGTCAGCCGGCAGCACCAGGAAGAGGCGCAACAACAGCAGCAGATCCTGAGATGCCGGAAGACTTGCGGCCCAGCCGTTGCGCTTGGTCTGCATCTGCCTCCGCGATCCAGTTCTGCATTCCCGAATGGCGAACGTCTCGGTGTGGTCGGCGACCCGCCAAGCGCAACCAGCCCTCGCATCGACGCCGCGGACGGGGTCAGGCGCTCAGGACACGGCGAATCGGCCTCCGCGAGGCCTCCGCCTGCGCGGACCCGATCGCGACGCACCCCCTCATTCGCGGGGGTCGAGATGCCAAAAATCGGCGCTATTCGCGTTGAGTGTTGATTCCCTCAGACCCCGACGGCCAGCGCGAGCATCGCCGGCGGGGTGAGCGCCGGGGCTCGGGAGAGGTCGAGGGCGCGGAACCAGCCGAGGTAATGCTTCAGATAGGACGAGGCCACGCCGTTGAAACGTCGCAGCCAGTTCTTCAGCCGGGAGTGGTAGCCGTTGACGTTGTTGATGTGCCAGGGGCCCAGAGCGTGCTGACCGGCGCTGAGGT
>JADCGX010000236.1 GCA_020248785.1 Burkholderiales bacterium | reverse complement strand
GCCGGCCCGGCGCCCCGGCCGGCGACCGCGCCCCGCGTGCCGACGCCGCGACGGCCGCCGCCCCGGCGGGCCCCGCGGCCGGCAGCGACGATGCAGCCAAGGGCCCCGGCCCGACGGTCAAGCGCGTACGCCGCGCTGCGCCGCCGGCTGGCGGCGAGAACAAAGGAGAGTGACGATGCTGCAACCCGCACGTCGCAAGTTCCGCAAGGAGCAGAAGGGCCGCAACACCGGCATCGCCACGCGCGGCACGAACGTGTCGTTCGGCGAGTTCGGTCTGAAGGCCACCGAGCGCGGCCGGATCACCGCGCGCCAGATCGAGGCCGCCCGCCGCGCGATCAGCCGCCACATCAAGCGTGGCGGCCGCATCTTCATCCGCATCTTCCCCGACAAGCCGATCTCGCAGAAGCCGGCCGAGGTGCGGATGGGCAACGGCAAGGGCAACCCCGAGTACTTCGTGGCCGAGATCGTCCCGGGCAAGGTGCTGTACGAGCTGAACGGCGTGCCCGAGCAGCTTGCGCGCGAGGCCTTCACGCTGGCCGCGGCCAAGCTGCCGCTGCGCACCACGTTCGTGGCGCGCCAGGTCGGCCTCTAAGCGAAACCCGGTCGGAGGACCACGATGAAGGCATCCGAACTGCGCGCCAAGGACGTGGCCGCGCTCGAGAAGGAAGTCACCGATCTGCTGAAGGCCCATTTCGGCCTGCGCATGCAGAAGGCGACGCAGCAACTGGGCAACCACTCGCAGCTGGGCAAGACGCGGCGTGACATCGCGCGCGCCAAGACCATCCTGGCCGAGAAGAAGAAGGCCGCGAAATGAGCGAAGCGCAAGCCACGCCCGCGAAGGCGAAGAACACCCGCACCCTGGTCGGCCGCGTCGTCAGCGACAAGCGCTCCAAGACCGTGACCGTGCTCGTCGAGCGCCGTGCCGCTCACGAGCTCTACGGCAAGATCGTGGCCAAGTCGCGCAAGTACCACGCCCACGACGAGAAGGGCGAGTACAAGATGGGCGACGTCGTCGAGATCGCCGAGGGCCGCCCGATCAGCAAGACCAAGAGCTGGGTCGTGACCCGCCTGGTCGAGAAGGCGCGGCTGGTCTGACCGGCCGGCAAGACCCCAGCCCCGCACGTCGCGGCCGGCCGGCGCACACTGCGCAGCCGGCCGCTTGCATTGCCGGCCTGCGCGTCGCGCAGGCCCCGGCCGCCACCAGGAGACACGCATGATCAAGGTCGGAGACAGGCTGCCCGCCGGCACCCTGAACGAGTACATCGAGGTCGAGGGCAACGGCTGCTCGATCGGCCCCAACGGCTTCGACATCGCCAAGGAGACCGCGGGCAAGAAGATCGCCATCTTCGGCCTGCCGGGCGCGTTCACGCCCACCTGCTCGGCCAAGCACGTGCCGGGCTACGTCGAGAAGCACGCGGAGCTCAAGGCCGCCGGCATCGACGAGGTCTGGTGCGTGTCGGTGAACGACGCCTTCGTGATGGGCGCCTGGGGGCGCGACCAGCACACCGCCGGCAAGGTGCGGATGATGGCCGACGGCAGCGCCGCCTTCTCGCAGGCCACCGGCCTGACGCTGGACCTTACCGCGCGCGGCATGGGCCTGCGCAGCAACCGCTACTCGATGCTGGTGGTGGACGGCGTGGTCAAGGCACTCAACGTCGAGGGCCCCGGCAAGTTCGAGGTCAGCGACGCCGCCTCTCTGCTCGGCCAGGCCAAGACGCTGCTGGGCTGAGGCCCGCGGCACGCCGACGGCGGGGCCCTGGGCCCCGCACGGGCGCAACGATTGACGACACCGTCCCGCAACTGACATAATCGCGGGCTTCGCCGGTCGGGCCGGTGCGCACCCCAGGGTGTGTGCCGCACGGCCGGATCACCCCAGACACGGGCCCAAGACTGACCGGGTAGCGTGGCCGGGAGGCGGATCGGCAGGATCCGCGTCCCCGGCAAGGCTGCCGGATCAAGTTGGGATGAGAACATGATCCAAATGCAATCGCGGCTCGACGTGGCCGACAACACGGGCGCGAAGTCCGTCATGTGCATCAAGGTGCTCGGCGGCAGCAAGCGCCGCTACGCCGGCATCGGCGACGTGATCAAGGTCTCGATCAAGGAAGCGGCGCCCCGCGGCCGCGTCAAGAAGGGCGAGGTCTACAACGCCGTCGTCGTGCGCACCGCCAAGGGCGTGCGGCGCCAGGACGGCTCGCTCGTCAAGTTCGACGGCAACGCCGCAGTGCTGCTCAACGCCAAGCTCGAGCCGATCGGCACGCGCATCTTCGGGCCCGTCACGCGCGAGCTGCGCAGCGAGCGCTTCATGAAGATCGTCTCGCTGGCGCCGGAGGTCCTCTGACCATGATGAAGATCAAGAAGGGCGACCAGGTCGTCGTGACGACCGGCCGCGACAAGGGCAAGCGCGGCACCGTCACCCGCCGCGTCGACGACCAGCACCTCGTCGTCGAGGGCGTCAACATCGTCAAGAAGCACGTCAAGCCCAACCCGCTGAAGGGCACGACCGGCGGCGTGATCGACAAGACGATGCCGATCCACCAGAGCAACGTGGCGATCTACAACGCCGCCACCGGCAAGGCCGACCGCGTCGGCATCAAGCTGCTCGACGGCGGCCGCAAGGTGCGCGTGTACAAGTCGTCGGGCGAAGAGATCAAGGCCTGAGCCACGGGCGAGGACGAACATGGCCACCAAGAAAACCGCCGCCACGCCCGCCAAGGGCGCCGCGCCCGCGAAGTCCGCCGCCGCGCAGTCCAAGGCGTCTGCCGCGCCGGCCATCGGCGAGGCCGACAAGGTCAGCTCCGCGCGCCTGCAGCACGTGTACCGCGAGCGCATCGTGCCCGAGCTGATGAAGAAGTTCGGCTACAAGTCCGCGATGCAGGTGCCGCGCCTGGAGAAGATCACGCTGAACATGGGCGTGGGCGAGGCCGTCGCCGACAAGAAGGTGATGGACAGCGCGCTGGCCGACCTGACCAAGATCGCCGGCCAGAAGCCGGTGGTCACCAAGAGCCGCAAGGCCATCGCCGCGTTCAAGATCCGCGAGAACGTGCCGGTGGGCTGCATGGTCACGCTGCGCGGCATCCGGATGTATGAGTTCCTCGACCGCTTCGTCACGATCGCGCTGCCGCGCGTGCGCGACTTCCGCGGCATCAGCGGGCGCAGCTTCGACGGCCGCGGCAACTACAACGTCGGCGTCAAGGAACAGATCATCTTCCCCGAGATCGAGTACGAGAAGATCGACGCGATCCGCGGCCTGAACATCAGCATCACCACGAGCGCGAAGACCGACGAGGAGTGCAAGGCCCTGCTCGCGGCGTTCAAGTTCCCGTTCAAGAACTGAGGCACCGGCCCATGACCAAACTGTCCGTCAAGCAGCGCGAAGACAAGCGCGTCAAGCTGGTCGCCAGGTACGCGAAGAAGCACACCGAGCTGAGCGCGATCGCCAACGACGCCAAGAAGAGCGACGAGGAGCGCTACGCGGCGCGGCTCGAGCTGCAGAAGCTGCCCCGCAACGCCAACCCCACCCGTCTGCGCAAGCGCTGCTCGATCACCGGGCGCGGGCGCGGCACGTTCCGCAAGTTCGGCCTGGGCCGCAACAAGATCCGCGAGCTCGCCTTCAAGGGCGACATCCCGGGCGTCGTCAAGGCGAGCTGGTGAGGCGCGAGGAGAACCGCAATGAGCATGAGTGATCCCATCGCCGACATGCTGACGCGCATCCGCAATGCGCAGATCGTGGACAAGGCGGCCGTCACGATGCCGTCGTCCAAGATCAAGGTCGCGATCGCGCAGGTGCTGAAGGACGAGGGCTACATCGACGGCTTTTCCGTGCGCGACGAGGGCGGCAAGCCCGAGCTCGAGATTGCGCTGAAGTATTACGCCGGCCGCCCCGTCATCGAGCGCATCGAGCGCGTCAGCCGCCCCGGCCTGCGCGTGTACCGCGGCCGCGACGCGCTGCCGCAGGTGATGAACGGCCTGGGCGTGGCGATCGTCACCACCCCCAAAGGCGTGATGACCGACCGCAAGGCCCGCGCCAGCGGCATCGGCGGCGAAGTGCTGTGCTACGTGGCCTGACGCCCCAGGAGAGATTCGAATGTCCCGCGTAGGAAAGATGCCGATCGCCGTGCCCCAGGGCGTGGACGTGTCGGTCGACGCCGACAAGGTCACCGTCAAGGGCGCCAACGGCACGCTCGAGCGCAAGCTCAGCCCGCTGGTGGCCGTGCGCCGCGAGGGCGCCGTGCTCCACGTGGCGCCGGCCGACACCACCCCCGAGGCCGACGCGATGAGCGGCACGACCCGCGCGCTGCTGGCCAACATGGTGGGCGGCGTGGGCAAGGGCTTCGAGAAGAAGCTCACCCTGGTGGGCGTGGGCTTCCGCGCCCAGGCCCAGGGCGCCAAGCTGAACCTGCAGATCGGCTTCTCGCACCCCGTGGTCAAGGAGATGCCCGCGGGTGTCAAGGTGGCCTGCCCGACGCAGACCGAGATCGTCATCACCGGTGCCGACCGCCAGGCCGTGGGCCAGGTGGCCGCCGAGGTGCGCGCGATCCGGCCGCCGGAGCCCTACAAGGGCAAGGGCATCCGCTACGCCAACGAACGCGTGGCGCTCAAGGAAACGAAGAAGAAGTAAGGCAAGCGAGGACGACGCCATGAGCCTGACCAAGAAGGACCAGCGGCTGCGCCGCGCCCGCCAGACCCGGGTGCGCATTGCCACCAACATCGCCGCGAAGCCCGCCACCGAGGGCGGCGCGCGCCTGACCGTGTTCCGCTCCAACCTGCACATCTACGCCAGCGTCGTGTCCGCCGACGGGGGCACGGTGCTCGCGAGCGCGTCCACGGCCGAGAAGGAGGTGCGCTCGCAGCTCGGCGCGCCCGGCAAGGGCGGCAACAGCGAGGCGGCCTCGATCATCGGCAAGCGGATCGCCGAGAAGGCCCGTGCCGCCGGCATCTCGCAGGTGGCTTTCGACCGCGCGGGCTATGCGTACCACGGCCGCGTCAAGGCCCTGGCCGAGGCCGCGCGCGAAGCCGGCCTGAAGTTCTGAGCGAAGCGGCGCACGAGGAATCAAGACGATGGCTAAGTTCACCCCCCGCGCCCAGACCGAGGGCAACGACGACGGGCTGAAGGAA
This sequence comes from Burkholderiales bacterium, assembly GCA_020248785.1. GTDB lineage: Bacteria > Pseudomonadota > Gammaproteobacteria > Burkholderiales > Burkholderiaceae_F > JALHMQ01. The sequence goes on along the minus strand of JADCGX010000236.1, from coordinate 6,518 downwards.
AAGATGATCGCGGTCAACCGCGTCACCAAGGTCGTCAAGGGCGGCCGCACGCTGAGCTTCGCCGCCCTGACGGTGGTCGGCGACGGCGACGGCCGCATCGGCATGGGCAAGGGCAAGGCCAAGGAAGTGCCCGTGGCCGTGCAGAAGGCGATGGACGCCGCGCGCCGCAACATGTTCAAGGTGCAGCTGCGCAACGGCACGATCCACCACAACGTCATCGGCGAGCATGGCGCGGCGCGCGTGCTGATGGCCCCGGCCAAGCCCGGCGACGGCATCATCGCCGGCGGCCCGATGCGCGCGGTATTCGAGGTCATGGGCGTCACCGACATCGTCAGCAAGAGCCACGGCTCGACGAACCCGTACAACATGGTGCGCGCCACGATCGACGCACTGAAGAAGTCCACCACCCCGGCCGAGGTGGCCGCCAAGCGCGGCAAGACGGTCGAGGAACTGCTGGGTTGAACCGGCGCGCCGGAGCGAACGACATGGCTGACAAGAAGACCCTGACGGTGCGCCTCGTCAAGAGCGTGGCCGGCACGCGCGAGGACCACCGCGCCACGGTGCGCGGGCTGGGCCTGCGCAAGCTCGGCAGCACGCGCGTGCTCGTGGACACGCCCGCCGTGCGCGGCATGATCAACAAGGTCTCGTACCTGGTGCAGGTGCTGTGATGCAACTCAATACCCTCCAGCCGGCCGCCGGCAGCAAGAAGGCGCGCCGCCGCGTCGGCCGCGGCATCGGCTCGGGCCTGGGCAAGACCGCGGGCCGCGGCCACAAGGGCCAGAAGAGCCGCGCGGGTGGCTTCCACAAGGTGGGCTTCGAAGGCGGCCAGATGCCGCTGCAGCGCCGCTTGCCCAAGCGCGGCTTCAAGAGCGCGGCCCTGAAGTACGCCGGCGAGGTCACCCTCTCCGACCTCGAGCGCCTGGGCGCCGACAAGGTCGACCTGCTCGCGCTGAAGGCTGCCGGCCTCGTGCGCCAGATCGTCACCACCGTCAAGGTCGTCGCCTCGGGCGCGCTGACGCGCGCGGTGGTGCTCGAGGGCATCGGCGCCACCGCCGGTGCCCGCGCCGCGATCGAGGCCGCGGGCGGATCGGCCCCGGCGCTGGCCAAGGTCGAGCGCCCCAAGAAGCTCCCGAAGAAGCCTGCCGCCTGAGGCGCCGGCACGCCGTCGAAAGCAGTCAAGGAAACGAGTGGCAACCTCCGCAGCTCAGCTGGCCAAGAGCGGGAAGTTCGGCGACCTCCGTCGCCGGATCATCTTCTTGCTGCTTGCGCTCGTGGTCTATCGCATCGGGGCCCACATCCCCGTGCCGGGCATCGACCCGGTGCAGCTGCAGCAGCTCTTCAAGAGCCAGGGCAGCGGCATCCTGAGCCTGTTCAACATGTTCAGCGGCGGGGCGCTGTCGCGCTTCACCGTCTTCGCCCTGGGCATCATGCCCTACATCAGCGCCAGCATCATCATGCAGCTGATGACCTACGTGGTGCCCTCGCTCGAGGCGCTCAAGAAGGAGGGCGAGGCCGGCCGGCGCAAGATCACGCAGTACACCCGCTACGGCACGCTGTTCCTCGCGATCTTCCAGTCGCTGGGCATCGCGCTGGCGCTCGAGGGCTCGCCCGGCCTGGTGCTGACCCCGGGCTTCGGCTTCCGGATGACCGCGGTCGTGAGCCTGGTGGCCGGCACCATGTTCCTGATGTGGCTCGGCGAGCAGATCACCGAGCGCGGCCTGGGCAACGGCATCTCGATCCTGATCTTCGCCGGCATCGTGGCCGGGCTGCCCTCGGCGATCGGCGGCCTGTTCGAGCTGGTGCGCACCGGCGCGATGAGCATCATCGCCTGCCTGTTCATCATCGCCATCGTCATCTTCGTGACCTTCGCGGTGGTGTTCGTCGAGCGCGGGCAGCGCAAGATCCTGGTCAACTACGCCAAGCGCCAGGTGGGCAACAAGGTCTACGGCGGCCAGAGCTCGCACCTGCCGCTGAAGCTCAACATGAGCGGCGTGATCCCGCCGATCTTCGCCAGCAGCATCATCCTGCTGCCGGCCACGATCGTCGGCTGGTTCGCCACCGGCGAGGGCCTGCGCTGGCTGAAGGACCTGTCGGCCGCGCTGTCGCCCGGCCAGCCGATCTACGTGCTGCTGTACGCCGGCATGATCGTGTTCTTCTGCTTCTTCTACACGGCGCTCGTGTTCAACAGCCGCGAGACCGCCGACAACCTGAAGAAGAGCGGCGCCTTCATCCCCGGCATCCGGCCCGGCGACCAGACCGCCCGCTACATCGACCGCATCCTGGGACGGCTGACGCTGGCCGGCGCCGTGTACATCACCGCCGTCTGCCTGCTGCCCGAGTTCCTGGTGCTGCGCTACAACGTGCCGTTCTATTTCGGCGGCACCTCCCTGCTGATCATCGTGGTGGTCACGATGGATTTCTGGGCCCAGGTCCAGAGCTACGTGATGAGCCAGCAATACGAAAGCCTGCTGAAGAAGGCAAATTTCAAGGCGAGCTGAATTGAGACGTGCGCGATGGCCAAGGACGACGTCATCCAGATGCAGGGGGAGATCCTCGAGAAGCTCCCCAACACCACGTTCCGGGTCAAGCTCGAGAACGGGCATGTCGTCCTCGGTCACATCAGCGGCAAGATGCGCATGCACTACATCCGCATCCTGCCCGGCGACACGGTGACCGTCGAGCTGACCCCGTACGACCTGACGCGCGCGCGGATCGTCTTCCGCGCCAAATGAGACAGAGCCCAAGGAGAAGACCATGAAGGTCGCCGCATCGGTCAAGAAGATGTGCCGAAACTGCAAGATCATCCGGCGCAAGGGTGTCGTGCGCGTGATCTGCACCGACCCGCGCCACAAGCAGCGCCAAGGCTGAAGAGGAACGAACATGGCACGCATCGCCGGCATCAACATCCCGCCGCACAAGCACGCGGAGATCGGCCTGACCTCGATCTACGGCATCGGCCGCACCACCGCGCAGAAGATCTGCGACGCGGTGGGCATCGCCTACAGCAAGAAGATCAAGGACCTCAGCGACCACGAGCTCGAGAAGATCCGCGAGGAGATCGGCCGCCTGACGATCGAGGGCGACCTGCGCCGCGAGCTGTCGATCAACATCAAGCGGCTGATGGACCTGGGCTGCTACCGGGGCTTCCGTCACCGGCGCGGCCTGCCGGTGCGCGGCCAGCGCACCCGCACCAACGCGCGCACCCGCAAGGGCCCGCGCAAGGCCGCGATGGCGCTGAAGAAGTAAGCCGCCCGCCCGCCGCCCGCATCCACGAAAGCACGACACATGGCCAAGCCCCCCGTCAACACCGCCGCGCGCCGCGTCAGCAAGAAGATCCGCAAGAACGTCGCGGACGGCATCGCGCACGTGCACGCGTCGTTCAACAACACGATCATCACGATCACCGACCGCCAGGGCGGCGCGCTTGCCTGGGCCTCCAGCGGCGGCCAGGGCTTCAAGGGCTCGCGCAAGAGCACGCCCTTTGCCGCGCAGGTGGCCGCCGAGAACGCCGGCCGTGCCGCGCAGGAGCAGGGCATCAAGAACCTGGACGTGCGCATCAAGGGCCCAGGCCCCGGCCGCGAGAGCAGCGTGCGCGCGCTGGCCTCGCTGGGCATCCGCATCACGTCCATCAGCGACGTGACGCCGATCCCGCACAACGGCTGCCGGCCGCAGAAGCGCCGCCGGATCTGAGGCGGGGCGCCCGGGCGCTACAATAGAAGGTTTTCCGGGTCGACGGGCTTTGCCCGCCGGCCCTCGTCGTCGGATCGGCAGCCGGCCCCGGCCGGGCGCCAGATCCTGGTTTCGAAGCCCACCGTTCGCAGCCGCGGCAACCTGCCCAGGCCGGCGAACTCGCGCGGGGCGCCTCCCACCTGCGGGTGGGGCGTCTGCCGCGTCAGACCAGCGAGGATTCCTCCGTGGCACGTCTGCTCGGCCCCAAGGCCAAACTCTCCCGCCGTGAAGGCACCGATCTTTTCCTGAAGAGCGCCCGCCGCGCCATCAGCGACAAGGCCAAGTTCGACAGCAAGCCGGGCCAGCATGGCCGCACCAGCGGCTCGCGCACCTCCGACTTCGGCGTGCAGCTGCGCGAGAAGCAGAAGGTCAAGCGCATGTACGGCGTGCTCGAGCGCCAGTTCCGCCGCTACTTCGCCGAGGCCGAGCGCCGCAAGGGCAACACCGGCTCCAACCTGCTGGCGCTGCTCGAGAGCCGGCTGGACAACGTCGTCTACCGCATGGGCTTCGGCAGCACCCGCGCCGAGGCCCGCCAGCTCGTCAGCCACAAGGCCTGCACCGTCAACGGCGAGGTCGTCAACATCCCGTCGTACATGGTCAAGGCCGGCGACGTGATCGGCCTGCGCGAGAAGGCCCGCAGCCAGCTGCGCGTGCAGGACGCGCTGAAGCTCGCGCAGTCGGCCGGGCTGCCCGACTGGGTGAGCGTGGACGGCACCAAGATGGAAGGCACCTTCAAGAAGGTGCCCGACCGCGACCAGTACGGCGCCGAGATCAAGGAAGCGCTGATCGTCGAGCTCTACTCGCGCTGAGCCCACAACGGAGCGCCGGCCGCCACGCCGTCGGTGGCAGCCGGCCCACGGGGCGGGCCGCGCGCCGGGCGCGGCCGGCCGACACCCAGGCCCGGCGTGGTCCATCAGCCTTATCGGTGTAACGAGCCGAGGGTATTGACAGGCAACCAAAGGATTCCATGCAAACCACCCTTCTCAAGCCCAAGGCCATCCAGGTCGAGCCCCTCGGCGACCACCGCGCCCGCGCGACGCTCGAGCCCTTCGAGCGCGGCTACGGCCACACGCTCGGCAACGCGCTGCGCCGCGTGCTGCTGTCGTCGATGGTGGGCTACGCGCCCACCGAAGTCACGATCGCCGGCGTGCTGCACGAGTACTCGGCCATCGACGGCGTGCAGGAAGACGTGGTGCACGTCATGCTCAACCTCAAGGGCGTGGTGTTCCGGCTGCACAACCGCGACGAGGTCACCCTCGTGCTGCGCAAGGAAGGCGAGGGCGCCGTCACCGCCGGCGACATCCAGACCCCGCACGACGTCGAGATCCTCAACCCCGGCCACGTCATCGCGCACCTGTCCCAGGGCGGCAAGCTGGACATGCAGATCAAGGTGGAGAAGGGCCGCGGCTACGTGCCCGGCAACCTGCGCCGCTACGGCGACGAGCCCACCAAGAGCATCGGCCGCATCGTGCTCGACGCCAGCTTCTCGCCGGTGCGCCGCGTGAGCTACGCCGTCGAGAACGCGCGCGTCGAGCAGCGCACCGACCTCGACAAGCTCGTGATGGAGATCGAGACCAACGGCGCCATCGCGCCCGAGGACGCCATCCGCCAGAGCGCGCGCATCCTGGTCGAGCAGCTTGCCTTCTTCGCGCAGATCGACGCCGTCGGCCACGACCTGCTCGCCCCGGCGCGCGATGCCGCCCGCCCGACCTCGATCGACCCGATCCTGCTGCGCCCGGTGGACGAGCTCGAGCTCACGGTGCGCTCGGCCAACTGCCTGAAGGCCGAGAACATCTACTACATCGGCGACCTGATCCAGCGCACCGAGACCGAGCTGCTCAAGACGCCCAACCTCGGCCGCAAGAGCCTCAACGAGATCAAGGAAGTGCTGGCGTCGCGCGGGCTCACGCTCGGCGCGCGCCTGGACAACTGGCCCCCGCAGGGCCTGGACAAGCGCTGAGGCGGCCCCGCCGCCGCCCACGCGCGCCCGTTCATCACCGGTGCACCCCGCGGTACCTGATCCGGCCGCGGGCGAGACATAAGGAAAGGAAAGCACCATGCGCCATCGCAACGGCCCCCGCAAGCTCAACCGCACCACCTCGCACCGCCTGGCGATGCTGAGGAACATGTGCAACAGCCTGATCCGCCACGAGGCGATCCGCACCACGCTGCCCAAGGCCAAGGAACTGCGCAGCGTGGTCGAGCCGCTGATCACGCTGGCCAAGGAACCCACGCTGGCCAACCGCCGCCTGGCCTTCGACCGCACGCGCGACCGCGACAGCGTCTCCAAGCTCTTCGAGGTGCTGGGCCCGCGCTACAAGGCCCGCCCGGGCGGCTACACGCGCATCCTGAAGATGGGGTTCCGCGTGGGCGACAACGCCCCGATGGCCTTCGTGGAGTTGGTAGACCGCCCCGAGCCCGCGGCCGACACCGCCGCGGCCGAAGGCAAGGCCGAGTGACCGCCACGCCCGCGCGCGTTCGCGAGCGGGTATACTCACGGATTCAGCCGCGGGGTGGAGCAGTCTGGTAGCTCGTTGGGCTCATAACCCAAAGGTCGCAAGTTCAAATCTTGCCCCCGCAACCAAGAAAACAGCAGCTAGATCAACGAGTTAGCTGCAAAGCGAAAGCCACCCAAGCGGGTGGCTTTTTGCTTGTGCGCCCAGCATGGGCGCGATCTTCGGGGTGTAAGTCCCCGGCTGAGCTGGCCACAGCGAGGCAAGTGAAGCGCAACTGCGTGAGGGTGACCGAGCGTGGGGAGGAAGCGCGGAGCGTAAACCGTGAGCCGAGGT
>JADCGX010000235.1 GCA_020248785.1 Burkholderiales bacterium | reverse complement strand
AGTGGCGCGTCACGGTGCTGGGGCTGACGTGCAGCACCGCGGCCATCTTGCGCGTGATCCAATGCGTGGCCGCCTCGGGCTTGCTCCGCGTGGTCAGTTCCACCAGCTTCGCAACATCCACCTTCGTCGGCGGCGCGCCGCGCGGCACGTCCCGCTCAATGCCTCCCGCTCAATGCCTTGAAGTCCGGACTCCATGTAGCGCGCGCGCCAGCGCGCGACTTGCACGCGCCCGAGGCCCAGTTGCTCGGCGATGTCCTTGTTCCGAAGGCCCTGTGCGGCCAACAGCACGATCCGTGCGCGCTGGCCCAGCCTGACGCTGGTGCGCTTGGAGCGCGCCAGTCTCGTCAGCTCGACTTCCTGCTCATCCGTCAACTCTATCCCTGGGGCAACTCGCAATCGCTCACTCCAATGCAAACCGAAGTAGAGCGTTGGAGGCGGCTAACTCCCTTAGCTTCATTCAAGAAAAGAACACTACACTAGCCTTGACGTGAGGTGCACTTGGTCCGTGGCAAGCTCATCGTTCGGGCACTCCTGCTTTTCGCAAGCCGGCCACGAGTGTCTTCTCGCGCTGCTCAAAGGTGCGCGGGTGCGGCGCTCTCGATTTTTCGCGAAACCACGTGACCGTGAAGCGCGGCTCGCGTCGCAGTAATTCCTCGCGCGCTTGCGCGGCCAGGCCGGGCTCGCCGTTCAGGGCGTAAGCCGCGGCCAACAGCATGTAGTCGGGCCAGTCGGGCGCGAAAGCGGTGGCGCGCGTGCACGACTCGATGGCTGCCGCGTAGCGCGCCAGGTACAGCAGCGCGCGACAGCGAAGGTTCAGGTGGACGCCAACCGCTTCGCTGTCCGGATTGAGGCGAATGGCCTTCTCGATCGCCACAAGCGCCTCTTCGCTGCGGCCGGTTGAGACGAGCAGGCTGCCGCGCTGGCCTTGCGCCTCGCTGCCAAAGGGGTTGATCGCCAGCGCACGGTCGATCGCCAACTCGGCCGCGCTCCAGTGTTCCTGCATTTGCAGGACAACTGCACGCGCGCGCCAGGCCTCGGCATTTTGCGCACCGATGCCGATTGCTCGCAGCGATAAGTCCGAAGCGCGCTGCAGCAGCAGACCCCCTTCTTCGACGGTTGCGACACGCTCGGACTCGTAGGCAAGCACCATCGCGACGCCAGCCAAGGCATCGACGCGTTCGGGCTCCAGCTCCAGCGCTTGCTCGAACAGGCGGCGAACGTCGCGCAACTGTTCCGTTGTCTCCGTACTGGGCATCAGCGTGAAGGCGCGCAGCACAAGGTCAAGCGGATCGGGCGGTCCCAGCCGCGGGTGAGCCAGTTCGGCGCGTCGGACTTCAACGACGACGCGGTTGACAAGCTGCCCGATCACCTCGAGCGGTACTGTCTCACCGCTTTGCCGCCGAGCGGACAGCGTACTGGCCCACAACTGGCGGCCGCCAGCGCTGGACACCAGCCGGGCATTCAGCCGCACCTCGTCGCCGGCTACGCCGACCTCTACTTCGAGAAGGTAGCGAACCTGCAGCCGCCGTCCAAGCCGCTCCGGTTCGTGCGCCAATTCGGCCGCGCGGGCGGCTGCAGACGGGGATGCGACGTTGCCGTTGAGCATTTGGCCCAGCGTGTTGGTGGCGGTCTCCGCAAGCGCGGCAGCAGTCGCAGCGGCCTTGTCGTCCGCCTTGAACGGCAGCACGGCCAACGATTGGCGCGGTGGCTCCCGAGCGGACCAGTCGATGCCCGCCCATAAGCCGGCCGCAGCAAGCGCAAAGAGGGCGACAAGCGTCGTCCCACGCCAACGCGACCATGCATTGCGTACCCGCTCGGGCAGTGCCGACGCCCCACCGCCGTCCATGCCGACCCGGTAGACGCGAATTGGTCGCGATATGTTCTTGAACCGATGCTCGCCCGCATCGACGAGCTGCACGCCCGTCACCTGCCGGACCTGCTCGCGTACCGCGGCCGACAGAGCGATTCCGCCTGGCTCGGCCATCGCCTGCAAGCGTGCCGCCACATTGACGCCATCGCCGGCGATGTCGTTGCCATCGACAAGGATGTCGCCGAGATTGATGCCAATGCGCCACTGCATTCGCGCCTCGCGCGGCACCGCCCCATTGCAGTCGGCCATCAAGCGCTGAATCAGAATCGCACAGGACAGCGCCTCGACCGCGCTGGCGAACTCGACCAGCAGATCATCTCCCTTGGAGCGCACGAAGCGTCCATGGTGTTGTGCGATGGCCGGATCAGTGACCTCGGCGCGCAGCCGTGCTAGCCGCTCGTGTGTCCCCTGTTCGTCTCGCTCCATCAGGCCGCTGTAGCCGGCGATGTCAGCGATCAATATGGCGGCTAGGCGGCGAATCGGTGTGGTGCTCACGGCGCGCAAGTGTCAACGCACATCGGCTCTCTGCGCAAGTGCCGCCGGAGCATGCGCGCTAGTCGATCCCAGACGGTGACACGGGGGCGCGATCCACAGCAGGCGAATGTCGTGCCGTCGGAGCCGTCCCGCTGGCAGGAATCGAACCTGCATCTGAGTCTTAGGAGGACCCTGTTCTATCCATTGAACTACAGCGAGTGAGCCAAGTATATGAAACCGCCTCGCGCACCCGCCGCGAGCGCGGGCGACCGGGTGAAATCGTTCCTCCGCAGTCGCGCTGCCATTGGCGCGTGGCGGCT
>JADCGX010000234.1 GCA_020248785.1 Burkholderiales bacterium | reverse complement strand
GTATTCGCCGAGTCTCGGCGTCAAGGGTTCGCTTCGCCGCGCATTCGCGCGCCCTTGACCCCGCGCCCCGGCAAGGGCGCCCCGCAGCCTCAGTCTGCGCAGCCTTGTAGCCCGTCTACCCACTCGAAATTCAACAGAGGCGAAAACTTCCGTCATCGCGCTTACCACGTCGGTATGCGTCGGCGATAGTGCGTGCGTGATGTTTCGAAGCATGAGCCTGCCATGACCGACAGCGCCGACGACTTGTTCAAGGGCCAGGACCTGCCCAGTGGCCCGCCGGCGGCGGCCGTTGCGATGCCGGCGGCCGCGCCTGCGGTGGCCGCCGCCCGTGTGCTGCGGCCCGAGCGACGGCAGATCCAGATGCGCGCCAGCGACCTGGAATCGTTGCTGCAGCCGGGCCACCGGGCGCGGCTCGTGTGGTCCTGGGTCGAGCGGCAAGACCTGTCGACGATGTACGCCGGCATCAAGGCCGTCCAAGGCGGGGTCGGGCGAGCCGCCATTGCCCCCGAGATCCTGCTGGCGCTGTGGCTGTACGCCATGCTCGAGGGTGTGGGCAGCGCCCGGCAGCTCGCGCGGATAACCGACAGTCACGACGCCTACCGCTGGCTGTGCGGGGGCGTGCAAGTCAACCACCACAGCCTGTCCGACTTTCGGGTCGAGCATGGCCAAGCGCTGGATGAGCTGCTCAGCGTCAGCGTGGCCAGTCTGATGGCCGCCGGGGCGGTCAAGCTCAAGCAGGTCGCGCACGACGGCATCCGGGTGCGGGCCAGCGCCGGGGCCGGCTCGTTTCGTCGGCAGGACAAGCTCGAAGGGTCTCTGGAGCAGGCGCGGGCGCGCGTGGCGCAGCTGAAAGACCAGATGCAAAGCGACGGTGCCGCCGGCAGCCGGCGCGGCCAGGCGGCGCAACGGCGCGCAGCACAGGAGCGCCAAGCGCGTCTGGAGCAAGCCTTGCGGCGGCTGCCCGAAGTGCAGGCCATCAAGGAGCGGCAAGGCAAAGCGGCGCAGCCAGCGCGCGTGTCCACCACCGATGCCGAAGCCACGGTGATGAAGATGGGCGATGGCGGGTTTCGTCCCGCCTACAACCCGCAGCTGGCCACCGATGCGGACAGTCTGGTCATCGTCGGGGTCGATGTGGCCACGGTTGGCTCCGACCAGGGGCAGATGGTGCCGATGTTGGAGCAGGTCACCGAGCGCTGCGGCCAGGCGCCCGCGGCGTGGCTGGTCGATGGTGGCTTCACCAGTCACGAGCAGATCGAGCAGGCCGCACGGAGCACCGAAGTCTATGGGCCGGTGCCGCAGCCCAAGACCACGGGCGTCGATCCGCACCAGCCCAAGGCCGGCGACAGCGAGGCGGTGGCGCAGTGGCGGGTGCGCATGGGCACCGATGAAGCCAAGGCGATCTACAGGCGGCGTGCCGCCACGGCCGAGTGCGTCAATGCGCAGGCGCGCAACCGGGGCTTGCAGCAGTTCCTGGTGCGCGGAGTCAAGAAGGTCACCTGCGTGATGTTGCTCTTTGCGCTGGCGCACAACCTGATGCGCATGGTGGCCCTCGCCCCTGATTTGCTCGCCCACGGGACAGGTGCGTCCGCAGCGACCGCGATGGCCGGATGAACGGTCCAGAAGGCAAGAAAAGCGAGCGAAACGAGCAAAACAGGCGACTTTCTCCTTGCGCACGCCGCCCGCCCCTGCCAGCGCAAGCGCTCGGCGTACAGCGCACCGAGAAGATCAGCGGTTCAAGAAATCAAAAAAACTCACAGGCTCTCAGTTGAGCATCCCGAGCGGAATCACGCGCACCAGCGCGCCGGCCGGCGTGTGCGGCGCCGGACCGATGGCCACGAGCGCGTCGGCTTCGACCACCGTGCGCAACATTGCTGAGCCTTGGTCGGCAAGCAGCGTCACCACAGCACGTCCGTCCTGCGCAACGATGCGGCCACGTTGGTAATCGACGCGCCCGCCGCGTGTTCTCGCCTCATCGGCCAGCGGTAGCTGCAGTTGCGGCAGCGGCCTCTCGCTCGCGCCAGCAAGATGCAGCAGCAGCGGCCGTGCGACGAGGTGAAACATGACGAAGGCGGCGACCGCATTGCCCGGCAAACCCAGCAGGGCGAGCCGGTGCCCGTCGCGCTCGATGAGCGCGTAAGCCAGGCCGCGGCCCGGCCGGATGTCGAGCGGAAGGAACGCGACTTCAGCCGCCTGGCGGACGATGTCGGCATCCCCCTGCGCGGCGCCGCCGCTGATGACAAGCGCATCGAGCCGCTCGACCAACGCGCGTTCGAGCAGCGCCGCGAACGCATCCGCTCGGTCGGGGCAGATGCCCAGGTCGACGCTCAGCATGCCCAGCCGCTGCAGGCTCGTGAGCAGCAGGGGGCGATTGGCGTCGTAGCTGCCGGCCGTAGCCAGAGGCGTGGGCGGGTCGGCGAGTTCGTCGCCGGTCGAGGCCACCCCAACGCGCGCCGGGCGAATGACGTCCACCGTGCCGCTGCCCACGCTGGCAGCAAGCGCAACTTCAGCGGGGCCAAGTCGGCAGCCGCGCGGCAGCACGGTGGCGCCGCGAATCACATGCTCGCCACGGCGCCGGACGTTGGCGCCCGGCGCTGGCGAGCGCAGGATCTGCACGCCCGCGTCGCTGCGCTTCGTGTCTTCGAGCATGACCACCGTGTCGGCGCCCGCTGGCACGGGCGCGCCGGTCATGATGCGCACGCATTCGCCGGCCTGCACCGAACCGAGGTGGCCGTGTCCGGCGGTGCTCAAGCCCACCTCCCGCAGCACGGGCCTGCCGAGGTCCTGCGAGCGCAGCGCGTAGCCGTCCATGGCAGAGTTGTCGAACGCCGGCAGATCGACCTGCGCGACCACGGGCTGCGCCAGCACGCGGCCTGTGGCCTGCATCACGGGGATGTCCTGCATGCCTGCAATCGGCTGCACCAAGGCGCGCAGCCGATCGACAGCTGCTGCGACCGGCAGCTCATTCATTGGCTGGCTCCGTGCGCGGCCAGGTCGGCAGGGGCATTGAGGTTGACGAGTTCGCCCGCGGCAAATGGCACCGCGACGGCGTGCAGCGCCGCGTACAGGGCGCTAATGCGTCGCTCGCCGTCCCTGAGCAACTGGCCCAGCACCGGAGCGAGGTCACGATGCAGCAGGCAGACGAGGGCATGGCGGCCGTCGTTGACGGCATGGGCCGCGCGCGTTGCGCCAAGACTCTGCGACAGGCGCGCGAGCGTGTCGGTCGGCAGGTGAGGCAGGTCACAAGGCACCACGGCGAGCCACGGGGTCGTGCTTGCCTGCAGCGCAGCATCGATGCCTGCGAGCGGACCGGCAAAGCGCTGTGCGGGGTCGTCCGGGATCACCGGCGCCCACTGCGCGTACACCTGCGCATTGCGATTGGCGCTGATGAGCACCGAGGCGACCTGTGGTCGCAGGCGTTCGACCACATGCCGCGCCAGCGGAACGCCGTTGAAGTCGAGCAAGCCCTTGTCGCGCCCGCCGACGCGTTGTCCGCGTCCGCCGGCAAGCACCAGGCCGGTGATCTCGTCGCAATGCGGCAGTGAGCCCTGCGGCAGGTCAGCCACCGATGTAGGACATCTCGATTTTCTTGGCGCGCACGGTCTCGTCGCTGCGCAGCTCGGAGTAGCGGTCACCGCGGCCTTGCCAGATGCGGCCCAGCGCAGTCGACATCTGGGCATCGCTGGCGCCCGTGCGCAGCATGTTGCGCAGGTCGTAGCCGCGCTGCGCAAACAGGCACAGGTACAGCTTGCCTTCGGTCGACAGGCGCGCCCGCGTGCAGTCACGGCAGAACGCCTGCGTGACGCTCGAGATCACGCCGACCTCGCCGCTGCCGTCCCGATAGGTCCAGCGCTCGGCCACTTCGCCCACGTAGTTGGGGTCGAGCGGCTCGACGCCGAAGGCGTCATCCAGGCGCTGGATCACCTGCGCCGACGGCAGCACATCGTCCATCCGCCAGCCGTTGGTCGAGCCCACGTCCATGAACTCGATGAAGCGCAGGATGTGGCCACTGCCCTTGAAGTGCCGCGCGAGCGGGACGATCTCCTGATCGTTGACGCCGCGCCTGACCACCATGTTGATCTTGATCGGCGCCAGGCCCGCGGCGGCCGCGGCCTGGACGCCGTCGAGCACGTCGGTCACGGGAAAGTCGACGTCGTTCATGCGCTTGAAAACGGCATCGTCCAGCGCATCGAGCGAGACCGTGACGCGCTTGAGTCCCGCATCGACCAGGCTCCTCGCCTTGCGGGCCAGGATCGAGCCGTTGGTGGTCAGCGTGAGATCGAGCGGCCGCCCGTTGCGGGTGGTCAAGACCGCCAGCAGCTCGACGAGGCGTTCGATACTCCGCCGCAGCAGGGGCTCCCCGCCCGTCAGGCGGATCTTCTCGACGCCATGGTCGATGAACACGCGCGCCAGCCGCGTGATCTCCTCGAACGTCAGCAAGTCGCCGTGCGGCAGGAACGCATAGTTCTTGTCGAAGACCTCCTTCGGCATGCAGTAGGTGCACCGGAAGTTACAGCGGTCCGTGACCGAGATGCGCAGGTCGCGCAGCGGCCGGCCGAGGCGGTCGGCCACGCGGCCGTCAGGCGCCTGCAGCTCGTGCGGCAACGGCGGGCGCACGGCGACAACGCGCTCGTCGAGCAGGGGAATGATGCGATCGGTCATTGCAGTGGAGGTGGCCGCTAGTCCAAGCACTCCATTGGGCCATCCTTGGTGCCTCTCTTGGCCGATGTTAGCGGCCCCGGCCTGCACCGCAAGGCGCCGCGCAGCACCCGCGCCAAAAGAAAAGCCGCGCTATGCCCAAGGAAATAGCGCGGCCCATCGATCAAGCGGCACTCAGGTCTTGCGCGTCTCGACCTGCACTAGCGGGCCACTATCCAGCGGCGGCAGCACGGGCCGCTGGCGCGGCGCGCGCGGCGCCCTCGGCTCAGCGGCGATGCGTGCCTGCACGTCGGCCAAGCGGGCCGGCTCGGTCTGTACGAGGGCAAGCCCGGCTTGCTCAAGGATCGGCCGCAACGCGTCGACGGGCATGGGCGCGGGCCGTGCCTCGGGCAGGACCAGCGGCGCTGCGACGACGATCGGTGTGGCGGTCCTGGGCGGCTCAACGCGCACGGGCGCTGCAACCGGCGCGGTCGCAGGGGCCGGCACCGGCGCGGGTGGCGTACTGATCATCGGCTCGGCTTGCTCAACCGAGGGCTCGGCAGCGACCACGGTCGCGCTGTCGTCGGCGTCGTCAGTTTCGTCGCCGTCATCGAGATCCGTGCCTTCCGCGGCGCCGCTGGCACCTGCGCCAGCCTGATCGCGATTGCCGCCGCGGCCACGACGACGACGACGGCGCCGTCCGCGGCGCTCCTCGCCACCTTCCGTGGCCTGTGCGGCTTCGCCCGGTGCGTCGTCTTGCGCGGTTGCCGTTGCGACTTCAGCCGTGCTTGAAGCGGCAGCCAATGGCGCGCTGTCCGTGACCGGCGCGATGGTCGCAGCGTTCAGCGTCTCCTCGGTCGTCGGCGCGGCCTCGCTCTTTTGGGCGCGGCCTTCACTGCGCTCACCACGCTCCCCGCGCTCCCCACGGCGGCGATCACCGCGCCGCTCACCCTGCCGCTCGGCGGGCTTGTCGGCCTGTGAGGCTGGCGCCTGTGCGCCATCCACCTTCTCGGTCGTCATTGCGTCGTCGCGCTTGCGCTCACCACGGCGGCCCTGGGCCTCGCTGCGCTTGTCGTCGCGCTTGTCGTCGCGCTTTTCGTCGCGTTTGTCATCACGGCGCTCGCCGCGTCGCTCGCCACGGCCCCCGCGGCCGCGACCGCGCTCGCCACGCTGTTCGTCGCGCCGTCCCCCGGTGCGCGCTTGCGGCGTCGCTGCGGCGGCGACGGGTTGTGGCGCGGGAGTGGGGGCGGGCTCCGAGCCGAACCATGACTTGATCTTGGCCCACAGCGACGGTGCCGGGGCGGGGGCCGCCGGGCGCGCTTGGATGGCGGGTGCAGCCACCGGCGCAGGTGGCGGCGGGGCGACCACGGGCGCTGGTGTCGACGGCACGATGCCGCGCACGACCGCTTCCTGCCT
Source organism: Burkholderiales bacterium (assembly GCA_020248785.1). GTDB lineage: Bacteria > Pseudomonadota > Gammaproteobacteria > Burkholderiales > Burkholderiaceae_F > JALHMQ01. The sequence goes on along the minus strand of JADCGX010000234.1, from coordinate 25,106 downwards.
GGACTTGCCGTTGCCGGCCTCGACCTTGTTGCGGCTGTACGGCGTGTCCAGCTGCGGGGCCTCGGCGCGCTCGAAGCTGGCCTTGGCCTGGTCAAGCCGCTCGTCGTCGTGGCGCAGGCGCTCGACCTTGTAGTGCGGCGTTTCCAGGTGCTTGTTCGGGATGAGGATGATGGACACGCGCAGGCGCGCCTCCATCTTGGCAATGTCGGTGCGCTTCTCGTTGAGCAGGAAGGTGGCGACCTCCACCGGCACCTGCACGTGCACCGAGGCCGTGCCTTCCTTCATTGCCTCTTCCTGCAGGATGCGCAACACATGCAGCGCGGAGCTCTCGGTGTCGCGGATCACGCCCACGCCGTTGCAGCGGGGGCAGGTGATGTGCGAGCCCTCGTTCAGGGCCGGGCGCAGCCGCTGGCGCGACAGCTCCATCAGGCCGAAGCGCGAGATCCTGCCCATCTGCACGCGGGCGCGGTCGAAATGCAGCGCTTCCTTCAGACGCGTTTCCACCGCCTTCTGGTTCTTGGACTCCTCCATGTCGATGAAATCGATCACGATGAGGCCGCCCAGGTCGCGCAGGCGTAGCTGGCGGGCCGCTTCTTCAGCGGCTTCCAGATTGGTCTTGGTGGCGGTCTCCTCGATGTCGGAGCCCTTGGTGGCGCGGGCCGAATTGACATCGATGGCGACCAGCGCCTCGGTGTGGTCGATCACGATGGCACCGCCCGAGGGCAGCGGTACGGTGCGCGAGTACGCCGTCTCTATCTGGTGCTCGATCTGGAAGCGTGAGAACAGCGGAACGTCGTCCTTGTAGCGCTTGACGCGCGGCGCGTCGTTCGGCATGACGTGCAGCATGAACTGCCGCGCCTGCTCGTAAACGTCGTCGGAGTCGATCAGGATCTCGCCGATCGACGGGCTGTAGTAGTCGCGGATGGCGCGGATGACGAGGTTCGATTCCTCGAAGATGAGGAAAGGCGCCGGGTTCACGCGCTTGAGCTTCTGGCCGTCCGGTCCGCGCGACTCCTTGATGTAGGTCGACGTCTTCTTGCCGGGGTTCTCCGGGTCGTCGGTCAGCTGCTCGTACAGCGGCGTCGAGGCGTCCTCGATGGCGCGCCAAAGCGTCATCAGGTAGTTCAGGTCCCACTGCAGTTCCTCGACCTGGCGGCCGATGCCAGCGGTGCGCGCGATGACGCTCATGCCCTGCGGCAAGTCGAGCGCGTCGATGGCCTCGCGCAGCTCCTGCCGGTCCTCGCCCTCCACGCGGCGCGACACGCCGCCACCGCGCGGGTTGTTGGGCATCAGCACCAGGTAGCGGCCGGCCAGTGAGATGAAGGTGGTCAGGGCGGCGCCCTTGTTGCCGCGCTCCTCCTTCTCGACCTGGACGATCAACTCCTGGCCTTCGGCGATCGCCTCCTTGATGCTGGCGCGACCCACGTCGGCGCCCTGACGGAAGTAGCTGCGGGAGATCTCCTTGAACGGTAGGAAGCCGTGGCGTTCCTCGCCGTAGTCGACGAAGCAGGCCTCGAGCGAGGGCTCGACGCGCGTGACCACGCCCTTGTAGATATTGGACTTGCGTTGCTCCCGACCGGCCGTCTCGATATCGATGTCGACCAGGCGCTGCCCGTCCACGATCGCGACACGCAGTTCTTCCGCGTGGGTCGCGTTGAACAACATCCGCTTCATGCTTGCACTCCTTGCGCCTTCTGGGGGCGCTTGATGCCGAAGCGGATGGCGGTGCCGGTACGACCGCCTGCGGTGGCCGCAGGCGGGAGGCGAGGGTCAGTGCCGTACGCGCCCGCCCCGGTGCCGGCGCCGCGCAGGCGCTCGCCCGATGGCTGCGCCAGGGGGCGCGGCACAGGGACCGGTCAGGGGATGGGGATGCGACACGTCAGAACCCTTGCTTGTCCAGCTTGCGTGGGCCCGTCGATGTCCGACGGGTCGCACGAAAACACCATCAGTCCGATTCAGCCGAGTCAGCCACACCCGCAGGCGGCGCGACTCCTTGGTTGTTAGTCACACCGACCGGCCGCCGCGCCTTCAGGCGGCACCCGTCGGGACCATGCGGTGACCGCCGGCCGATCATCTTTCACGCGCGCTCGAGTCACGCTAGGTCGCGAAAGTCGGCTGGCTACAATGGCCACCGTGCCATGAAGACAAAGACCACGGATCTGCCGTCCGGCTCGCAAGCACCTCGACGGCGACTTCAACAGCGTTCTCTAACTTCAGCGCAGGCAAGTATATATGCAGGCTGGCTTGCCCCATGCGTCGATTCAGGCCGGCAGCGGCCGGGCGCGGGGACGTGATGCCGCGCGGTGGCAAGGCCAGCCCTCTGGCCCCGGACAAGGTCAGTTACGTGACCGTGACCGCGGACGCGGCCGGCCAACGCCTGGATAACTTCCTGCTCCGACTGGCCCGGGGCGTGCCGAAAAGCCACATCTACCGGGTCGTGCGCAGCGGCGAGGTCCGCGTGAACAAGGCGCGCGCCACGGTCGACCAGCGTCTGGCAGAGGGGGATGAGTTGCGTGTCCCGCCCATGCGCATCACCGCGGTGAGCGCCGCACCGCCGCCTGCTCGCGGCGAGGTGCCGCCGGTGCTGTTCGAAGATGATCACCTGCTGGTTGTGGATAAGCCGGCCGGCCTCGCGGCCCACGGCGGCAGCGGCGTGTCGCACGGGCTCATCGAGCAGGTGCGTGCGGCGCGATCGCACCAGCCGTTTCTTGAGCTTGCACACCGGCTGGACCGCGAAACCTCCGGGATCCTGCTGCTCGCCAAGTCGCGCAAGGCGCTCGTCGCCCTGCATGCCATGCTGCGCGAAGGCCGGGTGGAAAAACGCTACCTTGCGCTGGTCAAGGGCGACTGGCTCAACGATCGCCAGCACGTGAAGCTGCCCCTCACGAAGTACGTGACCCGCGAGGGCGAGCGCCGCGTGGTGGTGGACGAGGAGGGCGGGCAGGCGTCGCACACCGTTTTCAACTTGCAGGCGCGGCTGCGCGCGGAGGTGGGCGCGTTCTCGCTGCTCGAAGCGGAACTGAAGACGGGGCGCACCCACCAGATTCGCGTGCACCTGGCGCACCTGGGCTACCCCATCGTGGGCGACGACAAGTATGGCGACTTCGAGATCAACAAACGGGCGGCGCGCGGTGAGTTCGGCGCGCGCCTACCGCGCATGTTCCTGCATGCCACGCGCACTCGATTGGCGCATCCCGTGACGGGCGAGACGCTCGACCTGCAGGCGCCCTTGCCGCGCGACTGCAACGACTTCATCAAGGCACTGGCCCATGCTGCAACGGTTTGATCTGGTGGTTTTCGACTGGGACGGCACGCTGATCGATTCGACCGCGACCATCGCCCGCTCCATCCAGGCGGCGGCCGCGGATCTCGGCCTGCCGGTGCCCGACTTTGCGCAGGCCACGCACGTCATCGGGCTCGGGCTGCAAGATGCGTTGGCGCGGGCGGTGCCGTCGCTGCCCGCCGAGCGCGCGCAGGAGTTCTCGGCGCGCTATCGCCACCACTACTTTTCGGCCGAAGACACCCTGATGCTGTTCGATGGCGCAAGCGAACTGATCGAGGCGCTGCGCGCCGAGGGGGTGCCCCGCGCCATTGCCACCGGCAAGTCCTCGCGCGGCCTTGAGCGCGCGCTGCAGGCCACGGGCATGACGGATCTCTTCGACGCGACCCGCTGCGCGGACCAGACCCATCCCAAGCCGCACCCTGCCATGCTGCTGGAGTTGGCCGAGGAGTTCGACGTGGCGCCCAACCGGGTGCTGATGATCGGCGACACGACGCACGATCTGATGATGGCCGGCGCCGCCAAGACCGAGGCGATCGGCGTTACTTACGGCGCTCATCCGCGCGAGCAGCTGGCGGCGCTGCAGCCCATGGCGCTGGTGGACTCGTTGCGGGAACTGCGACGGTGGCTGCTGCGGCACTGATCCGCATCGGCGCGAGCGCCGATCTGGTCGACGGCGGGCGCGGCCTGCGCTTTGACGCCAGCGTGGGCGACCGCGCCGTCACTGGATTTGCCGTGCGCTATCGCGGCACCGTGGTCGGCTACCTCAACCAGTGCGCGCACGTCGCAATGGAACTCGACTGGCAGCCGGGCATGTTCTTCGACAGCGACGGCGAGGGCGACGTGCTGGTGTGCGCCACGCACGGCGCACTGTATGAGCCGGCCACCGGCCGGTGCGCGGGCGGGCCGTGTGCTGGGCGCGGCGGACTGCGACGTTTGCAGATGATCGAGCGCGACGGCGCGATTTACTGGCAGCCGGACGATGTCGTGCGTGCGCCGCTTACCGCACGGCGCCCGGCAGGGTGAAGACGGCCGGGCGTTTGTTCAATCTCGGACGATCGGCCGAGGCGAGCGCGCGCCACTGCGCGATCGTGCGCGTAACCACGAGTTCGTCGGCAGCCGTGAGATCAACGGCGAGCGACAGCAGTGTCGCCGGCGCGCAGGTCGCAAGGATGGCCCCGAACATCTTGTCGTTGCGATACGGCGTCTCGATGAAAAGCTGCGTCTCGCCAGAGCGTGCTGCCGCCTCGAGCTCGCGCAAGGCCTTGACCCGCTGCGCCGCGTCTTGCGGGAGGTAACCGACGAAGCGGAAGCGCTGGCCGTTGCCGCCGGCGCCCATGAGCGCAAGCAGCAGCGACGAGGGCCCGGTGAGCGGTCGCACGCGAAGCCCCAGGGCGTGCGCACGTGCCACGATCGTGGCGCCCGGATCGGCCACACCCGGACAGCCGGCCTCGGACACGATGGCGACGTCGCTGCCGGCCAGCGCGGGCGCGAGGCAGCGATCGATCGCCGCTGGTTCCGGCGCGTGCCCGATCTCGACGATCTTGAGTTCGCTGATCGGCCGCGGGTGGCCAATTTCCTTCAGGAGTGCCCGCGCGCTCTTTGCGTTTTCGGCCAGCACATGTTCGGTCTGGCGCGCGAGGGCGAGCGTTGCTGCGGGCAGGGTGGCCAGCGCGGCGCCCGTGACGAGCCCGCACGGCAGCAGGAGCACGGCACCCGTCATGGCGCCGGAATGTCGACGCCGCAGGCGGCCAGCGCGCCGACGACGGCGATGAGTGGCAGGCCGATCAGCGCGGTCGGGTCGTCGCTACGGACCGACTGGACCAAAGCGATGCCGAGCGACTCGATCTTCGCCGCTCCCGCGCAGTCGAACGGAGTGTCGACGTTCAGGTAGCGCGCGAGCGCCGCATCAGGCAGACGGCGGAAAGTGACCTCGGTCGGAATGCAGTCCACACGGCACCAGCGGCCGCCGTCTCGAGCGACGGCGAGCGCCGTATGAAACACGACGCCGCGGCCCTGCAGCCGCCGTAGCTGCCCGAGCGCGGCCGCAAAACCGCCGGGCTTGCTCAGTGCCTCGCCGTCGAGGTCGGCCACCTGGTCCGAGCCGATGACGATGGCGTCGGGCTCGGCCTGTGCAACGGCCAGCGCCTTGGCCTGCGCGAGCCTGCGTGCCAGCACGCGGGGCGACTCGCCCGGCGCTGCGGACTCATCCACGCCCGGCGAGCGGACCTCGAACGGCGTGCGCAGCCGCGCCAGCAGGTCGCGGCGGTACGGCGAGGTCGAGGCGAGTAGGATCTTCGGCATCGTGCGAGGCATCTTCACGGCAGTCTAACGAGCGGGCCGACGCGGGCGTCATGCGCAGTACCTCACTTCAGGTCGACGTGTTCGAGCTTGCCAAGCGTGGTCAGTCGCGCTCGGGCGAACTGCCTCTCGCGGTCCTGCCGCGCCTGGCCCAATCGCAAGCGACGACTGCGGCCTCCCTTGTGCCGCCGCAGCCTTTGGCGTTTCGGCTGGAGGGCTTCGTGGATGAACTGCGCCGACCCAGCGCCCGCCTGGCCCTTGACGGCGAGATCGACCTCTTGTGTGACCGCTGTGCCAAGCCGCTGCGCTGGCTGCTGCGGACGCAGGCGCACTACTTCTTCGTCCACAGCGAGGATGAACTGGCCCGCCTGCCCGTGGATGAGGCTGAGGAGGAGCCGCTCCTCGGTGCCACATGCTTTGACCTGCGAGGACTGATTGAGGACGAGGCCATCCTCGCCCTGCCGATGTCGCCACGGCATGCGGACTGCGCGCTGGAACAGCCATTGCCCGCTGCCGCGCCCGAGGATGGTCGCCCGACTGAACGGCCGAGCCCGTTCGCTCAGCTCGAGAAGCTAAAGTCCCGTCGCCACTAGCTTTTTCCTGCCGCAACTTTGCTGAGCGAGGTCGCACTGAGTTAGAATTCAGGGCTTCGTTTCCAGGGGAATGCCATGGCAGTCCAACAGAACAAGAAGTCGGCGTCCAAGCGCGGCATGCATCGCGCGCACGACTTCTTGACCAACCCGCCGACCGCAATCGAGCCGTCCACCGGTGAAGTGCATCGCCGCCACCACGTGAGCCCCAATGGCTTCTATCGTGGCAAAAAGGTCATCGCGACCAAGAACGACGAGTAATCGGGACGCGTTGTCCCTCGTCCGTCGAACGCGCGGCCGTCGCTCGCCCCGCTGCGGCTGCTTGACGGCGCGCCCGTGAGAATCCGCCTCATCCCAGCGCCCGGTCGATGACCGTTCGCATTGCCATCGACTGCATGGGCGGTGACCACGGGCTGTCGGTCACGGTTCCCGCGGCCCTCGCGTTTGCGCGCCACGAACCGCAGGCGCAACTGCTGCTCGTGGGCCGCGCTGCCGATATCGAAGGCATGATCGGTCGCGTCACCGACCTGCGTGACCGCGTGCAAGTGCGGCACGCCGACGAGGTAGTGACCATGGACGAGCCGCCCGCGCAGGCGCTGCGCGGCAAGCGCAATTCATCCATGCGTGTGGCCATCAACCTGGTCAAGGACGGTGCGGCCGATGTCGTGGTCAGTGCCGGCAACACCGGTGCCTTGATGGCCATTTCCCGCTTCGTGCTCAAGACGCTGGACGGCATCGATCGTCCGGCGATTGCCTCCGTGCTGCCGAACGAAAGGGGCGGCACCACCACGATGCTCGACCTCGGCGCCAACGTCGATTGCACCGCCGAGCACCTCTTGCAGTTCGCAATCCTTGGCTCTTCGCTGGTGGCGGCCATCGATGAGAAGGAGCGGCCGACCGTGGGCCTGCTGAACATCGGCGAGGAAGTCATCAAAGGCAATGAGGTCGCAAAGCGCGCGGCTGAGCTGCTGCGCGCCAGCCCGCTCAACTTCCATGGCAACGTGGAAGGCAACGACATCTACAAGGGCACGACCGATGTGGTCGTGTGCGATGGCTTCGTGGGCAATGTTGCGCTCAAGGCCTCCGAGGGGCTGGCGCAAATGCTGGCCGGCATGATCAAGGACGAGTTCACGCGCGGCCCGCTGTCAAGGGCGCTCGCGGTGTTCGCGTATCCGGTCTTGTCACGCTTCAAACGGCGCGTGGACCATCGGCGCTACAACGGCGCCAGCCTGCTCGGTCTGCGCGGCATCGTGATCAAGAGCCACGGCTCGGCTGATGCCTACGCCTTCGAACAGGCGATCCGGCGCGGCTACGAGGCGGCCCGGCATGGTCTGCTCGAGCGCACCATCGCGGCCATGCAGCCATTTGCGATCCAACTGGCCGCCCAACCGAGCGCCCAACCGAATGCCGAGCCGGCGCAGCCCCAACCTGCGAACGATCAGCCACGGGCTGCAGCGGCCTGACGATGGCGCGCCTGTACTCGAAAGTCACTGGCACTGGCGCAGCCCTTCCGGCGCGCGCGGTCAGCAACGATCAACTCGTTGCCGACCTCGCGCAGCGTGGTATCGAGACCTCCAACGACTGGATCGTCGCCCGCACGGGCATTCACAAGCGCCACATCGCGGCGCCGGGGCAGTCCACCGCAGACCTTGCGACCGAAGCAGCCCAGCAGGCCTTGGCCGCGGCCGGCCGGACGGCGCGCGAGATTGACCTCATCGTTCTGGCGACCTCGACGCCGGACCAGACCTTCCCTTCCACTGCGTGCCTGGTGCAGGCGCGCCTCGGCAACGTCGGCGCTGCTGCGTTCGATGTGCAGGCGGTGTGCAGCGGCTTCGTTTACGCGACGACGGTGGCCGATGCGCTGATCCGCAGCGGCACGCATCGTCGTGCGCTCGTGATCGGCGCGGAGATCTTCTCGCGCATCCTCGATTGGAACGACCGCACCACCTGCGTCCTGTTCGGCGACGGCGCCGGGGCAGTCGTCCTGGAGGCGAGCGATACGCCAGGCGTGCTCGCCGCGCGGCTGCATGCCGACGGCAGCCAGGCGGGCATTCTGTGCACGGCGGGCCGCATCGATGGCGGCAAGATCACCGGTGACCCGTTCCTGCGCATGGATGGGCAGGCCGTGTTCAAGCTGGCGGTCAATGTGCTTGACAGCAGCGCGCGCGAGGTGCTTTCCGATGCGCGGATGACGGCCGCGCAGGTGGACTGGCTGATCCCGCACCAGGCGAATGTGCGGATCCTCTCGGCCACCTGCAAGAAGCTCGGCATATCGGACGAGCGACTCGTCGCCACCGTCGACCGCCATGGCAACACCTCGGCAGCCAGCGTGCCGCTGGCGCTTGACCTTGCCGTGCGCGATGGCCGCGTGCAGTCGGGCCAGGCGGTGGTCCTGCAGGGCGTCGGCGGTGGATTCACCTGGGGCTCTGTGCTGCTGCGCATGTAGCGGACGTCGTTCTTCTGTCACGAACAACACCACGATGAAGCTTGCGTTCGTATTCCCCGGGCAGGGCTCCCAGTCGGTCGGCATGCTCGACGCGTTCGCCGGCAATGCCGCGGTCGATGCAGTGTTGACGCGCGCTTCCGGTTCGCTGGGGCAGGACCTGGCCGTGCTGATCGCCCAGGGTCCCGCCGAAGACCTCGGTCTCACTGTCAACACCCAACCGGCCATGCTGACCGCGGGCCTGGCGATCTACGCCGCTTGGCAGGCGGCAGGGGGGCCAGCGCCCAGCGTCGTCGCCGGTCACAGCCTGGGCGAATACACCGCACTGACGGCCGCGGGCGTCTTCACGCTCGAGGACGCGGTTCGGTTGGTGCGTTTTCGGGCGCAAGCGATGCAGGAGGCGGTGCCTGTGGGCACCGGCACCATGGCGGCCATCCTCGGGCTGAGCGACGAGGCCGTGCGCCAGGCGTGCGCCCAGGTGGCGCAGGACGAAGTGGTGGAGGCCGTGAACTTTAATGCGCCGTCCCAGGTTGTCATCGCCGGTCACGTTGCAGCGGTTGCGCGCGCATGCGACGCGGCCAAGGCGCTGGGGGCGAAGCGGGCCGTCACACTGGCGGTCTCGGCACCATTTCACTCCTCGCTGCTCAAGCCGGCCAGCCTGCGGCTGGCCGATAGGCTGCGCGACGTCGCTATTCAGGTACCGCAACTCGAGGTCATCAACAACATCGACGTCGCGCCCGAGACCGACCCGGCGCGCATTCGCGACGCGCTCGCGCGTCAGGCCGCCGGTCCGGTGCGCTGGGCTGAGATCATCCGGGCGATGGCGGCAAGCGGCGTGACTCATGTGGTCGAGTGCGGGCCCGGCAAGGTGTTGTCGGGTCTCACACGGCGCATCGTGCCGACGCTCGAAAGTCTTGCGATCTTCGATCCTGCCTCGGTACAGGACGCGCTGGCCAAACTCAAGGAGGCCGCATGAACCAGAAGAACGTCTTCCTAGCCGATGCGCTCGCCGGCGAAGTGGTGTTGCTCACGGGGGCCTCGCGTGGCATCGGTCGGGCGATCCTGGATCAGCTCGCGGCGCTTGGCGCGACGGTCATTGGCACGGCGACGACTGCTGATGGCGCGCAGGCAATCACGCAGCGCCTGAAGGACAAGGGCGGCAGTGGTCGTGGCGCACAACTGGATGTGACCGACGCCGCCGCGTGCGACGCGCTGGTCGATGAAATCGTCAAGGCGCACGGCAGGCTATCGGTGTTGGTGAACAACGCCGGAATCACGCGCGACACGCTGGCACTGCGCATGAAGGACGAGGACTGGGCGGCCGTGATCGACACCAACCTGTCGGCCGTGTTTCGTCTGTCGCGCGCTGTGCTGCGTTCGATGATGCGGGCCAAGCACGGCCGCATCATCAACATCACCTCGGTGGTCGGCGGCTCGGGCAACGCGGGCCAGGCCAACTATGCGGCGGCCAAGGCCGGCGTCGCCGGCATGTCACGCGCGCTCGCGCGCGAGGTCGGCAGCCGCGGCATCACCGTCAATTGCATCGCGCCAGGTTTCATCGACACCGACATGACCCGCGCGCTCACGGATCAGCAGACCCAGACCTTGCTCGCGCAGATTCCGCTGGGGCGCCTTGGGCAGCCGGAGGATATCGCCTGCATGGTGGCGTTTCTGGCCTCTCCGGCGGGAAGCTATGTGAGCGGTGCCACCGTGCATGTCAACGGTGGCATGTTCATGGTCTAGGCTGGCGGCGGCGGCGTTCCGCGCGTGCCCCCGCGTACCGGTCGTGACGCCTTGTTGGACGTCGGTCCAAGGCGGCCCCAAGGGGCGGCTTGATGTGGGGCGGTTTCAATCAAGCGCTCTGTTAGAATCATTGCCGCTTTTTCGCGCTGCTTTTCAATTTTTTCGCCGCGACTTGCGGTCGCCGGAGAAGCGGTCATCTGCGGGATTTTTCCCAGGAGGAGTCATGGAGAACATCGAACAGCGGGTCAAGAAGATCGTCGCCGAGCAGCTGGGCGTCAATGAGGCGGACATCAAGAACGAGTCCGCCTTCGTCGAGGACCTGGGCGCGGACTCGCTGGACACAGTCGAACTCGTTATGGCACTTGAAGACGAGTTCGAGTGCGAGATCCCGGACGAAGAAGCCGAGAAGATCCGCACCGTGCAGCAAGCCGTTGACTACGTCAACGCGCACCTGAAGAAAGCCTGACGCTTCCCGCCGATCGCGACCGCGCTTCTTGCGGCCGCAGCCCTCCCGCCGGTCCTCCTCCACCCCATGTCTGTCGCTCCTGCCCGCCCGGGCCCGCGCCGGGTCGTCGTCACTGGACTGGGCGTCATCAGCCCCGTGGGCAATGACGTCACCTGCGCGTGGGACAACCTGGTAGCCGGCCGGTCGGGAGTCGCGCGTATCACGCGCTTCGACGTCACCAACTTCGGCTGCCAGATCGCCGGTGAGGTGAAAGGCTTCGACGTCGGCGCATACATGTCGCCAAAAGAGGCACGCCGGATGGATACCTTCATTCATTACGGCATCGCCGCGTCGATGCAGGCGGTCAAGGACTCTGGCCTCGATGTCACGGACGCCAATCGCGACCGCATCGGCTGCATGGTGGGCTCGGGCATCGGCGGCCTCCCGATGATCGAGGATAACCACGGCGAGCTGATGAATCGCGGCCCGCGTCGCATCTCGCCGTTCCTGATCCCCGGCTCGATCATCAACATGATCTCGGGCAACCTGTCGATCATGCTGGGGCTCAAGGGTCCCAACCTTGCGATTGTCACGGCATGCACGACGGGCCTGCATTCGATTGGTGCCGCCGGGCGGCTGATCGAGCACGGCGATGCAGATGTCATGGTCGCCGGAGGCGCTGAGTCGACCATTTGCCCGCTCGGCATCGGTGGGTTCGACTCGATGAAGGCGCTGTCGACCCGCAACGATGATCCGGCCTCCGCCTCGCGTCCCTGGGACCGCGATCGTGACGGCTTCGTGATGGGCGAAGGCGCCGGTGTCATGGTGCTCGAGGAGTACGAGCATGCGCGCAAGCGCGGCGCGCGCATCTACGCCGAACTCGTGGGCTTCGGCATGAGTGCCGATGCCTATCACATGACCGCGCCCGACATGGACGGCCCGCGGCGCTGCATGCTGGCCGCGCTCGCGAGCGCGGGTGTAAATGCCGACGAGGTGAGCTACCTGAACGCGCATGGCACCTCGACGCCGCTGGGCGACATCAACGAGACCAAGGCGATCCGTGCCGCCCTGGGTGTTGCGGCCGACCGGCTGGTCGTGAACTCCACCAAGTCGATGACTGGCCACCTGCTTGGTGGTGCCGGCGGTCTGGAGTCGGTGGTGACCGTGCTCGCCGTGTACAACCAGGTCTCGCCGCCCACCGTCAACATTTTCAATCAGGACCCGGAGTGCGATCTGGACTACTGTGCCAACACGGCGCGGCAGATGAAGATCGATGTCGCCCTGAAGAACTCCTTCGGCTTCGGCGGCACCAACGGAACCCTCGTCTTCCGGCGTGTTTGAGCCGCTGCTCGTCCGCGCGCCTGTTGTCCCGTCGCGTCTTTACCGGCGCCTGCAGCGCCTCGCGGCGGGCCTTTGCCTGCTCACCGCCGGCCTGCTGGCCGTGGCCGCAGTCCTGCAGCGCGATGTCCTGAGCCCCGCCTTCTTTCTGCTGATTGCCGCCCTCGTGCTCACGCTGCTTGCGGTCGGCCTGCTGCTGCGCGGTCGCCGGACACCGCACAGGGCGGTGGCATTGACCATCGGTGCCGACGGTACGATCACGGTCGCGACCGCGGCAACCGGCGAGTCCCTGGTGATGCGTCCAGCGGCCCTGACTCCGCTGTCAGTTGTGCTGCGCGGGCGCGACACCACCCTTGTCGTCTGGCGTGACAGCCTGCCGGCCGAAGGGTTTCGTCGCCTCAGCGCGGTGGTGCGGTGGCACGTCGACCGCCGGGCTGCGCAGATCGAGACCGCTTGATCCAGTGCAAAAAGGCAAAGTGAAACCCGTCGGTGGTGCAACTTGCTGCCTTGCCGCGAAGCCGGGCGGCGAACTATTGCGCCGCGGCCCGGTCACAGCCGTAACCGATGTCCTGTGCGGACGACGGGGGCCGTGCCGATGAGCGAACGCGAAGTCGATCAGGCTCTGGTCGAGCGTGTGCAGCGCGGCGAGAAGCGGGCGTTCGAGCTGTTGGTCGCGAAGTACCAGCGCAAGATCTTCCGCCTGCTGTCGCGGCTGATTCGCGATCCGGCGGAAGTCGAGGACGTGGCGCAGGAGGCCTTCGTCAAGGCCTACCGGGCGCTGCCGAATTTTCGGGGTGAAAGCGCGTTCTACACATGGCTGTACCGCATCGCCATCAATACCGCGAAGAATCATCTGGTGGCGCAGGGACGGCGCGCGCCGACGACCACCGAGACGGATGTCGAGGACGCCGAGAATTTCGACGAAGCGGACCAGTTGCGCGATGTCAATACGCCCGAGTCGATGTTGCAGTCGCGCCAGGTGGGCGAGGCGGTCAACCGGGCGATCGAGAAATTGCCCGAGGATCTGCGCACGGCGATCGTGCTGCGCGAGCTGGAAGGATTATCTTACGAGGAGATCGCTGAGTCCATGAACTGCCCGATCGGCACGGTCCGTTCGCGTATCTTTCGCGCCCGCGAGGCGATCGCGAGCGAGCTGCGGCCCCTGCTGGGCACGACCAAGGACAAGCGTTGGTGAGGTGTGAGGACACGATGACCAGTGTAAAGGTGAGCACCATGTTGAGCAACGAGACCCAGCAAGCGCGCGACGATGCGCGTCAGCGCTGGTCCTGCCTGATGGACGGTGAGGCTGACAACGCCATGATTGCCGCCTGCCTGCGCGAGTGGGCGGTGAGCGACACGGTGCGCACCGATTGGGTGCTGTGGCACGCGGCCGGCGATGCGATGCGTTCGAGCGAGGTCGCGGCGTTCCATTCCGACTGTTTCACCGCGCGCGTTGCCGCGGCCCTGACCGACGAGCCGGCCATCATTGCGCGACCGCGCAGCAACCGTCGCCTGGTGACACGCGTCATGCTGCCCGGTGCCGCTGTGGCTGCCGCTGCGGCCATGCTCACGGTGGTTGCTCTGCCTGTCCTGCGCGGGGGTGTGGCCGAGGGTCCGCAGCTTGCGCAGCAGGCGCCGACGGTCGCTGCTCTGCCGGCTCTGCCGGCTCTGGCGGCGGGGCCTGCCAGCGGTACACGTGTGGCCATCAAGCCGCCGCCGCACATGGATCTGTACATCGCGGCGCACCGCGAATTGGGCGGCGGTGTCGGCATGGCCCGCACCACGCCGTACCTGCGCACCACGACGGTCCTGCCTGAGCGCTGACAATGGTGGCCGTGGCGTCTGTGCGCGGCTCCGGCGGCGCATCCTGTCCATTGACCCTGGCCTGGTGCTGGCTGCTCCTGCTGGCTGTCAGCTCGTCAGCGGCAGCGCAGTCTTCGCGCGATACGGGCGGCAATCCGCCGGCACGCACCGAGGCGCAATGGCTGCAGGCCATCCAGGCGGCGGCCCAGCGTGTGAACTTTGCCGGTACGGTGGTATACCAACAAGGTGGGGCCATGCGCAGCTCCCGTATCGTGCATCTGTGGGACGGCACGTCCTCACACGAGCGGCTGCAGATGCTCGACGGCAAGCCGCGCGAGTTCATCCGCAAGGACACCGAGGTGCATTGCCTCATCCCTGAGGCCCGGCGTGTGCTGATCGAACGCGCCATGCCCGGGGAGACCTTTCCGTCGCTCGGGGGCGGCGCCCCACGGGAGATCCTTGAGCACTACGCGCTGCGGCTCGAGACGGTCGAGCGGGTGGCGGGCGTGGATTGCCAGGTGCTCGTGCTGGAGCCGCGCGATGCCATGCGCTATGGCCATCGCCTTTGTGTGGAACCGGCCAGCGGTCTGCTTCTGCGCACCCAAACCCTGGACCAGCGCGGCGAGCCGATTGAGCAGATGGCGTTTACCGATGTGCGGATCAATGAGCGCATCGACCGGGCGCTGCTGCGGCCCTCGTGGTCGACCGACGGCTGGAGGGTCGATCGCAGCGAACACAGGCCGGCCGATTTGGCGCGGCTCGGCTGGACTATCAGCGCACCGCCTGGGTTTCGCAAGCTGCGCGAGGTGGAGCGGCGCATGGGCCCGCCGGATGCGCAGCGGTCGACCTTGCAGGCTGTCCTTTCTGATGGCCTGGCCACGCTGTCGGTGTTCATCGAGGTTGGCGGCGGCAATCAGGTGACCAACGATCTTGCACACTCGCATGGTTCGCTGAGCGGCTACACGCGCCGTCTGGGCGATACGATGGTCACCGTCGTGGGCGAAGTGCCGCCCGCCACGGCCAAGGCCGTGGCCCATGGAGTCATCAATAACGCAAATCCCGCAGCGCTGGAATCGAAGCCAGCGCGCTAAGCGGTCTCCCCAGAAGAACACAGAAGGATCGCAACATGACCCTCGTTCACGCTCCTGCGCGCGGAGCGCTAGCCAGTGCGCTTGCTGCCGCCGCCATTGCCGTCGTGCCGTTTTCCGTACATGCCCAGGCGGTCCCGGCGGTCCCGCCGGCTGCCACGGTCACCTTGCCCGACTTCGCCGATCTGGCCGAGCGCGTGGCGCCGGCCGTGGTGAACATCCGTACCACGGCACGTGTGGGCAGCGGTGGGGCCGTGCCGCCCGGCATGCCGCCGGACATGGATGAGAACGACCCGTTCTATGAATTTTTCCGCCGCTTTTTCCCGCAACCAGGGCCACAGCAGCGGCCCGGGCCGAACGTTCCCGGACCGCGCGGGCGCGAGATGCCGCGCGGCGTGGGCTCTGGCTTCATCCTGTCTGCCGACGGCTTCATCATGACCAATGCCCACGTCGTGCAGGGCGCGGATGAAATCATCGTCACGCTGCCGGATCGTCGCGAGTTTCGCGCCAAGCTCATTGGCGCCGACCGGCGTACCGACGTGGCGATCGTCAAGATCGACGCGACTGCGCTGCCATTCGTCAAGATTGGCGATCCACAGAAGCTGCGTGTAGGCCAGTGGGTCGTGGCGATCGGTTCACCGTTCGGCCTGGACAACACCGTGACTGCTGGCATTGTGAGCGCCAAGGCGCGTGAGACTGGCGAGTACCTGCCCTTTATCCAGACCGACGTGGCGGTGAACCCGGGCAACTCGGGCGGGCCGCTGATCAACATGCAGGGCGAGGTGGTGGGCATCAACTCGCAGATCTTCACTACGTCGGGCGCCTTCGCCGGCATCTCGTTTGCCATTCCCATCGATGAGGCCAGCCGTGTTGGCGAGCAGTTGCGCGGCCAGGGCCGGGTAATCCGCGGTCGCATCGGTGTGGAGATCGGCACGGTGACGCGCGAGGTCGCCGAGGGCATCGGTCTGCCGCGGCCGCAAGGCGCGCTGGTGTCCAGCGTCGAGCAGGGTTTGCCGGCCGAGAAGGCCGGTGTCGAGCCGGGTGACGTGATCCTGCGCTTCGACAACAAGCCGATCGAGCGCGAGTCCGATTTGCCGCGCATCGTCGGCGGGACGAAGCCTGGCTCACGTGTGCCGCTGGTGGTCTGGCGCAAGGGCAAGCAGGTCGAGCTGCAGGTGACCGTGGCAGAGATGGCGCCAGATCAGCCGCAGGCACGCCGCGGTGAGCAGCGTCCGACGCCAGGGACCGCCAATGCCCTGGGCCTGACGGTGACCGACGTGAGCCCGGATCGCCTGAAGGAAATGCGTCTGAAGAGCGGTGTCCAGGTCGACGCGGTCGAGGGAGCCGCCGCCCGGGTTGGCCTGCGCCAGGGCGACGTCATCGTGGCACTGAACAACGTTGAAGTGGCCAACGCGCGCCAGTTCAACGAGGCGGTGGCCAAGCTTGATCCCAAGCGCAACGTGGTACTGCTGGTGCGGCGGGGCGAGCGCAGCCAGTTCATCGTCATCCGCCCGCAGGACCGTCAGTAGTCGGCAGGCGGGGCGGGGGCGGGTGCCGGGTACAATCTGAGCCCGCATGCACCTGCGACACGCACTTGCGAGAAACCGACAGGCGACACAAGGGGTAGGTGGAGAACCTACCCCTTGTGTTTTCCGGGCCCGGCATGCGCGGCTCCATGCTTTTGCGATTCCGGCCTTCATGCCGTGGTGTCCATGCCACCCGTGAAGCAGCCCGTCGACTGACTGATGCAGCACATCCGCAACTTTTCCATCATCGCCCACATCGACCACGGCAAGTCGACGCTCGCAGATCGCCTGATCCAGCGCTGTGGCGGCCTGTCGGACCGCGAGATGGAGGCGCAGGTGCTCGACTCGATGGACCTGGAGCGCGAGCGCGGCATCACGATCAAGGCGCAGACCGCCTCGCTCGAGTACCTGAGCCAAAGCGGACAGCGCTACAACCTCAACCTGATCGACACACCGGGCCACGTTGACTTCAGCTACGAGGTGAGCCGCTCGCTGTCGGCCTGTGAGGGGGCACTGCTGGTGGTGGATGCCTCGCAAGGCGTGGAAGCGCAAACGGTGGCCAACTGCTACACGGCGATCGAACTGGGCGTCGAGGTGCTGCCGGTCCTGAACAAGATGGACCTGCCGCAGGCCAATCCGGACGGCGCTAAAGAAGAGATCGAGGACGTCATCGGTATCGACGCTCACGACGCTGTGCTGGCCAGCGCCAAGAGCGGCATGGGCATCGACGAAATCCTCGAGTGCATAATCGAGCGCGTGCCCGCGCCAAAGGGCAGTCCCGAGGCGCCACTTCAGGCGCTCGTCATCGACTCGTGGTTCGACAACTACGTCGGCGTGGTGATGCTGGTGCGGGTCGTCAACGGCGTCATCAAGCCCAAGGACAAGATCCTGCTCATGGCCACGGGGGCCACGCACCTGGTGGAGCAGGTCGGCGTGTTCACGCCCAAGTCGCGTGGCCGCGAGCAGTTGAGCGCCGGCGAGGTGGGCTTTGTCATCAGCGGCATCAAGGAGCTGCGCGACGCACGTGTGGGCGACACGGTCACTCACGAACGTAAGCCCGCGGCTAAGGCGCTGCCGGGCTTCAAGGAAGTCAAGTCGCAGGTCTTCGCTGGCCTGTATCCGGTGGAGGCCAATCAGTACGAGGCGCTGCGCGACGCGCTGACCAAGCTGCAGCTCAATGACGCGGCGTTGCACTTCGAGCCGGAGGTGAGCCAGGCACTCGGATTCGGCTTCCGTTGCGGCTTCCTCGGGCTGTTGCACATGGACATCGTGCAGGAGCGGCTCGAGCGCGAGTACGACATGGATCTGATCACCACCGCGCCTTCGGTGGTTTACCAGGTGGTGCTGCGTGATGGTTCCGTGATCGACGTGGAGAACCCGTCGAAAATGCCTGAGCCCGCGAAAATCGAGGAGATCCGTGAGCCGATCGTGAGCCTCACGGTGTTCCTGCCGCAGGAGTACGTGGGCAGCGTCATCACGCTATGCACGGGCAAGCGTGGCGTGCAGACCAACATGAGCTACCACGGCCGCAACGTGCACCTGACCTATGACCTGCCGCTGGCCGAGGTGGTGCTCGACTTCTTCGATCGGCTGAAGTCGCTGTCGCGCGGCTACGCGTCGATGGACTACGAGTTCAAGGACTACCGGGTGGCCGACGTGGTCAAGGTCGACATCCTGATCAACGGCGATCGAGTCGATGCGCTGTCCGTGATCGTGCACCGTTCCAATTCGCAGAGCCGGGGCCGCGAGATCGCGGCCAAGATGCGCGAGCTTATTCCGCGGCAGATGTACGACGTGGCGATCCAGGCCGCCATCGGTGCCAACATCATCGCCCGCGAGAACGTGAAGGCCCTGCGCAAGAACGTGCTCGCAAAGTGCTACGGCGGCGACATCACGCGCAAGAAGAAACTGCTCGAAAAGCAGAAGGCCGGCAAGAAGCGCATGAAGCAGGTGGGCACGGTGGAGATCCCCCAGGAGGCCTTCCTCGCGATCCTGCAGGTGGACGAAAAGTAGACGAACGCCCATGAACTTCGCCCTGATCCTGTTCCTCCTGCTGGTGGTGAGCTTCATCGCCTGGCTGATCGATGTCCTTTGGCTTGGCAAGCAACGGGTGCTCGCGGCGGACAAGGCCGTGGCCGAGTTCGATGCACGCAATGCAAATCGCGTGGGGATGTCCGCCGAGGCGCTGGCGCGGGAGCGCGCCGCGCTACGCGAAAACGCCACCCGCCGGCCCTGGTACATGGAGTACACGGCGAGCTTCTTCCCCGTGATCCTGCTGGTGTTCGTGCTGCGCTCGTTCTTGTTCGAGCCATTTCGTATTCCATCGGGGTCGATGCTGCCGACGCTCGAGATTGGCGATCTCATCCTGGTGAACAAGTTCAACTACGGGATCCGGCTGCCGGTCATCAACAAGAAGATCGTCCAGGTCGGTGATCCCAAGCGGGCAGACGTGATCGTCTTCCGCTTTCCGCACAATCCGAGCCAAGACTACATTAAGCGGGTCGTGGGACTGCCCGGCGACCGGGTTGATTACGTGAACAAGGAACTACGGATCAACGGGCAGGTGGTGGCAACCACTCCGCTTGAGCGGTACTTGGACGAGTCCCGACTACAGAGTTACCGGCAGTTCAGCGAAAAGCTGGGCGAAAAGCAGCATCGGATCATCATGTCCGAGGGACCCGGCTTCGTCGTTCGGGCGCTGCAGCATACGCACCCCGACGCCTGTCGCTACAGCCAGGAGGGTGTCAGCTGTACGGTTCCGTCCGGCCACTATTTCGTCATGGGCGATAATCGGGACAACAGCGAGGACAGCCGGTACTGGGGGTTCGTGCCGGACGAAAACATCGTCGGCCGTGCGTTTTTCATCTGGCTGACTCTCAGAGGTTGGGTTCCTTCGTTTGACCGCGTCGGGCGTTTTGACTAGAGGATCGTGATGAAGCACGGTGCACTGCCGCCGCGGCAGCGCGGCATGTCGATTGTCGGGCTGATCTTTTTTGGCCTGATCATCGTTGTCCTGCTGCTCATTGGCGCCAAGCTGGTGCCGGCCGTGTCAGAGTACATCGCCGTCGAACGCGCGATTCAGAAGATCAAGAACGAGGGCAGCACGGTGGCGCAGATCCGCGAGGCCTTCGACCGTCACGCGGTCATCAACGACATCAAGTCGATTTCCAGCAAAGATCTCGACATCACCAAGGACAATGAACGCGTCGTCATTTCCTACGCGTACTCCTACCAGGTCCGGCTGCTCGACAACGTGCGGCTGGTGATCGACTTTGCCGGGACCTCGAGCGATCGCCCCGGCAAGAGCGTGCCTTAATGGCGACAGCGCAGGGTGTCCAGCATGGACTTGGCGGCGCTTGAAGAGCGCCTTGGGTACCGCTTCGCCACCCGGGCTTTGCTGGAACAGGCGGTCACGCACCGCAGCCACGGCGCGGTTCACAACGAGCGGCTCGAGTTCCTCGGCGATGCGGTGCTCAACTGCACCATCGCGCAACTTCTGTTTGCCAAGTACGCGCGGCTGAACGAGGGTGATTTGTCGCGTCTGCGCGCCAATCTCGTCAAGCAGTCATCGCTCGCCGACATTGGAGAGACGCTGAGGCTGGGTGAGTTCATGCGGCTCGGCGAGGGCGAAATGAAGTCCGGCGGCTTTCGCCGGCCGTCGATCCTCGCAGACACGGTCGAGGCAATTTTCGGGGCCGTGATGGTCGATGGCGGCTTCGAACCGGCGCGCGAGGCCATCAGTCGGCAGTTCGAGCTGATTCTGAAGCACGTCGATCCCAAGACACTCGGCAAGGATAGCAAGACGTTGCTGCAGGAGTACCTTCAGGGCAAGCGCTTGCCGCTACCGCTTTACTCCGTTGTCGAGACGCGTGGCGCCGCGCACAACCAGGAGTTCGAGGTCGAGTGCGCAATCCCGAAGCTCGAGATCAGCGTCCGCGGCACCGGCCGTAGCCGTCGCGCGGCCGAGCAGAACGCGGCCAAGCTTGCCTTCGAAACGGCGCAAACGGCTCTGCAGGCGGCGCGGCGGGCCAAGCGCAAGACGACGGCCGAGGCCGATGCGCCGCGCGTCGACGTCGAGCCTGAGCGGGCCAGGGCCAAGGCGATCGAGCTCGAGCGCAAGGCAGCGAAGGCCGACAAGCCCGCGGAGCCCGCCGAGAAGGCGAGCGAGAAGTTCCCTGACAAGCCGACGGAAAAGGGCGCCGACAAGGCCGCCGACAAGACTGCTGATAAGGCCGAGAAGCACCTCGACAAGTCGCAAGACAAGGCCCAAGACAAAGCGCAGGATAAGGCGCAGGACAAGGAACCGTCGACGCGGGAGGTCGAGGGTTCCGCACCCGTTGGCACCCGCCCGTGAGCACCGCGCACACCGGTCTCGTTGCCATCGTGGGGCGGCCGAACGTCGGCAAGTCCACGCTGCTGAACGCGCTCGTCGGCGAACATGTCTCCATTACCTCGCGCAAGCCGCAGACCACGCGTGATCGCGTGCTGGGTGTCCTGACCCAGGGCGAGGCGCCATCCACCCGCCAGTTCATCTTCGTCGACACGCCGGGCTTCCAGCGGCAGCACAAGTCCTTGCTGACCAGGCGCATGAACGAGTCGGTGCGCCGCGCGTTGGGCGAGGTCGACGCGATCGTGCTCGTGATCGAGGCCGTACGCGGCTGGACCTCGCAGGACGAAGCGGTGCTGGCGCTGCTGCCGAAGATCGACGAGGCGACGCAAAGCCGCGTCGTGCTCGCGGTGAACAAGACCGACGAGCTGACCGAGCGCGACAAGCTGCTGCCACTGCTGGCTCTCTCAGCGCAGAAGCATCCGTTTGCCGCTCTCGTCCCGGTCAGCGCCGAGCGCGGCCGTCAACTGGACGATCTGCTGCAGGCCGTCGCCAAGCTGCTGCCCGAGGCGGAGCCCTTGTTCGCGGCCGAGCAGTTCACGGACCGGCCCGTGCGCTTCCTTGCTAGCGAGCTGATCCGCGAGAAGGCGTTTCGCCTGCTTGGCGACGAGCTGCCCTACGGCATTGCCGTGATCATCGAGCGCTGGACCGAGACCGAGGCGCGAGTGGAGATCATCGCGACCATCCTCCTTGAGCGTGAATCGCACAAGGGCATCGTGATCGGCGCGGGCGGGGCCAAACTGCGCGAGATCGGCCGGCTGGCGCGCCTGGACATCGCCAAGCTCCTGGACAAGGCCGTGCACCTGGAGACGCACGTGCGCGTGCGTCGCGGCTGGAGCGATGACGCGGGACAGCTCGCCAGCCTCGGGTATGAGTGAGCGGGCATGACGGAGGCCGCAAAGCCGGCGCGCCGGCGCGGCAGTGACGCGCGCGTGGATCAGCAGCCGGGCTTCGTGCTGCACTCCTATGCCTGGCGCGAGACCAGCCTCATCGTCGACGTGTTCACGCGCGACCATGGGCGCATGGCGCTGGTCGCGCGCGGTGCCAAGCGGCCGACCTCGCACTTTCGTGGCCTGCTCGATCCGTTTTGCCCGCTGTCGCTTTCTTGGAGCGGCCGCAACGAGATCAAGTCGCTGGTGCGCGTGGAGTGGCTGGGTGGGCTGGCGCCACTGCGCGGCGACGGACTGTTCGCGGCGTTCTACCTGAACGAGTTGCTGGTACGTCTGCTCGTGCGCGGTGATGCACATGAGCAGTTGTTCCGGGGCTATATCGGCGCCTTGCGAACGCTTGCGCACGGTGGCGCGCAACAGGCCTGCCTGCGCGGGTTTGAGATGGATCTGCTGCGGGAGATGGGCTACCTGCCGCCGCTGGACCACGGTGCCGATGGCGCGGCGATCGACGCCATGCAGTGGTATCACGTGGACAGCCAGCGCGGTTGGCTCCAGAC
Organism: Burkholderiales bacterium; assembly: GCA_020248785.1. Taxonomy (GTDB): domain Bacteria; phylum Pseudomonadota; class Gammaproteobacteria; order Burkholderiales; family Burkholderiaceae_F; genus JALHMQ01. Next base: position 2,715 of record JADCGX010000234.1, on the reverse strand, counting down.
CGATGCGCCGGATGAACTGAGCGTGCGTGGAGCCACCGTGCAGGCCATGGCGGTGCGCGACTTCACTCAGCCGCAGGCGGCGCAGCAGGCCAAGTCGCTGCTGCGGCAACTGATTCGTTACCATTTGAATGGCCAGCCCCTGAACACGCGCCGCATCCTGCAAGACCTGCGCGCGCTCGAAACCGAAGCCCTCGACACCTGACGCGCCGCTGAACATGACCGCCCTGAGCGTCAATCTGAACAAGGTCGCACTGGTGCGCAATACGCGCAACCTCGGCATTCCCAGCGTCATGCGTCTGGCGCAGATCGCCCTGGAGGCGGGGGCCGATGGCATCACCGTACATCCGCGTCCCGACGCACGCCACATCCGCGCGCTCGACGTGCACGAGCTGGCCGCCTTGATGAAGGCCTGGCCTGCATGCGAGTTCAACATCGAAGGCAATCCCTTCCACAACCTGATGGACTTCGTACGCGCGGTGCGCCCGCACCAATGCACCTTCGTGCCGGACGAGACGGGGCAGGCCACCTCGGACCACGGCTGGGACCTCGCACGTGATGGCGAGCGGGTGCGGCCGTTCATCGAGGAGGCACGCGCGCTTGGCGTGCGGGTCAGTCTCTTCATGGACCCTTCGCCCGAGGCGATGTCGCTGGCGCGTGCATTGGGTGCCGATCGCATCGAGCTTTACACGGAGCCGTATGCGCAGTTGTTCGGCACCGGCGCGCAGTCCGCTGAACTGGCGCGCTACAAGGCGGCCGCCGAAGCGGCCCTGGCCAGCGGCCTTGGTGTCAACGCCGGCCACGACCTGAACCGCGACAACCTCGCGCCCTTCCTGGCCACGGTGCCCGGTGTGCGGGAGGTGTCGATCGGCCACGCGCTCACGGCCGATGCACTCGAGTTCGGCATGAGCCGGACCGTGGGGCTGTATCTGGCGGAGATTCGCAAGGCCGGGGCAGGGCGGTGATTGTCGGCATTGGCACCGATCTGATCGAGATCGAGCGCATTGAGGCCGCCGTGGCCCGCCATGGCGAGCGCTTCGTGCAGCGCATCCTCGGCCCTGAAGAGCTGCAGCGCTACGCCCAGCGGCGTGCGCGCAGCCATCGGCGGGGCATTGCGTTTCTCGCGACGCGCTTCGCCGCCAAGGAGGCCATCAGCAAGGCGCTCGGACTCGGCATGCGGATGCCGATGAGCTGGCGCAGTGCCGAGATCGTCAACCAAGCGGGCGGCAAGCCGGTCGTGCAGTTGCATGGTGCGCTCAAGGCGTTTGCCGAGTCACGCACGCTGCGGCTGCACGTGTCGCTCACCGATGAGCGCAGCATGGCGATGGCGTATGCGATCGCCGAAACCGATTGAGGAGTACCGGTGCCTGGACCCGTTGTCCTGGATGTCGAAGGCCCGCGACTGACCGCGGCCGATCGCGACCGCCTGCGCCATCCCCTGGTGGGCATGGTCATCCTGTTTGCGCGCAACTATCGCAATCCGGCTGAGCTGGCCGAGTTGACCGCCGAGATCCACGCGCTGCGCGAGCCGTCGCTGATCATCGCGGTGGACCACGAGGGCGGGCGCGTGCAACGCTTTCGCGAGGCGCCGTTCACGCGCATTCCGGCCATGGCCGAACTGGGACGCTTGTGGGACGAGGATGTGCTGCTGGCTTGCCGCACGGCCGCCTCGGCCGGCTTCGTGATGGCCTCGGAGTTGCGCGCCTTTGGAGTGGATCTCACGTTTGCGCCGGTGCTCGACCTGGCGTGGCGGCGCAGCGGCGTCATCGGCGATCGGTCGTTGCACTCCGATGCGCGCGTGGTCACCCTGCTCACCAGCCAGTTGTGCCATGGCATGGCGCTCGCCGGCATGGCCAATTGCGGCAAGCACTTTCCGGGGCACGGCTGGGCGGAGGCTGATTCGCACACGCACGAGCCGACCGACGAGCGCGAGCTCGGCGCCATTTCAGCCGACGACATGGCCCCATATGGTTGGCTCGGCGCCACCTTGGCCAGCGTGATGCCGGCGCACGTCATCTATCCGCAGGTGGATCGCCTGCCCGCTGGCTTTTCCAAGCGTTGGCTTGGCGACATTCTGCGCAGCGAGCTTCGCTTCACCGGCGCCATTTTCAGCGACGATCTCACCATGGAGGGCGCAAAGATCGCGGGCAGCGTGGTCAATGCCGGGCAGATGGCGATCGACGCCGGCTGCGACTTTGTCCTGGTGTGCAACAGCCCGCAACAGGCCGACGCCTTGCTCCATGGCCTGCGCTGGAGCAGCAGCCCGGGCTTTGAGGAGCGCCGGGCTCGCATGCAGCCTCGCGGTGCTGCCCTGTCGATCGACCGGTTGCAGGCCAGCAGTCAGTACAGGCAGGCGGTGGACGATCTTGCTCGGTGGGCGGCACGGCTTGGTTGTTGAGCCTGCACTTGCAAGTTAAAGGATCGCGCGCGTCCTCGATCGCATCCAGCCCATGATAGAGTCTTTGCAAAGCTCTCGGCGGGGTGGTTTGAGCCGTTGGCGATGCTGGCGATTCGTTCAGCAAGCGCGCTCCGCGCATTGCGATCTACGGTCTCCTCCGCCGTTGGGCCAGCGAACGCCTCTCTTAAGAAACAAAACTGAGGACGGCTGATTTCATGCGGCCGTTCCCACGGGGTTGATCTGGAATCCCAGCGCAGCGGCGCGGCGTTTGAGTGCGGCGATGCTGCGTTGGCGCTGCTGCTCCTCGTAGCGCTGCTGGC